>JBJMPM010000031.1:0-33697 GCA_045803205.1 Longimicrobiaceae bacterium
GGCCACGCCGTGCTGCCCCGCCCCGGTCTCGGCGATGATGCGCTCCTTCCCCATGCGGCGGGCGAGGAGCACCTGGCCGAGCGAGTTGTTGATCTTGTGCGCGCCGGTGTGGTTCAGGTCCTCGCGCTTGAGCCAGACGTCCACACCGCCGCACGCCTCCCCCAGCCGGCGGGCGCGGTAGAGGGGCGTGGGGCGCCCCACGAAGTCGCGCCAGAGCGCGTCGAGCTCCTCCTGGAAGGTGGGGTCGGCCTGCGCGGCCGCGTACACCTCCGTGAGCTCGTCGAGCGCCGCGATCAGCGTCTCGGGCACGAAGCGCCCGCCGTACTCCCCGAAGCGCCCGGTGCGGACCGTATCCTCCTGCAGCGTCGCCATCAATCCTTCGCCCTTCTCTCTAATCCGTTGAATGACTTCGACCCCACACGGTGTCATCCTGAGGCCCGGCCCCACATTGTCCTGTGTCCGCAGTGGGCGTCGCAGGGCCGAAGGATCTGATCACGGCCGTCACAGGGCCCGCTGCGGAAGCCGCACGAAAGCCGCGGCACCGTCATGCCTCGACCGCGGCGAGGCCCGTCATTCGCGACGCTGCCGCGCCCAAGCCTCGCAGCATACCCGGCTAGATCCCTCGGCCCTGCGGACATCCGTGCATCCGCAGGGTTCTCGCGACCGGGCCTCGGGATGACACGATCGAGGGATACGTCTTCCTTCGACCCTATCAACCCCCAAGGTCACTCCGACCCCAGCGCGCGCACCGCGGCGACGAAGGCGCGCACGGCGGCGTGGTCCTTCACCCCGGGGGCCGACTCGACGCCGGAGCTCACGTCGACCACCTGGGGGCGGAGGATGGAGGCCGCCTCGGCCACGTTCTCGGGCCGCAGCCCGCCGGCCGCCACCAGCATCGTCTCCGGCGGCATCCCGCCCAGCCGCCCGGCGGCCGCGCGCCAGTCGAACGCCGTCCCCGTCCCCCCGCGCGCCTCGGCGCTGTAGCCATCGAGGAGGATCGCGTCCACCGCCCCCGCGTAATGGACGAGGCCGGCGGAGAGCTCGTCACCCGAGCGCGGCCGCAGCGCCTTCCACACCGTGAAGCCCTCGCCGCGCAGCGCCGCCGCGAGCTCCGGCGTCTCGTCGCCGTGGAGCTGCAGCACGTCCAGGCGCGCGGCCTCGGCGGCGCGGCGGAGCTCGTCCGCCGTGGCGTTCACGAACACGCCCGCGCGTTGCACGTTGAGGTCACCAAAGATAACTGCTCCATCGCCCGGCGCCACCGTTCTCCGTCCGCCGGGGGCGAGGATCACGCCCAGGTAGCGCGCGCCCGCCTCGGCCGCGGCGGCGGCGTCCTGGTGGCGGGTGAGGCCGCACACCTTCACGGCGGGGGGCCAGGCGCTCATCCGCCGCGCGGCGTCTTCGGCCGCCCCACCAGCGCGGCGGCGGCGGCGGCGAGGTCGGGCTGCCGCATCAGCGACTCGCCGACCAGGATGGCGTCGAACCCCGCGGCGCCCAGCCGGTCGACGTCTGCCGCGGTGCGGATCCCGCTCTCGGCCACGAGCGCGACCGCGTCGGGGACGCCGGCGACCAGCCGCTCGGAGAGCGCGAGGTCGGTGGTGAAGGTGGCCAGGTCGCGGTTGTTGACGCCCACCAGGGTGGCGCCGGCGGCGAGCGCGCGCCCCATCTCCCCCGCGTCGTGCACCTCGACCAGCGCGTCCATCCCCAGCTCCAGCGCCTCCGCGTGCAGCCCGGCGAGCTGGGGATCGGGGAGGATGCGGGCGATCAGGAGCACCGCGTCGGCGCCCGCGGCGCGCGCCTCGTGGAGCTGCAGCGGATCGACCACGAAATCCTTGCGCAGCAGGGGGAGATCGACCGCGGCGCGGACGTGCTCCAGGAAGCGCAGCTCGCCGCCGAAGAACTCGCGGTCGGTGAGGACGGAGAGCGCCGCCGCGCCGCCCGACCGATATGCCTGCGCCACCTCGGCCGGGTCCGCGCCGGGCCGGATCTCGCCGGCGGAGGGGGAGCGGCGCTTGACCTCGGCCAGGAGGCGCACCTCGCCCGGGCGGCGGAGCGCGGCGGCGAAGCCGCGGGGGGCCGGGGCATCCGCCGCACGGGCATGAAGCTCCGAGGCCCGGCCCCGGAGGGCGCGGACCTCGGCGTGTTTGACAGCGACGATCCGGTCGAGAATGTTGTCCCGCGCGTCAGCCACCACGTTTTCCTTGCGCTTCGGTTTGCCTTCGGTTACATTCGCTTCGGTGCCTGTTCGGAGAGCAAACCCACAGCAGCGAGCGGAGACGCGCAATGGCGCTCACCAAGAAGCAGCGGCAGATCCTGGACTACGTCGAGAGCTTCGTGGACAGCAACGGCTACTCGCCGAGCTACGAGGAGATCGCGCAGGCCTTCCACTACTCCTCGCTGGCCACCGTCCACGAGCACCTGACCAATCTGGAGCAAAAGGGCTTCCTCCGGAAGAACTACAACAAGAGCCGCTCGCTCGAGGTGGTGCGCACCGACCCCAACTCGCTGGCGGTGGAGCTCCCGCTGTACGGCACGGTCGCGGCCGGCCTGCCGCTGGAGGTCTTCGCCGGGCAGGACGACACCGTGGCCGTACCGCACGACATGATCCGCCGCGGCAACAACTACGTGCTGCGGGTGAAGGGCGAGTCGATGATCGACGAGCAGATCCGCGACGGCGACTACATCATCGTCAACTCGCGCCAGACGGCCGAGAACGGCGAGATGGTGGTGGCGCTGGTGGACGGCGAGTCGGCCACGGTGAAGAAGTTCTACCGCGAGTCCGGCGGCCGGGTGCGGCTGCAGCCGGCCAACCCCACCATGCAGCCGATGTACTATCCGGCCGACCGGGTGGCCATCCAGGGGATCGTGGTCGGAGTGATCCGGAAGTATTGATGAACCGCAAGCTGCGGCGCGTGGGGAGCCTGGAGCGCAACCGTCACATCCCGAGGAGACGAGCGATGGTGGTGAAGGACGAGGCGGTTCCGTTCGTGGTGGGGAGGATCGCCAAGGCCGACCGGCGCATGGTGGTGCTGGAGAAGGCCACCCCGTCGCCCATCCCGGGTCCCTGGGACCTGCGCGCGGTCTTCGGGCTGTAGCGCGTTCTTCGATTCAGCCAACGGCCGTCTCACGCAGAGACGCAGAGGTACTGAGAGGACGCAGAGGGCTCACGTGAGTCCTCTGCGTTCTCTCTTTTTCTCTGCGTCTCTGCGCGCCCTCACTCCACCCGCTTCTATTGCGACGCGGTCCGAACCATCGCGGTGGCCAGGGATAGACCCGATACATTGAGATCTGCGAACTTTCTTACTTCTTGATGCGATCCGTTTCAGCCAGCGCCAGAACGCAATATTTCATCAAAAAATAGACTTTGACGTGGTGGTTTCAGGTCTTTAAACTTTGCCGTTCACGCCACTTCCTCGATCACGGCGATCATGGCATCCCGGATGCTCACCAACCAGTACTTCATCGCGGTCGGCGTTCCGTTCATCCTCCTGCTCCTCGGGTCGATTTCCAGAAAGCTCGTCCATGGGCATGCCTGGAAGCGCAGCGACTTCTATCTCGGGATCGACCTGTCCCTGGCGGGCATTTCGTCAGGCCTGATCTATATTTCTGAACTGCTGACGACGAAAGCCAGCGAGGCGGGATGCTTCACGCCGGCGTGCATCGCGTTCAGAGAAGCGGCGGATCACAGGCTGCTCGCCGATGCCGGCTTCATCGTGATCGCCCTGATCGGTTTCCTGCTCGTGCTGGCCCTGCACCAGGACCAGGAGCGGAACACGAGCAACCCGAAGGGGCAATTGATATTCCTGGGGATATTGAGTAATCTTGTCGGAGCGGGGATGCTGGCCTCTTTCATCCTCTTCGTGAAGGGAGTCACGCCATGAACGCCACCGGCCACGGGGAGAAGCGTCGAGCCTCCGACGTCACCGCCATCGACATCGCTGCCGTCGCCACGATGCTCGTGAGCGTGGCCCTGGCGATCGTCGCGGGCGCGTTGGTGAGTTGGAAGCTCATGTGGGTCGCCGCCGCGATCGCGATCCCGGCGGGGGTGGCGAAGGTCTGGTCGACTCGCTCCAGGGCCGTCCACCGCGAGGAGCCTTCCTCCGGCCGCGATCGCCGGGTCTGCGGGGTGTAAAACTGCAATTTCACGCAGAGAGCAGAGGAACCGAGAGAACGCAGAGGGCTCACGTGAGGCCTCTGCGTTCTCTCTTTTTCTCTGCGTCTCTGCGTGATGGAAGTTCTAGCCGGAGGCGTCGCGGAGCTCTTCGAGCTTGGCCCAGCCGGCACCCGCGTCCAGGGCGGCCTCGGCGGCGCGGATGCCGTCGACGAGCGTGGGGGCCTGGTCCGCGCAGTAGATCGCCGCGCCGGCGTTCAGGACCACCGCGGCGCGGGCAGCCCCGCCGAGCGTTCCGCGCAGCACCGCCTCCACCTTGGCCGCGTTCTCCTCGCGGTCGCCCCCCTCCAGCCCCGCCGCGGGAACCGGCTCCCAGCCGAGGTCGGCGACGGGATCGAAGGTGCGGCGCGTCCACCGTCCGTCCGCCACCTCCAGCACCTCCGTCGGACCCAGCGGGCTCAGCTCGTCCAGCCCCGGCTCGCCGTGCACCACCAGCGCGCGGTCGTGCCCCAGCTCCGCCAGCGCGCCGGCGATCAGCTCCAGCAGCGCGGGGTCCGAGACGCCCACCACCTGCCGCCGCGCCCCCGCCGGGTTCGTCACCGGGCCCAGCACGTTCATGATGGTCGGCATCCCCAGCTCGCGGCGGATGGGACCGACGTGCTTCATGGCGGGATGGTGCAGCGGGGCGAACATGAAGACGATCCCCGTGCGCTCCAGCACCCGCGCCTCCTGCTCCGGCGTGAGCTCCAGCCGCACGCCGAGCGCCTCCAGCACGTCCGCGCTCCCGCAGCGGCTGGTGAAGGAGCGGTTGCCGTGCTTGGCCACCCGCACCCCCGCCCCCGCCGCCAGCAGCGCCGCCGCGGTGGAGATGTTGAAGGTGGTGACGGCGCCGCCCCCCGTGCCGCAGGTGTCCACCAGCCCCGCCGCGTCCGTCGGCACCGGGACCATCGCCCGGCGGAGCGCGCGCACCCCGCCGGCCACCTCGCCGGCGACGGCGCCGCGCACGCGGATGGCAACCAGCAGCGCGGCGATCTGCACCGGGGTGGCGCGCCCCTCCATCACCTCCACGAAGGCGGCCTCGGCCTCGGCCGCGGTGAGCGGGCGGACGGCCGCCTGGCGCACGAGCGCGCCGAGGTCCGCCTCGGCCGGGAGCTGCGCCTCGCTCACGCGGCCTGCCCCGCGAAGAGGCGCTGCCCCAGCCCCGCGTGGTCCACCAGCAGCCCCACGCAGAGCGCCACCAGCCGCAATTGCTCCACCTCGTAGTCGTCCACCGTCCCCGCGCGGAAGTTGCTCAGGTTGAGCACCCCCAGGAGCTGCCCGCGGCAGAGGAGCGGGAGGGAGACGAAGGCCGGGCCCGTGTACCACGCGTCGCGCATCAGCGGGTGCGTGACGCCCTCGTC
Source organism: Longimicrobiaceae bacterium (assembly GCA_045803205.1). GTDB lineage: Bacteria > Gemmatimonadota > Gemmatimonadetes > Longimicrobiales > Longimicrobiaceae > Longimicrobium. Next base: position 5,509 of record JBJMPM010000031.1, read on the forward strand.
GGGGTCGCGCACCACCAGCGCGGTGCGCGAGCGGGCCACCGCGCCCGAGATCCCCCGCCCCATCGGCACCCGCACCGCGTCGACGTCGATCATGGGCGGGAGGCCGACCGCCGCGCAGAGGCGCAGCTCCGGCGCGCCGTCGTGCTCGTCGATCAGCAGGAGCGAGCAGCGGCTCCCGCCGAACGCCTCCGAGATCGTCTTCACGATCTCCTCGGCCAGCTCCTGCGGCGGCATCCCCTGGGCGCTCTTCTCCAGCAGCTTGCGCAGCAGGTAGAGCACGCGCGTCTGCCGCTGGTGGCGCTGCGCGCGGCGGTCCAGGTCCACGTGCGCCTCCATCAGCAGCTGCGTGGCGTTGGCCGTGGCCGCCTCCAGCGCCTCCATCCGCGCGCGGAACGCCTCCAGGTCGCGCTTCGCCTCGCTCGCCTCGGCCTCGGCGGCGCGCACGCGGTCGTCCGGCGTGACGGCGAGCGAGCGCACCGCCTGCCGCCGCGCCTCGTCGGCCTGCTGGCGCTCGCGCAGCATCAGCGCGCGCGAGAGGCAGAGCTCCAGCACGTCGCCGCCGGCGTCCGCCGTCTCGTCCGGCTTGCGCTGCAGCATGCGGCGCCGCGGCTCGGCCAGCACCAGCACGCCCAGCCACCGCCCGTCGTGCGCCACCGCGCGGGCGCGGATCCACCACTTCTCCGGCTCGATGCCGGGGAGGAGGTCGCGCACCGCCCAGGCGGGGGCGCTGTCCACCGGGCGCAGGGGGCGGTCGCCGCCGGCGTCGTCGGCCAGGAGCGCGTGCAGCCGCTCGGGCTCCATCTCCAGACGCGCCTCCTCCACGCCGCCCCCCTCGGTGGCGGTCCAGCGGTGCACCAGGCGGTGCGACGCCTCGTCGTACGCGGCGTAGGCGGCGCGGCGCTCGCCGCGCTCGCCCGCGAGCACGGGGAGCATCCGCCGCAGCACGGTCTCCTGGTCCACGGCGTCGTGGAGGCGGACCTGCAGGTTCATCAACCGCGAGGGGACAGGGGACAGGGTACCGGGGACAGCCTGCACTCGTTTCAGGCTACCGCGCGGACCCTCGGCGTCTGTAGACGGGGAAGATGTACGGTAGGGGTTCCGGCGCGTGCTGTCAATCAGCCGGAAACCCTTTGGGGAGCGGGAGATTCGCTTGACAGCGGGGTTGCGCGCGGGCAGGTTGTGGCGCGTGAGCGACCCCGGCTTCCACCGCATCCGCCTGACCCTGCACTACGACGGGCGCGCCTTCCACGGCTGGCAGGTGCAGCCCGAGCAGCGCACCGTGCAGGGCGAGCTGGAGCGCGTCCTGTCGCGCCTGACCAACCGCGAGACGGCGGTGGTGGGGAGCGGCCGCACCGACCGCGGCGTGCACGCCACCGGCCAGGTGGCCGCGGCCGACGTTCCCGTGCGCTGGACGGCGCACGCGCTCCGCCGCGCCGTGAACGCCCTCCTCCCCGAGGACGTCTGGGTGGCCGACGCCGTGCTCGCGGCGCCCTGGTTCCACCCGCGCTACGACGCCTCGTCGCGCTCCTACGTCTACCGCATCGGGCTGGCGCAGCACGCCGACTCGCCCTTCCACGCGCCCTGGTGCTGGCCGCTGCTGCGCCCGGTGGACCTGTCGGCCATGGAGGCGGCGGCGGAGATGATCGTGGGCGACCACTCCTTCAAGGCCTTCGCCAAGAGCGGGCAGGAGGAGCGCGGCGACCGCTGCACGGTGATGGAGGCGCGCTGGGCCCCCTGGGAGGGGCTGGGGCTGGAGTTCCACGTGACCGCCAACCGCTTCCTGCACCACATGGTGCGCTACCTGGTGGGGACGATGGTGGACGTGGGCCTCGGCGAGCGCCCGGCGGAGCACGTGGCCGACCTGCTGGAGAACGCGCCGGGGCTGGAGACGAGCCCCCCCGCCCCGCCCGAGGGCCTCTTCCTCACCGCCGTCGGCTACCCGACGGACGCGGGGACGAAGCCGCCGAAGCGGCGCCGGCTGCAGCTGATGGATTGAGAGATAGCATCTCATGCACAAAGAACTTCGTGTGATCTCACAGCTCGAGCTTCGCGCCAAAGCACAGTCGCTGTTGGTGACTCAGAGGGGAGTACGTTTCAGCTCCGCCTGGGAGGCAACCCACGTCGTCACGTTCGTGAATGATCCGCACTGGCCCCGTGCAGTCGTCGGGCTACAACACTCTGGCACGTCGGCGGGAGATCTTGTGCGCATTGCTGAAGCGATACTCGCGTTTACCGGCGCACCAACGCGTTGGGCGTTTGAACTTGCTGGCTTCTTGGAAGCTAATGCCTCTGAGTTTTCACCGGACGAAACTTCCAAAGGGATCACGCAATTCATCGCAATAAACCAGTCTCTTCGCAGAAATGAGTTTTCATCGCCCGTCTGGGACCTATGCACCGGGCGAATTATAGCTTGTTCCGAGCTTCACGACAGAATGGAGGTACTAGCAAGTCTGCCTGCGAACTCTGGCGACTTAACATTGGATTCAAGATTCCCCGACGTTGAATACATCCGGTGCTCTGATCCTTTTGAAGTCTTGGAACAGCTTGAAGGAGCACTCTCGTGGACTCGGAAATTCAAGCTGCCTGTCCTCTCTTTGACATACGACTACGATTCAGTGACAATCTGGGTTCAACAGTCTATCCGGACGTGGTTGATATCCCGAAGCTCCGGTTTCCCCGACTCCGAACGACTGATAGAGTCTCTAACTTTATGCTTTTCCGATTCGTTTGAGGCATACGACCGGCCAAGTTACGAACGAGTGCGCCAACGCATTCGGGAGCTTTGCTCGGAGTACGACCGAGAGATCTGGCAGCAAGACGGTAACCTAAAGGAAGTCGATGAAGAAAGGTGAGATTATGCTCGTCCACCACATTGTGCGCTGCCTCGTCGGAACGAGGGTGGACGTGGGCGAGCGCCCGGCGGAGCACGTGGCCGACCTGCTGGAGAACGCGCCGGGGCTGGAGACGAGCCCCCCGCCCCGCCCGAGGGCCTCTTCCTCACCGCCGTCGGCTACCCGGCGGACGCGGGGACGAAGCCGCCGAAGCGCAGGCGACTGCAGCTGATGGATTGAACGCCGTCCGCGACGACGACGCGCCCCGGGTTGGAAATCCCGACGGGTTGCAAAACCCGACGCGTTGGAAAACCCGACGGGTTGGAAAACCCGACGGGTTAACGACCCCGACGGGTTGAAAACCCGCCGCTGGAACGGCACGAAGTCCGCCTGCGCGGACTCCCCCGCGCGGTATCGGTGCACGAACGGCTGCGTCGCACGCGTTCCGGGCGGCGCATTTCTCTTCACCCCTCGGATTTCTGCAGATGCGTAACGACCGCCCCCCGAATCGTCCGACGTACCTGGCGCTGGCCCTCCTCCTCGCGGCGGCCTGCAATACCTCGCTCAACTATCCGACGGCGGTGCTGCGGCCGGCGGAGGGCACGCCCGAGCGGTTCGTGCGCGAGGATTCGTCCGCGATCACCGGCACGCCGGGCTCGGCCCCGTGCACGAGCCCCATCCTCGACCCGCGAAACGGCACCCGTCTCATGATGGAGCGCGCGTACCAGGGGAACGGCGACTATTCGGTCCCCGCGGGGAGCTACGGTGTCCACACTGGCGAGTTGCTGCGCGTCGACTGCGCCACGGGCGCGCCCGTCGGCGTCGTGCGCGGGTGACCGTTCATCCCCGAATCCAATCGGATCTCATGCGCATCTACGGCTACGGAGAAGACGGACTGACCTACCGCGCCCTGACGGACCGTCTGAACGAGGTCCTGAGCGAGCTGGGCGATTCCACACCGGCCGAGGAAGCCGTCGTTTTCTATCGCCCCAGCTTCGGGCGCAAGGCGGGTTCCAGACTGGGTACGCGGGTTTCCCAGTTCGGGGAATTCGACGGAATCGTGGGGACACGCCAGGCGGTATACCTGATGGAAGCGAAGTGGAGCCGTTCGGTCGAAGTCTACCGCAAGCCGACACTCGAGCTTCGCAGCGAGCAAATCCGCCGGCATGAGATCTTCCGCTGGCTACTCACCCACTGGAGGGCGCACCGCGCGGAGAGCTGGGATGCATTTCGCCACGCGGCATGTGCGGATTTCGAGGCTGCGTTTCCTGGCTTCACGATCGCGCATGCTGACCGCGGAGTAGCCCTCAACCTCTCGTTCGTGCTTCGGCAGCTCATCGACTGCGGCGAGGCCATCCGGGATGTGCTGCTGTACACGACCATCGACGAGGATCACCTGGAATGTCCGCCATTCGCGCAGCCGACCAGCTTCCATCAGGTGAGGCTGTGGTTCTCCGCGGAGGATCGCTCGGGCTTCTACATCTTTGGCGCTCCTGAACGGAGTGGGAGCGCCGCAGGAGGTGCGATCCCGCCAGCACGCGTGTGATGGGCCCGGCGTTACACCGCTGCCGCGCGGGGGAGTCCGCGAAGGCGGACTTCGTGCTGTTGTAGCCCCGGGTTTCAACCCGGGGGTTCTCGAAAGCGCCTACGACATGGCATCCGACCGGTATTCCAATCCGCTGACGGAACGCTACGCATCGCCCGAGATGTCGTACGTGTTCTCGGCGCAGTTCAAGTTCGGGCAGTGGCGCCGGCTCTGGCTGGCACTGGCCGAGGCCGAGCGCGAGCTGGGGCTCCCCATCCCCGACGACGCCGTCGAGGCGATCCGCGCGCACCTGGACGACTTCGACCTGAAGCGCGCTGCCGAGCTCGAGCGCCAGCTCCGCCACGACGTGATGGCGCACGTCCACCACCTGGGCGAGCAGGCGCCCGCCGCGCGCGCCATCATCCACCTGGGCGCCACCAGCGCCTACGTGGGCGACAACACCGACCTCATCCAGCACCGCGAGGCGCTCAGGCTGGTCGCGCGCCGCATCGCCGCGGTGGTGGCGGCGCTGGCGCGCTTCGCCCGCGAGCACCGCGACCTCGCCACCCTCGGCTTCACCCACTTCCAGCCGGCGCAGCCCACCACCGTCGGCAAGCGCGCCACCCTCTGGATCCAGGACCTGCTGCTGGACTTGGAGGAGGTGGAGTTCCGCCTCGCCACGCTGCGCTTCCGCGGGGTGCGCGGGACCACGGGGACGCAGGCCAGCTTCATGGACCTGTTCGAGGGCGACGGCGGGAAGGTGGAGCAACTCAACCGCCTGGTGGCCCGCAAGATGGGGTTCGAGCAGGTGTACGGCGTCACCGGGCAGACCTACACGCGCAAGACCGACTACGCCTGCCTGGCGACGCTCGCGGGCGTGGCGCAGAGCGCCAGCAAGTTCGCGAACGACGTGCGCCTCCTCTCGCACCTGAAGGAGGTGGAGGAGCCCTTCGAGGAGCAGCAGATCGGCAGCTCGGCCATGCCGTACAAGCGCAACCCCATGCGCTGCGAGCGGATCAACGCGCTGGCCCGGCACGCCATCGTGCTCTCCCTCGACCCTGCCTTCACCGCGGCGCAGCAGTGGTTCGAGCGCACGCTCGACGACAGCGCCAACAAGCGCATCGCCGTCCCCGAGGCGTACCTGTCGGTGGACTCGGTGCTGCTGCTGATGCACAACGTGGCGGGGGGGATGGTGGTCTACCCGGAGATGATCCGGCGGCGGCTGATGGAGGAGCTGCCGTTCATGGCCACCGAGAACCTGATGATGCGTGCCGCCAGGCGCGGCGGCGACCGCCAGGACCTGCACGAGCGCGTGCGGGTGCACTCCATCGAGGCCGGGCGCGAGGTGAAGCAGCACGGCCGCCCCAACGACCTGATGGACCGCATCGCCGCCGACCCGGCCTTCGGCGTGACCCGCGCGGAGCTGGAGGAGGACCTCCGCCCCGAGCTCTACGTGGGCCGAGCCCCCGAGCAGGTCGACGAGTTCCTGGAGGAGTGGGTCGCCCCCGCCCTCGCCCGCTACCCCGAGGCCCTGCAGGACGCGGCCCCCGAGCTGTCGGTGTAGGCAACAGCGTCTCACGCAGAGCCGCGGAGACGCAGGGAGAGCCATGAGCCTCTCTGTGCCTCCGCGCCTCTGCGTGAGACGATCTTTTCCAGGTCAGTCCGCCGCCGCGGTCTCCATCCCCACCCCGGAGATGAGGGCGGAGAGGCTGGCCATCACCGCCTCGACGCGCTCCTTGTCGGCACGCTGGCGGGCGTGGCCGGCGGCGACGTCGGCGCCGCAGTGGGGGCAGGCGGTCTCGTGGGCGTAGACGTGGCGCTTGCAGTCGTAGCACAGCTCCAGCCGCGGCGGCACGCGGCCCAGGTCGGGGGGCGCGCCGCGGTCCATCCCCGCGATGGGCTTGCTGAGCAGCGGCACCAGCACGGGGTCCGTCCCCCGCACGAAGCGCCCGGGCGCGTCGCTCCCGTCCGCCGGGATCTCCTCCGTGACCACCTCGAAGCGCCCGATGGCGAACGACGCGTCGGGGGCGTCCTCCACCTTGCGGATGCGCTCGCGCAGGCCGGCCTTCGCCAGCGTCTCCACGCGGTGGTGGCAGTACGGGTTGTTCCCGGGGCGCCCCAGCAGCGAGTGCGACGTCCAGGTGCACCCGGCGCGGCAGACGTCGGCGTAGTAGCAGCCGTGGCAGAAGCCCCACAGGTCGTCCTTCCCGCGCAGCCGCCCGAAGTGCATCTCGGGGGCGTGGTTCCAGATCTCCTCGACCGACAGCTCGCGCACGTTGCCGCCCGCGTAGCCGCGCGTGGGGAGCGACGGGCATCCCTTCACCGTGCCGTCGGCCTCCAGCCCGATCACCGTCTGGCCGGCGCTGCAGCCGCCCCAGTGCACGCCCTCGTCGAGCACGGTGCGCAGGCGGTGCTCGTACGGCCCGAAGTAGCCGATGTTGTTGCCGACGATCATGGTGAAGTTGCGCCGGGCCCCCTCGTCGCAGAGCTCGGCCAGCAGCGGCATCAGCTCCTGCAGGCGGTACGGCTGCAGGAGCAGCTCGGGATGGTCCACGGCGTTGCCCATGGCCACCGTGAGCTGGATCTGCCACTGCTGCGCGCCGGCGTCGATCACCGTGTGCATCAACTCGCGGAGCTGGGGGATGGTCTCGGCGCCGATCTGCGTGTTCACGCTGCGGTTGAGCCCCGCGTCGCGCGCGCGGCGCAGCACGTCGAGCGCGTTGTCGTAGGCGCCGCGCACGCCGCGCACCCGGTCGTGCAGCTCGCGCAGGCCGTCGATCGACACGCCCACGCCGCGCAGGCCGGCGGCCATCCCCTCCTCCAGCCGCCGGGGGGTGAGCGCCCAGCCGCCGGTCTGGATGGCGCAGTACATCCCGTGGCCGGTCACGGCGCGCACGATCTCGGTCCAGTCCTTCCGCAGGAAGGCCTCGCCGCCGATCAGCGTGACCTCGCGCGTGCCCAGCCGCGCCAGCGACTCCACCACCTCCAGCGCCTCCCGCGTGGTCAGCTCGCCCGGGCGGCGCTTGCCGGCGCGCGAGCCGCAGTGCTGGCAGCGCAGGTTGCAGGCGAGCGTCAGCTCCCACACCACGTGCACGGGAACCTGGCGCACGAAGTCTGAGTCGGTGCGCATGCGGGCCGGGCGGCGTGTGTCCATGCTTCCCTCGTCGGGGAGGTCGGGGTGAGCGTGAACCGAAAGTTGAGTGTTGGTAGCGACTATGCGAGTAAACTCGCCGCTACAACGGCACACTGTCCGCCTTCGCGGACATCAACGGCGCGTGGTCATCCCGGTGCGCGGCGCCGTCGCCGAACCGCGGGTGCGACGATGGTGGAGCTGACCTCGGCGGTCGCGGTCACGGAAGTCCGCGCAGGCGGACTGCGTGATGTTGTAGCGGCGAGTTCACTCGCATCGTCCCCCACAGCACTTAGCACTTAGCACTTAGCACTTGCCGTCTTATCCATTCCGACGCTGGATGTGCTCGCGCAGCTTCGCCAGCCCGGCGCGCACCTCGTCGGCATGCTTCAACCACTCTTCGGCCTGCTGCGCCGCCTGCTGCATCCGGGCCGTGTCGCCCGAGGCGATGGCTTCCTGGATGGCGACGCCGTACGGGGGAACGGGGTGCATGGAAACGTCCTCGCGTGTTGGGCGTGGGAGATGGACCCGCGGGCCGCGGCGGCGGCCCGCGGGTGGAGCGAAGAACGCCTGCGTCAGCTGTTGCGGCCCAGCGTCGCGCGCAACTGCGAGAGCGCGGCCTCGACCTCGCTCACGTACTGCGCGGCCTGGGCCTCCACGGCCTGCATGCGGCTGCGGTCGCCGCTCTGCGAGGCTTCGTGGATGCAGGTGGCGTAAAGGGTGACGCAGGGAGGATGCTTGGGCTCGTAGGGGTCGGACATGGCTGGATTCTCCCGTCTGGATGAAAGAGTCGAGATCCCCGGATGCCGCCGCTCTCGCGGGCCGGGGAGCGTGCGTCAGCTGTTGCGGCCGAGCGCCGCGCGCAGCTCCGCGAGCGCGGCCTTCACCTCTTCCAGGTGCTGCGCCGCCTTCGATTCCATCTCCTCCATGCGCGACCGGTCGTTGGAGGAGATGGCCTCGTGGATCGGGCCGGCGTACAGCGGTTGGGGAGTCGCGGCGGAATCGGCCATGGCGAAGGCTCCGGGAAGCGGGGGGCAGGACGGGTGAGCGGATCCGCCTGGAAGGCGTCCATCGCCAAGTATCGATGCGTGCAACCCGCGGAGCAAGGATTTTCTGCAACCAAACCCGTAACAGTCGTCCGCAAACGTGTCACGCAGAGCCCGTCACCCGACCCGTGTGACGCACGCGTGCTGGTTGCGGACTCCCTCGCCGCGTTAGATTCGCGGCCGTGGCGCGCTATGCGCGTATGCGAGTAAACTCGCCGCTACAACGGCACACAGTCCGCCTGCGCGGACTTCAACATCGATGCCGCGTTCGTCGCGGCTCAGCGTTGGCTCCCCAGCCTCTGAGACAATCGTGGATTCACCCGGGAAGAAGCTCGCGAAGAGCTCCATGGACGAGCAGCCAACCGTAGAGCCTCCTTGCGGTTCATTAGCCGACGTGGAGGATCTCCGGGCGTTCCGGATCGCCTGCAAGCGTTCGAGACGGGCTACGAAACGCGAGCTGGACAGATTGATTCGTCCCGCGCCGTGATTCGCAGCCGCGCCATCGCATCAGTGGTGTCCGCGCAGGCGGACAGTGTGAAGTTGTAGCCGCGAGTTTACTCGCATAGTCTCACGAACGCTTTCACGAACGCTTTCACGAACGCCCACGAACGCCCTCTCCCGAACGCTCTCACGCATTCCTCACGACCCTCCGACGAACACGCCCACATCGAATCGAATGACCGACATCACCCCCCTCCCCGCCCCGCCCGCTTACGCCGAGCTGCTGCGCCTGGCGCGCGAGGCGGCCGTGCTCCAGTCCGCCATCGCGCTGGTGGGATGGGACCAGGAGACGCAGATGCCGCCGAAGGCCGCGCCGCTGCGCGCCGAGCAGATGGCCATGCTCTCCGGGCTGGTGCACGAGCGGCGCACCAGCCCGCGCATCGGCGAGCTGCTGGCGGAGTGCGAGGTGGACCCGGAGCTCGCCGACGACCCGCTCGCCACCGCCAACCTCCGCGAGCTGCGCCGCGACTACGACCGCACCACCCGCCTCCCGCCCGACCTGGTGCGCGAGATGGCCGAGGTCTCGTCGCGCGCCATGCACGTGTGGCGCGAGGCACGGGAGAAGAACGACTACGCGGCGTTCGCGCCGTGGCTGGAGAAGGTCGTCGTCCTCAACCGCCGCACCGCCGACGCGCTGGGGTGGCCCGAGGGCGGCGAGCGCTACGACGCGCTCCTCGACGCCTTCGAGCCGGGGATGACCACGGCCGAGATCACCCGCACCTTCCACGCGCTCCGCGCCGGGCTCGCGCCGCTCATCCACGCCGTGGCGGAGAGCGGCGTGTGCCCCGACACGGCCTGGCAGCAGGCGCCGATCCCCATCGACCGGCAGATCGCGTTCAACCGCGCGCTGGTGGGGCGGATGGGCTTCGACCTGGACGCCGGCCGGCTGGACGAGAGCACGCACCCCTTCTGCGAGGGCGTGGGCCCCGGCGACACGCGCCTCACCTCGCGCTACGCCGAAGACCAGTTCGCCAGCGCGCTCGCGAGCACCCTGCACGAGACCGGGCACGCGCTCTACGAGCAGAACCTGCCCAAGGCCGGGCGCTTCGGGGAGCCGCTGGCGGAGGCCGCGAGCACCGGCATCCACGAGAGCCAGAGCCGGATGTGGGAGAACCTGGTGGGCCGCTCGCGCCCGTTCTGGGAGTGGGTGCTGCCGGAGCTGCGCGCCGCCTTCCAGAGCCCCGTGCTCGACGCGCTGGACGTGGAGACGGCGTACCGGGGGATGAACGTGGTGCAGCCGAACCTGATCCGCATCGAGAGCGACGAGGCGACCTACAACCTGCACATCATGCTGCGCTTCGACCTGGAGCGCGCGCTGCTCTCGGGCGATCTGTCGGTCGAGGATCTGCCGGCGGCGTGGAACGAGCGCATCCGCGCCGACCTGGGGCTCACCGTGCCCGACGACGCGCGCGGCTGCATGCAGGACATCCACTGGTCGATGGGCGCGTTCGGCTACTTCCCCACCTACACGCTGGGGAACCTGTACGCGGCGCAGTTCTGGGCGACCGTCCGCGAGGCGCTCCCCGGGCTGGACGACGACCTGCGGCGGGGCGAGTTCGGGGGGCTGCTGGCGTGGCTGAAGGAGAACGTGCACGCGCACGGCCGCCGCTACACCGCGCCGGAGCTGTGCGAGCGCATCACCGGGAAGCGGCTGAGCCACGAGCCGCTGCTGGAGTACCTGCGGGCCAAGATCGCGCCGATCTACGGCCTCTGACCCCCCACCCCTTACCGGAGGCACGCCATGCGCAAGCTGCACCTGGACCCCGACGCGCTCGTGGTGCAATCGTTCGAGACGGCGGACGGCGCGGCGGGAGCGGGAACGGTGCGCGGCCACGCCGACGCGCAGCCGATCGGCGTGTCGCCGGGCGACACGGGGTGCGTCGCGACCTACGATCCCTGCACCTGCGTGCCGATCGAGACCTGCTCGTGCGGGCCCGACACGCCCGATCCGACCAACGCCTGGCGGTAAAAACTTTCCTCACGCAGAGACGCGGAGACGCAGAGAGGCACGGCGGCTCTCTCTGCGTCTCCGCGCCTCCGTGCGAGGCGCTGTTCTTCAGCGGCGGGTGGTGATCAGCACGGCGCCGTTGACGGCGCGCATCCCGTACCGCTTGGTCGCGGCCGGGTTCTTCAGGACGTGGATCTTGGCGATGTCGCCTGGATCGAGGGACGCAGGCGCATGCTTCAGGATCCGCCCGTCGACCACGAAGAGCGGGCGCGGGGCGTTGGGCGGCAGCGGGTCCCTCCTGAAAACGACACCCCCACTGAACGGCCTCCGCGGCTGCAACGCTCCCACGGGCACCCCCGCCGCGTCCTGGAGGACGAGCCCGCGAACGATTCCGGGCGCGAGCAACGGCGATGGGCGCACGCCCGGCGCGCACGCCGCCGCGGCCAGGGCGAGCGCCAGCGCTCCGGTGCGTACGAACCGCATCGATCTATCCCGCGCGCTTCAGGGTGATCAGGATCACGCCGTTCGCGCCGGATGCCCCGTAGCGGTCCACGGCGGCCTGGCCCTTCAGTACGTCGATGCGCTCGATCTGGTCGGGGTTGATCCGATCCGCCTCCCTGTTGTCCTGCAGGACGCGGCCGTCCACGACGATCAAGGGTATCCCCCCCGCCATGTTCGCCGGACCGCGCATCACGATGTGGTCGGGACCCGTAGCCGGCGGCGCCGTCAGGTTCTCCGCGCAGCCGCCGCTCACCAGCACCCCACCCATGACGCACACCAGACTGATCAGCTTCATGAAGCACCTCCCGCGCAGAGGGTAGAGGTTGGATGGACCGTACCCCACAACGCGCATCGGACCGGCGTCAGGACAGCGCCGGCTTGGCGGCGACCACGGGCTCGGCCGGCGCGGCGATCCTGCCGACCGGGACGGCTTCGCGCGGGGGCGAGGCGTCGCCCAGGTGGAGGACGCGCGGGAGTGCGACCTTCTTCTCCTGGCGCGCGACCTCCTTCTCCGCGACCGCCATCCTCACGTCCAGCGCCAGCTTGCCGGAGCGCAGCTCCTTCATCTTCCCCCCCTGCACCACCAGCACGCCGCCCGCCACCGCGAGCCCCACCCCCACGCCCAGCGGGATGGAGATGGGGATCTCGTTGACCACCACCTCCACGCGCGGCTCGTACGCCCACTCGAAGCGGTGCTCGCAGAGCTCGGCCATCGCCTCGTGGTGGTCACCCCCCTGCCTGCGCGCGTCGCAGAGCTCCTGGACCTCGGGGTAGCGTGCCCACGCGGCGGTCAGCAGGTCGGCGATGGGCGCGTCGAGCACCCTGGCCGCCTGCTCCACCACCTTGTCGACGGCGGCCTCGAACACGGGCCCGCCCAGCGTGGCGCGCACCGCCGACAGCTTCTCGCGCAGCGCCTCGCGGAGCTTCGCCCCGAAGCTCTCCTCGAAGTCGACGGCCTCGCCAACGGTCATGCGGCTCTCCTCCATCGTCTATCTCCTCACTGAGATTCGCGAGAATCCTCTTCCTCCCCAGACATCGTCCCGAGAGACTGTTGAGAGCCCTTCGCCCCACACGGTGTCATCCTGAGGCCCGGCCTCACCTCAGCCTGTGTCCACGATGAGCTTCGCAGGGCCGAAGGATCTACTCACGGCCGCCACGGGCCCCGCTGCGGAAGCCGCACGGCAACCGCGGAAACGTCGTGCCTCGACCGCCGCGAGGCCCGCCATTCGCGACGCTGCCGCGCCCAGGCCCGGTGGCGCTCCGGCTAGATCCCTCGGCTCTGCGGACACCGGCGCGGCGTCGAGTTCCTCGTGGCCGAGCCTCGGGATGACACCGGAGTGCCTCGACCGATTTGACGTTTCTCACGAGGTCTGTGAGAAACTGTTGAGACCTTCGCCCCAGACGTCATCCTGAGGCCGGCCACGCTGCGACTTCCGTTGCCCAACCGCTTGCAGGCCGAAGGATCTGATAGCCTGTGAAGGCACTTAGCCGAGGAAACGCACCGTCCGGGCTCGCGTACGCAGCCTCGGCGCATCTCCGCCGGCTGACGTGCCGCCGTGGTTGTAGATCCTTCGGCCTGCACGGTCTTTCGCCGGCGCGTTCGCAGCGGGACCGGCCTCAGGATGACGTCGGTCGGGGAGTTCGTGTGAGGTTCCCGACAGTCCCTCACGACGTCCTCCTGAGGATCACGGCTCCCTCGTCCCTCTCCAGCCTCGGCTCCGCGGCGGCGGCGCGCACCTGCATCGCCGCGCCCGCCATCACCCGCTGCGGATGCGCGCCGAGCGCATCCTCCGTCTCGTCCTCCACCATCCGCACCACCACGCGCGCCGGCTGCAGCGCCGCCGCGCCCGGCTCCGGCACGGGCGCCCGCGCGGCGCCGACGATCACCCCGACCTTCACCCGTCCGTCGTTCACCGGGGTCTCGGGCTGCGAGCCCGCGCGCGAGTCGCCGCCCGCCGTCCGGATCGTGACGGTCGGGACGACGGGCGATGCCGCCGCGGGCGCCGTCTGCCGTGGCACGACACGGCGGACGCGCGAGCGCCAGTAGAGCCCGCCCGCGATCGCCAGCAGCAGCGCCGCGATGATCGCGAGGATGTCCCACCGCGGCGTCGTCCCGGCGGCGGGCCCGGGCCGCGGCGCGGAGGCGGCCGGGGTCGCGGCGGGCGCCGGGACCGTCACTGCCGACGGCGCGGGCGTGGGTACGACGGCGGCGGGCGGCTGCGTCGCGACGGTGTCCACCGGGGTGGCGGGCTGCGCGGCCGGAGCGCTGTCCACGGCCGGCGGCTGCGCGGGCGGGGCGGCGGGCGGCGCGGCCGCGACCGGCGTGTCCGGACGCACGGTGGGCGCGACGGAGACGACGAGGTCCACGACGGTCCCTCGGCGGACGCGCGAGCCGGCGGGGACGGACTGCTGCATCACCGCCGGCTGGCCGGGTGCCTCCCGCTCCGTCAGGCTCCCCGGGCGCAGGCCGGCGCGCGCCAGCTCCCGCCGCGCCTCCGAGGGCGAGCGGCCGGTGAGCCGCGGCACCACCACCAGCGCCTCGCGCGCCACGGTGACGGTGACCAGCGTCCCCGCCTCCACGCTCTCGCCCGCCGCGGGGCGCTGCCGGACGACGGTCCCCGGGCGCGCCGAGGAGGTGCTGTCGCCGTCGACGCCGCCCAGCAGCAGCCGCGCGCCGCCGACCATCGTCCGGGCCTCGCTCACCGTGCGCCCCGACAGGTCGGGAACGGTGACGAGCGTCGACGCGGGCGGCGGCGGCGGGTCCGGGCGCGTGGGCGTCGGATCCACCGGCGGCTGCGGGGCGACGGGGGCGCGGCGCTGCAGGGTGAGGCGCACGCTGCGGCCGGGGACCACCTGCGTCCCGGGGAGCGGGTCCTGCGCGATCACCCGCCCCGGGCGCGCGCCCTCCACCGAGCCGGAGTCGACCGCTCCCGCGCGCAGGCCGCTGGCGACCAGGCGGATGCGCGCCATCGTCAGGCTCATCCCCGTCACGTCGGGAACCAGCCCCGGCGGCGGCGGCCGCACGCCGCCGTCGCCCGTGGGCTGCGTCTGCCCCGCGCCGTCGTCCGAGGGGCGCGCGGGGCCGGTGGAGACGCCCAGCACGGCCACGGCCCCCTGCTTGATCGCCGTCCCCGCCGCGGGAGACTGCCGCACCACCGTGCCGCGCGGCTGGCTGGAGTCGATCGCCCGCGTTTGCGCCTGGACCCCGAACTGCGCGAGCCGCGACATCGCCTCGCTCTCGCTCATCCCCACCACGTTCGGCATCACCGGCTGCGTGCGCGGCGGAACGGCGATCTGCGCGGAGGCGGGTGCCGCCGCGGCGCAGGCGAGCGCGAGGAGGAGGAAGGAAAGACGGGTGGAAGAGCGGCGTCCCGGCATGGGTTCCCGCGTCAGGGGGATGGGATCGAAGCCGCTGCGGGAGCACGGGATGCGCGCTTTCCGCTCAAACAGATGATACACGCGGAAAGCACGCGACACAACGTTGCAGGACGAACGAGGATTCCGGGCGGACGAGGGGAGACTGCGGCGGCGGGGCGCGCAGGTGCGGTGCTCTCCAGGATCTGGAGAGCCGGATCATCGCCCCTGGCGCGGGGAGGGAATCAGGTCGGTCGATTGAGCGGCGGCCCTGCAGTCGCCATTCCGCCGCACGGCGCGAAACGCGCCGCGGGCGTTCACCCGCAGTCCCGAAGGCCGCGTGACAGCGACGAACGCGAAGCTTCCCTCGATCACCTCGTCGCTCGCGCGGGTAATCCGGAGCCGGCCGGACCGGCTGTTGTAGGCAACGATCGCCTTCGCGCGACGCAACCCCACCGGGGCCCGGAGGAAAGTCCCGGTGAATTCCGTCGGTGAAACGAGCTCGGCGGAGATGCGGGCGGTGCCGGGCTCCACCGTGTCGCGGTGTCGGCTGAGATATACGACGAACACCGAGTCCGTGGATACGGAGCCGTGGGTGCGCAGGTCGATGCCCATGGACTTCGCCGCGGTGTCGAACGTGGCCTGCCACCCGGAGAGAGAACGGGTTTCGGCGCCCCTGATCTGCAGGTCGAAGGAACCGCAGTCGAGCGATTTCTGCGCCCGTACCGCGCAGGGGTACGCAAGGAGAGCAACGAGACCGAGGCTGAGCGAGCGCATGTCGAGACGGGGGAAGCGGTAGCGGGTCGAAATGAGAGAGACGGGCCGCTGCGAGGGTCGGAAGCGGAGCGAGCGGCGTCCCGGCATGGGTTCCCGCGTCAGGAAGGATGGGATCGAAACCGCTGCGGGAGCACGAGATGCGCGCTCCCCAATCGAACCGGTGATAAACGCCCGAAGTGCTCGCACAATGACATCGGCTCACGAGGCGAGCGATGGCTCGAGCCACTCCGTCCTACAGGAACCGATCGTCGAATCGATCGATGATGTCGATGAACTCGGGGGGGAGCAGGTTGCGGACTTTCACCGCGATCAGCGCGGGGACGTGGCGGTGGAAGGCCTCGGCGATGCCGCCCGCGATCGTCGCCTGTGTGTCCGCGTCACCCCCCAGCGATACCGCGAGCCGGATCGCATCCTCGAAACAGGATGCGTCGAGGAAGGCGATGATCGCTTCCGGAACGGAGCCCCGGCACGACACGTCCGGTTGATAGCCGTCCCGGATCTGGTCGATGTTGCGACGCAGGTCATAGTCGAACAGCTCACTGAGCTCGTCCCGGATATCCTCCTTCGATGCTCCACAACGGGCGAGGAACACCGCCAGCGCGGTCGCCTGGGCCCCCTTGATCCCCTCGGGGTGGTCGTGCGTGAAGGCCGCGCTCCGTTCGGCCTCGCGCAGCACCTCCTCGCGGGTGTGGAACGCCCAGCCGATCGGCGAGACCCGCATCGCCGAACCGTTGCCCCAGCCGTGGTAGGAGCGCGGGCGGTTCGACATCAGCCAGTCGATGAACAGGCCGCCGTAGCCGGCGTCGGGATACCGCCGCCCGTACACGTGGTACGCCATGCCGTACGGCGTTCCGGTGAGGATCGCCTCGGCCGTGGCCACGGTGAGCACCGTGTCGTCGGTGAAACGGCTCCGCGGGGTGAAGAGTGGAAAGGTGGCGCTCTTCTGCATCGTGTGTTCGTGCACCGACCCGATCACGTCCCCTGCGATCGCACCCAGCATGCGCCCCCCCTCGCGCCCGGTTTTCGTCATTCTGCGCACGACGGACGATACAATCCGGTCGGGCGCGGCACCGGAAATTCGCTCTCCGTTCCTCTCCGCCGCTGCAGCGCGAGAGGACTGGCAGGCGCCCCTGAGCCCGGAAAGACCCGCGCGCGGCCGAAGGAACGCGGCGGGGCTCGGTTGCCGCGCCCACGCGCGCGCGCTACCTTCCCGCCTCCGCAAGCCACCATCGCGACGGAGCCACCGCCCTGACCCCGACGCTCGTCACCACCGACCTCCCCTTCCCGCTGATGGTGCGCGGCAAGGTGCGGGACGTGTACGACCTGGGCGACGCGCTGCTGATGGTCGCCACCGACCGCGTGAGCGCCTTCGACGTGGTGATGCCCGAGCCCGTCCCCCGCAAGGGCGAGGTGCTCACCCTCATCTCCGCCTGGTGGTTCCGCCGCACCGCCGACCTGGTGCCCAACCACCTGCTCTCCATCGACCCCGACCAGATCGCCGCGCGCTACCCCGCGCTCTCCGGCTCGCGCGAGGCGTGGGCGCGCCGCTCCATGCTGGTGCGGAAGCTGCGGCCCTTTCCGGTGGAGTGCGTGGTGCGCGGCTACCTCTCCGGCAGCGCGTGGAAGGAGTACCGCGAGGGCGGCACGCTGGCCGGCGAGCCGCTCCCGCGGGGGCTGGTGGAGTCGGCCGCGCTCGACCCGCCGGTGTTCTCGCCCGCCACCAAGGCCGAGACGGGGCACGACGAGAACATCCCCTTCGCCCGCATGGAGGAGATCGTGGGCGCGGACGAGGCGCGGGAGCTGAGGACGAAGTCGCTGATGCTCTACGGCCGCGGGCGCGAGCTGGCGGCGCGCGCCGGGGTGATCATCGCCGACACCAAGTTCGAGTTCGGGCGCGACGCGGACGGGGCGATCCGCGTGATGGACGAGGTGCTGACCCCCGACAGCTCGCGCTTCTGGCCGGCGGAGAGCTACGCGCCGGGGCGGGGCCAGCCCTCGCTGGACAAGCAGCCGCTGCGCGACTGGCTGGAGGCGCTGGTGGCCCGCGGCGCGTGGAACAAGGCGTACCCCGCCCCGCACCTGCCCCCCGAGGTGGTCAACGCCACCTCGCGCCGCTACCAGGAGGCGCTGATGCGGCTCACCGGCAGCACGGCCGACGACTTCCCCCTGGGCGAGGAGACGGCGTGAGCGACACCACCCCCGACACCGTGGCCGGCGCCCGCCGCCGGCGCCTCCGGCGCGGGATCATCATCCTCCCCAGCGCCTTCACCCTGGGCGGGCTCTTCCTGGGGGTGTGGGCGATCGTGCACGCGGCCCGCGGCGAGGTGGCCACCGCCGGGTGGCTGATCGTGGCGGCGGCCGTGTTCGACATGCTCGACGGCCGCATCGCCCGCTACACCGCCACCGGGAGCGCCTTCGGCGAGGAGCTGGACTCGCTGGTGGACTGCGTGAGCTTCGGGGTGGCGCCGGCGCTCATCATGTACTTCGGCTTCCTGCGCAACGGCGGCGAGTGGAGCTGGATCCTCTCCTTCCTCTACATCGTGGCCGCCGTCTTCCGCCTGGCCCGCTTCAACATCGAGCAGGCGGGGACGGCCAAGGTGAACTTCCACGGCCTCCCCTCGCCCACCGCGGGCGCCTGCGTCTCGACCTTCTGGGCCTTCACCCAGACCCCGTTCTGGCGCGCCTGGTTCACGGACGTGGACGAGAAGCGCGCGGCGGGGTGGCTGATGATGTTCATCGCGGTGCTGATGGTGAGCAACGTGCTCTACCCGGTGGTGCCGCGCTTCAGCCTGCGCACCTGGGGCGGGCGGCTGGCGCTCTTCCTGGCGGTGGCCTCGATCGTCGCCGCCTTCACCTATCCCGAGTACTTCTTCTTCCCCTTCTCCATCCTCTACATCACCTACGGGCTGATCCGCACGGTGCTGGCGGGGTTCGAGGAGAAGCTGCCCGACGAGGACCCCATGCTGGACCAGGAGCCGGAGGAGGTGCGGGCGATGGAGCTGGAGACGCGGCCGCGGCCCGCCCCGCCCGCCGACGACCGCCGCCTGCTGGCCGACGAGGAGCTGCCGTGACCGATTTTCAGGTGGAGGTGCGGGTGACCCCGCGCCGCGGGATCCTGGACCCGCAGGGGAGCGCCGTGCGCGGCGCGCTGCGCTCGCTGGGGTTCGGCGAGGTGGGCGAGGTGCACGTGGGGCGGCTGATCGTCTTCACCCTGGCCGCGGCCGGCGAGGGCGAGGCGCGGGAGCGGGCCGAGGCGATGTGCCGCCAGCTCCTGGCCAACCCGGTGACCGAGGACTTCGACGTGCGCGTGGAGGCGCTGGCGGCGGCATGAAGATCGGCGTGGTGACCTTCCCCGGGTCCAACTGCGACTACGACTGCTACCGCGCGGTGAAGGACGCGCTGGGCGCGGAGGCCGTCTTCCTCTGGCACCGCGACCACGACCTGCAGGGGGTGGACGCGGTCTTCCTCCCCGGCGGCTTCAGCTACGGCGACTACCTGCGCGCCGGCGCCATCGCCGCGCTCTCGCCCATCATGCGCGAGGTGAAGCAGTTCGCGGCGGCCGGCGGGCCGGTGGCGGGGATCTGCAACGGCTTCCAGATCCTCTGCGAGGCGGGGCTCCTTCCCGGGGCGCTGGTGCGCAACCGCTCGCTCAAGTTCCGCAGCCGCCCCGTGCACCTGCGGGTGGAGCGGGCGGACACGCCCTTCACCAGCGAGTACGAGGCCGGGCAGGTGCTGGAGATCCCCATCGCGCACGGCGAGGGGTGCTACTTCGCCGACGATGCGCTGCTGGACGCGCTGGAGGCGAACGGGCAGGTGGTGTTCCGCTACTGCACGCCGGCGGGGGTGGTGGCGCCGGAGGCCAACCCCAACGGGTCGGCGCGCGGAGTGGCGGGCATCATCAATGCTGAAGGGAACGTGCTGGGGATGATGCCGCACCCCGAGCGGGCGGTGGACCCGCTGCTCGGGCCCACGGACGGGCTGGGGCTCTTCCGCTCGGTGGCGGCGCACCTGGCGCGGGTCTGAACGGCAGGGCGGGCCCTCTCCCTGCGCCGGCCGGGCGGTTGAAACCGCGGCAACAACTGCCCGAAGTCCGCCTTCGCGGACTCGCGGCCGCGGCCTCACGGCGCACCCGGGAGAGGTGGCGAGCCTTAAAGCGAGCCGGAGAGGGCCACACACTGGAGGTGGAACGATGAAGCTCGGGCTGACGGCACTGGCGGCGGCGGCGCTCGCGGCGCTCTCCGCGGGCGGGGCGGCGGCGCAGCGCGGAATGATCGCCGAGGGGATGACCCCGGCGCAGGTGCGCGACATCTTCGGCGCGCCGGCGCGCACCCGCGACGCGGGCGAGTGGAGCTACTGGTTCTATTCCAACGGCTGCCCGGTGCGCTGCGGGAGCGACGACGTGGTCTTCTTCCGCAACGAGAAGGTGGTGGCGGCGGTGCTGCGCACCCGCGTCCGGCTGATCAGCGGCCCCGGGGCGGCCACGGCGCTGGAGCGCGCGGGCGGTGACATTGACGCCGACGCGATCCGTGCGCAGGCGGGCGAGGCGCCGCCGGTGCGCTCCGCGCCGGCGCGCATCCGCGTGCAGGGCCGCAGCCGCGCGGACGCGGAAGCCGAGGAGGCCGCCGGCCAGGCGCGCGTGGGCCGCATCCACGCGGAGAGCGGCGGGCGCGTGATCGACCGCGAGCCGGTGGGCCAGGTGCGCGACGTCGCCCCGGCCGATTCCGCGGGAAGCACGATCATCCGCGCCCCGGCGGGCCAGGGCCAGCCGCAGGGCGCGGCGGCGGGCGCGCGCGGCGTGCGCAACCCGGTGGGCACCGCGCCCGACAGCGTGCAGGGCGCTCCGGCCACCGCGGTCGACGACGAGCGTGCCGCGCGCGAGGGCGAGGTGCGGCGCAATACGGTGCCGCAGACCGACACCACGCAGGCGCGCCGCCTCAACCGCGAGAAGAGCGTGACCCCGCGCGTGGTGCCGCGTCCGTAGCACAGACCGTCGGCCGCCATCGCCGACGGGTTGGAAACCCGCCGCTGGAACGGCACGAAGTCCGCCTGCGCGGACTGGGGCCGCGGCTCCGGCGTGGGTCGGGCGAATAAATTCGCTGCAACAACCACACGAAGTCCGCCTGCGCGGACTACAAGCCGTGGTGCAGCCAGGGCAGGGCCGCACGCCCCGGATTCCGGCAGCCGAAAGCCGCGGATCTCGGTGACCGAGAGCGAGTCGCGTGCTCCGCGACCGCGGCAACACGGAAGGTGGTAGTCCGCGCAGGCGGACTTCGTGTAGTTGTTGCCGCGGATTCATCCGCCGGGGGCCCGGGGCGGGGGGCACGCGCAGCCGCCCGGTCCGCACCGGGAGAGCCGCGAGCGAAGCGAGCCCCCGTCCCTCCCCCAGGCTGTTTTGGGGGAGGGACCGGCGCGAAGCGCCAGGGAGAGGGCCCACCGGGGCGTCGGACGCGCACCGCCGCCCATCGCCCGAAATCCATCAACCGAAGCCAACCGCACAGTGTCCGTCACACCACGCCCCGGCGACCCCGCGATCACCCCCGAGCTGGTCGCGGAGCACGGGCTTTCGCCCGGGGAATACAGCCTGGTCCTCGGCATCCTGGGGCGGGAGCCCACCTTCACCGAGTTGGGGGTGTTCAGCGCCATGTGGAGCGAGCACTGCGGCTACAAGAACAGCCGCCCGCTCCTCAGGAAGCTCCCCACGAAGGCCCCCTGGGTGCTCCAGGGCCCCGGCGAGAACGCCGGCGTGATCGACGTGGGCGACGGGATGGCCGTCGCCTTCAAGGTCGAGAGCCACAACCACCCGTCTGCCGTCGAGCCGTTCCAGGGCGCCGCGACCGGGGTCGGCGGGATCCTCCGCGACATCGTGGCGATGGGCGCGCGGCCGATCGCGCTGCTCGACGGCCTGCGCTTCGGCGCGCCCGACTGGGCGTTCGAGCGAGCCGTGGCCGGAATCGCCCACTACGGGAACTGCGTCGGCGTGCCGAACGTCGGCGGCGAAGCGGTCTTCGACCCCGCGTACGGCGGCAACTGCCTGGTGAACGCGATGTGCGTCGGCCTTTTGCCTTCGGAGCGGCTCACGCGCGCCCGCGCGCGTGGGGCCGGCAACGCGATCCTGCTCTACGGTGCGACCACGGGCCGCGACGGGATCGGAGGCGCGAGCGTCCTGGCCAGCCAGGAGCTCGGCGAAGAGGACGCGGACAAGCGGCCCTCCGTCCAGATCGGCGATCCGTTCACCGGGAAGAAGCTGATCGAGGCGAGCCTCGAGCTCGTGGAGGGCGGGCTGGTCGTCTCGCTGCAGGACTGCGGGGCCGCAGGGCTCGCGTCCTCGTTGTCCGAGATGGCCGGCGACGGGGCCGGCGTCGACGTCGACGTCGACCGAGTGCCGCTCCGCGAGGAGCTCGAGCCCTGGGAGATCATGATCTCCGAGAGCCAGGAGCGGATGGTGGCCGTGGTCGAGCCGTCGCTGCTCGCCGACGCCGAGGCCGTCTGCGCGAAGTGGGAGCTGGCGCACGCGGTGATCGGCGAGGTCACCGACACCGGCGAGCTGCGCGCGTTCCACGACGGCGAGCTCGTCGGCGCGATCCCGGCAAGCCTCCTCACCGACGAGTGCCCACGGTACGAGGTGGAGAAGCGGCCGCAGGCGACCCGGCCGGCGGAGGTGCCCTCGGTCCGGCGAAGCCGAGCCTGGGTCTACGAGCGCTACGACCAGCTCGTCGGCTCGCGCACCGTCCGGCGTCCCGGGCTCGACGCCGCCGTTCTCTGGCTCCGCCCTTCGCGGCGGGGCGTGGCCGTCTCGCTCGACGGGCCGCCGCTCGGCGAGCGTGAGCCCTTCCGGGCGGGCGCGCTGGCCGTGCTCGGAGCGGCCCGCAACGTCGCCTGCGTGGGCGGCGAGCCGTTGGCGCTCACCGACTGCCTCAACTTCGGCAACCCTGAGAAGCCCGAGATCGGCTGGGAGCTGGAACAGGCGATCGAGGGCATCGCGCAGGCCGCGGAAGCGCTCGGCATCCCGGTCGTGTCCGGCAACGTCTCGCTCTACAACGACAGCGACGGCCGCTCGATCCCGCCCACACCCGTGGTCGGCTGCGTCGGCCTCGTCCCGGATGTCTCTGCCGTCCCGCAGAAGTGGCGTAGCGGCGACGTCGTGGCCGTGCTTCGAGCCCCAAGTAACACTGTGTTACTTGCCGAAGAGGCACGGCTGATCCGGACAATCTGGGAGGCGGCGCCGCGCCTGTCCCTCGCGCACGACGTCGGCGTGGACGGGCCGCTCGCTGCCCTGCAGGACATGGCTGCCTGGAGCGGCGCCGAAGCAGACGTGGACGACCCGGGCGAGGACGTCCGCTTCGTCGTCGCCGCCCCCACGGGCAGGCTGCCCGACTGGGCCGAGCCGATCGGGACGGTGCGGTGATGTGCGGCGTCTTCGGCATCCGCTCGCCGGAGCGCGACGTCGCGCGCGTCGCGTTCTTCGGCCTGTTCGCGCTCCAGCACCGCGGCCAGGAGTCGGCCGGAATCGCCGTGTCCGACCACGGCAACGTGACCGCGATGCGCGACATGGGCCTCGTCTCGCAGGTGTTCGACGAGCGCAAGCTGAAGGGCCTCCACGGCGAGATCGCGATCGGCCACACCCGCTACTCGACGACCGGCTCGACGGAGTGGTCGAACGCGCAGCCGCTCGTCCACCAAGGGCGGGCGCGGACCGTCGCGCTCGGCCACAACGGCAACCTGACGAACGCCGCCGAGCTGCGGGACGAGCTCGCCGCCGAAGGCGTGCGCCTGCGCTCGACCTCCGATACCGAGGTGATCGCCGGCCTGCTCGCGCACGACGAGTCGCCGCTCGAAGATGCGGTCGCCAACGTCATGGGGAGGCTCGAGGGCGCGTACACGGTTGTCGCGATCGCCGAGGCAACGCTCGTGGCGTTCCGGGACCCGCACGGCTTCCGGCCGCTCGCGCTCGGCCGCCTCGACGGCGACTGGGTCGTGGCCTCGGAGACCTGCTCGCTCGACCTGGTCGGCGCGGAGTTCGACCGGGAGATCCGCCCCGGCGAGCTGGTGGTCGTCGACGCAGACGGCTGCCGCGTGACCGAGGCGAGGCCGCAGGCGAACGGCGGCGATCTCTGCATCTTCGAGCTCTTCTACCTGGCGCGGCCGGACTCGCGGCTCGCGGGCGTCGAGGTGCACAACGCGCGCGTCCGGATGGGCGAGCGGCTCGCCCAGGAAGCGCCGGTCGAGGCCGACCTCGTGATGCCGATCCCCGACTCGGGCACCCCGGCCGCCATCGGCTTCTCGCGCGGCCTCCAGATCCCGTTCAGCGAGGGCCTGATCAAGAACCGCTATGTCGGCCGCACGTTCATCCAGCCCGACCAGGGCCTGCGCGAGCAGGGCATCAAGCTCAAGTTCAACCCGCTGGCCGAGGTACGCGGAAGGCGGATCGTCGTCGTCGACGACTCGATCGTCCGCGGCTCGACGATGCGGCAGATCGTGGCGATGCTGTTCGAGGCCGGCGCGCTCGAGGTGCACGTGCGGGTGTCGTCACCGCCGATCGTGTCCCCGTGCTTCTACGGGATCGACTTCGCCGACCCCGAGCAGCTGGTCGCGGCCGACCGCGACGCCGAAGGCGTCCGCGAGCTGATCGGCGCCACCTCGCTCGCCTACCTCTCGCTGGACGGTCTCCAGGCGGCGACCCGGCGGCCGGCTTCGAGCTTCTGCCGCGCATGCCTCACGCGCGAGTACCCGACCCGCGTCCCGCTGGAGCGCCGCCTGGATAAGAAGCGCTTCGAACCTACTGCTCGAGCACCCGGCTCGCCTTCGCCACTCCGCGGCTGATCAGGTACGCGACCGTCGTGAACATGAAGAACGTCATCCAGTCGTTCGCGGTCAGGCTGTCCGTCGACCAGACGACGATCCAGGCGACGATCAGCGCGAGCAGCCAGATTGCGAGCTCGGCGTTGCCCGGGATCGGCAGGCGGGCGATGTCGCTGACATTGACGGTGTAGGCCGTCCCCGAGCTCGGCTGGACGGTGGTCGGCTGCTCGTCTGGCGGCGGTGTGGTGGCCATGGGGCTCCTTTCGTCAGGCGGCGTGCGCCGGTACATGCACGAGCTCCAGTTTGAGCCCGTCGGGGTCGTAGAAGAACACGGCGTAGTACCCCGGCAGGTAACCGTACGACTCGGGGCCGCTCTCGATCTCCACCTCGCGGGCGCGCAGCCACTCGCCGCGCTCGTCGACCGCGCCGCGCGACGGCGCCTCGAACGCGATGTGATGGAGGCCGACGCGGTAGCGGTCGTACGGCCCCTCGCTCGGCGTCGTCGCCTGCCGGAGGCCGAGCGAGCTGCCCGGGTTGCTGAGGTAGTGAATCGTCTCGCCGCGCTCGCCCTGGACCTCGCCAAGGCCGTGCCACCCGAGCGGGCCCAGCAGGTCGCGGTAGAACGGCAGGCTGCGCTCGATCGAGGAGACGACGATGTCGAGATGGTGAAAGCCGCTCGAGCGCACGATCCGTGCTCAAGGGGTTCAGCGGTGGGGCGTCAGTTCCTCTCCCCGTCCGTAGCGGACGGCGCGCGACGCCGCCTTCGCGTCGACGCCCTGCTCGATCAGCTGTTGCCGGAGCTCGCTCTCCGCGCCCCAGCGCAGGAACAACCAGGCGATCGCGCCGATCGTGACCAGCGAGCCCTCGATCATCATGATCGTCCCCGCGAGGCCCTGGTCACGCAGCGGCGAAAGGCCGTAGAGCTGCGAGCCGTCGTCGTAGACGCCGTAGATCGGATTCCCCGACCAGATGAAGATGTTCCCGAGCACCGTCTCGAGCAGCCGCACGGCGACGACGTAGCCGAGCTTCGCCGCCGTCCCGAACCACGCGGGCCCGGGAAGCACCTCGACCACGGCCGCCCACATCAGCGCGCCGGCGGTGAAGAAGCAGAAGTGCTCGAGCGCGTGCACGGCGTCGTGGCGCACCGCGGCCTCGTAGAGCAACGGCACGTGCCACACGTAGAGGTTGACCGCCCACAGCGGCAGCGCGACGAGCGGATGCGCAAGCGGCCGGAGCGCCGCGATCGGGCGGAGGGCGAGTAGCGGCCGGAGCAGCGGGCCGGTGAGACCCAGGACGAAGAGCAGCGGCGCCAGGTCGCCGAGCAGGACGTGCTGGAGCATGTGGAACGAGAACAGCTCCTCGGCAGGGGAATCGAGGAGCGGCGAAAGCGCGATCGCGAACAGCAGCACCGCGCCCGCGAACGATGCGATCCGCCACCGCGGCACGGGCATCCCGCGCCGCGCGAGCGTCCGCGCACGCATGCCGTACATGACCGAGGCGACGAGGGGCAGAGCGAGCTGCGCCACGCGGTCGAGTGTAGGGCGGCGGTCGTCTTACTCCCTCACTAGACTCGCGCGGCAGTGGGGGCGTACGACGCGGCCGGAGTCTCGATCGCGAAGGGCGAGGCGGTCGTACAGCGTCTCCGCGAGGCGGTCGAGTCGACCGGCACGACCGGCTACGGCGCCTTCGCAGGGCTCTATCCACTCGACGAGCGGCGCTTCCTCGCCGCGTCGACCGACAGCGTCGGCACGAAGCTGGTCGTCGCGCGCGAGCGTGGGCGGCTCTGGGCCTGTGGAGCCGACCTCGCGGCGCACTGCATCAACGACGTGATCACGACGGGCGCGGACCCGCTCTTTCTGCTCGACTACGTCGCGGCGAACGTCGTCGATCCGGAGCAGGTCGCCGAGCTCGTCGAGGGCGCGGCCGAGGTCTGCCGAACCGCCGGCTGCATGCTGCTCGGCGGCGAGACGGCCGAGCTACCCGGCATCTACCGCGACGAGGAGCTCGACTTCGCCGGCACCTGCGTCGGAGTCGTCGACCGCGACCGCGTCGTCGACGGCTCGACGGTCGAGGCCGGCGACGTCGTGCTCGGCTTCGCGTCCGCAGGCGTGCACGCGAACGGCTTCACGCTCGTCCGCCGCCTGCTCGACGACGACTCGTACGACGGCGACGACCTGCTCGCGCCGACGCGGCTCTACCTCGATGCCGTTCGCGAGCTGCGTGCGCGCGCGGACGTCCGCGCGCTCGCGCACGTCACCGGCGGCGGCATCGCCGGCAACCTCTCGCGCGTGCTTCCCGAGGGCCTCGAGGCAGAGATCCACTGGGATTCCTGGGAGCGGCCGCCCGTCTTCTCGTGGCTGGCGCGCCACGTCGGCGAGGAGGAGCTACGCCGGGTCTTCAATCTCGGGATCGGGTACCTCGCAGTCGCGCCGGCCGGCACCGAGGGCGTCGTCGTCGGCCGCGTCGTCAGCTCGTGATCGGCGTTCTCGTCAGCGGGAACGGGACCAACCTCCAGGCGCTGCTCGACGCCGGGCTGCCGGTCGTCGCCGTCGCGTCCAACCGCGCCGAGGCGTACGCCGTCGAGCGCGCTCGCGCCGCCGGGGTCGCGACCGCCGTCTTCGCGCTCGACAACTTTCCCGACCGGGACGCACGCGATGCGGCGATGGCCGCGTGGCTCGATGACCTTCGAGTCGAGCTCGTTGTCTGTGCGGGCTACATGCACCTGCTCACGCCGGCGTTCCTGGATCGGTTCACGGGGCGGATCGTCAACACGCACTCCGCGCCGCTCCCCGAGTTCCCGGGCGCGCACCCGATCGAGGACGTCCTCGCGGCGGGCGTTCCGGAAACCGCCGCGACCGTGCACTACGTCGACGCAGGCGTCGATACCGGCGCGGTGATCGTCGCCGAGCGCGTGCCCGTCCACGACGACGACACCGTCGACTCGCTGCGCGCCCGCGTCCAGGCCGTCGAGCACCGACTGCTGCCGCGCGTCGTCGCCGACCTCGTGGCCCAGTGATCCGCCGGGCGCTGATCTCCGCCTACGACAAGGCCGGCCTCGACGAGCTGGGACCCGGGCTGGCCGAGCTGGGCGTCGAGTTGGTCGCGAGCGACGGCACCGCGGCCTTCCTCGAGAGCCTCGGCCTCGAGGTCACGCGCGTCGACGAGCTGACGGAGGTTCCCGAGCTCCTCGGCGGCCGCGTGAAGACGCTGCACCCCAACATCCACGCCGGGATTCTGGCCCGGCACGACCATCCCGACGACCTCGAGGCGCTGGAACGCCGCGGGATCAAGCCGTTCGACCTCGTCTGCGTGAGCCTCTATCCGTTCACGCAGATCGTCGGCCGCTACGGCGTGCGCGAGGAGGAAGCGGTCGAGATGATCGACATCGGCGGGCCGTCGATGCTGCGCGGGGCCGCCAAGAACTTCGCGCACGTGATCCCGCTCTGCCGGCGCGATCGCTTCGGGAAGGTGCTCGCCGCGCTGCGCTCCGAGGAGGGCGTCTCGCTGGGCCTGCGCCGCGAGCTCGCCGCCGAAGCCTTCTCCGCCACGGCCGTCTACGAGGCGGCGATCGCGGCCTGGTTCTCCGACGTCGAGGCCTTGCCGGAGACGTTCGTGCCGAGCTTCTCGAAGGTGGCCGACCTGCCGTACGGCGAGAACCCGCACCAGCGCGCTGCCTACTACGCCGCGACGAACGCGCGCCGGCACCTGCTCTCGCGGGTCGAGCAGCTGCACGGGAAGGAGCTCTCGTTCAACAACCTCAACGACCTCTCGGCCGCG
>JBJMPM010000041.1:0-22439 GCA_045803205.1 Longimicrobiaceae bacterium
CTTCTTCCACACCACGGTCCCGCGCGACTGGCCCACCCTGCGGCAGCTGCGCATCCCCAAGCAGCAGACGCTCCCCGACGTGCTCACCGTCGAAGAGGTCCGCACCCTCGTCGGCGCCGTGCGCACCCTTCACAACCGCACGCGAGAGCCAAATGCATTTGACGTGTGTGAATCCACAGCAACCTCGGGAGTGTGAGAGCGCAACGCCGCTTATGCGTCTTCTCAAGCTGCACCGGAGTATCGATGATCAGAGGGTTTACAAATGATCCTGTTGATCGTCGTCGCTAACTGGGAGAATCCGGGCTAGATCGTCTTCGACGTCAATACGATTTCGTGCCGCAATCAACCCAATGTGAAGCCCGAACGTGGCCCTCATCTGGCCGAGTGCCTCTCCAAAGAAACACGCGTGCATTGCACCTCCATAACCGTACGCCCCGGAGATGTGGCTGCCTCCTTCGTCTAAGAACCGGCGGCAGGCACTCCGCATCGCGCGCAGACTGGCTGTTAGCTCCGAGTCGGGTGGCAGCCGGCCGATCTCATCCGTGAGAAAACGACGAATCTCAAGCACTGAATCGATACAGTGTTGAGGCACTTCGACCTCGTAAGGCACGTACAGGACGCGACGATCCTCAAGGAACGATAGGACTCGGCGCGCTTGGACGACTTCAGCCTCCGGAGGATTCCACGAAACTCCGAACACTGGAATGCTGACCCCCGTTAGGCGGGCGGCGATTTCGCGAAAGTTCATGAGGTTGACCCAAGCAGCAGATTCATAGTACTCCGAACCAAGCGTACCCCGCAGCGCTCGGGGGACCACACACACGGCACCCGCGGGAGAGATCACCTTCGGCTGCCGCGATGTTTGTCTGGCGGCCTAACGCCAAGCCTCAGAGGTGCGGGGCCTTCGCCCAGGCCGAAGAATGCTCGAAATCATGCAGGCCCCGCATCCCCTGCAGGCGATTGTTAGGCAAGAGGACGAGCGCCGACAACCGACGTTGCACTGGAAACTTGATCCGACGGGCCATGAATTCGCGCCTGGAGAGTCAACCCGGGTGCGCCTGCGACCCGGACGCCCGTTTTAGGTCTGCCCATGCTGAGTTGTAGTCGCTCATAATTTGTCGATAGCGCTCATAAAGTTCATCCAGCTTCTCGCCTTCGACGGTGTCTTCACCGGCCACGGTGAGGTAGTTCAGATCCTTTTCCAGCTCCTTTAGAAGCCCGACAACCTTTTGCTGTGTCAGCCAGTTCGTGCGATAGTTGAAGAATGCGTCCCACGCCGAGAACATGCTGACGAGAGCACTCGTCGCAAGAGCTATATTCTGGACCCCGATACTCCATGCGGAAGTTAATCCTTTGATGCCAATTAGCACCGTCGTCAGCGCGCTCAAGCCAGTAACGAGCATCCTCATTTGGAACGCACGTTGGCGGTTCGCCTCGGCTTGATCGTTCAAGGCGGAGGAACGTTCAACAATGGTTTTGCGCAACCAACTCACACGCTCGCTTGTACTCATTGGCTCAATGGGTCCGACGGGTTCTCAGAGGCATCGCTCTCTCGTTTTGAAGTACTCCGATCACCGGGCAGTCCAGCCTAACTTGTGGCTCAGTAGGCGGACTTCCGGTAAGCGCGCAAGGCTGTTCGGGCGGTTGTTATGGCAGGAGCACGCATCGCGCTGCGGTTCGTGCCTCGCGCATGGCCGAATCCGCTCCAATCCAGATAATGCTCGCCCACCCGAACGTCAAGCGCCAGTAAATCACTCGGTTGCAATCCGATGCATCGTGCGCTGCGGCGCGCTATTCGGATATGTACGCGCGGTGGCGGAATAGCGCTCTTGTTCGGCGCGATATCTAGAATCAACGTGCGCGAATCCGTCCCGTGGCCCGCATCCCCGTGAGCCGATGTCCGAGCCGAAGCTCCTGGACCAGGTCCGGCAGACCGCGCGTCTGAAGCACTTCAGCCTCCGCACCGAGCGCGCCTACGTGCAGTGGGTGTACCGCTTCGTGGTGCACCACGGCAAGCGGCACCCGCGCGAGCTGGGCGCGCGCGAGATCCAGGCGTTCCTCACCTGGCTCGCCGTGGAGCGCGACGTGGCCGCGTCCACGCAGAACCGGGCGCTCTGCGCGCTGCTGTTCCTCTATCGCGAGGTGCTGCGGATCGACCTTCCGCGCATCGAGGAGGCGGTCCGCGCCCGGCGCTCGCGGCGCGTTCCCACGGTGCTCACCCGCGACGAGGTGCGCGCCGTGATGGCGCACCTCGACGGCATCCACGCGCTGGTGGCGGGCCTGCTCTACGGCGGCGGCCTCAGGCTGCTGGAGGCGCTGCGCCTGCGGGTGAAGGACGTCGATTTCGAGCGCCGCGCCGTGGTGGTGCGGCAGGGGAAGGGCGACAAGGACCGCACCACCATGCTCCCCGAGCGGCTGCGCGAGCCGCTGATGGCGCACCTGGAGAAGGTGCGCGCGCTGCACCGGCGCGACCTGGCCGGCGGGTTCGGAGCCGTGGAGCTTCCCCACGCGCTCGCGCGCAAGAAGCCGGGCGCCGACAGGGAGTGGGGATGGCAATACGTCTTCCCTTCCGGCCGGTTGTCCACCGATCCCCGCTCGGGCCACCGCGGCCGGCACCATCTCTCCGAGTCGTCCATCCAGAAGGCGGTGGGGAGAGCCGTTCGCCGGGCCGGGATCGCGAAGCCGGCCGGGTGCCACACGCTGCGCCATTCCTTCGCCACGCACCTGCTCGAGGACGGCTACGACATCCGCACCGTGCAGGAGCTGCTCGGCCATGCCGACGTGCGCACCACCATGATCTACACCCACGTGCTGAACCGCGGAGGCCGCGCCGTGCGGAGCCCGCTCGACCACGGATGATTCAGCCGAAGGTGGGTGATCGCGCTCTTGTTCGGTGCGTCATCCGGAAGTCGTGCGCACCGGGCCGATGGGCGATCCTGACCACGGTCGGTCGATGCTGCCGAGAAAGCGTGGTTGGCGTCGGCCGAGACGGCCTCGTACCGGGCGTTGGTGGAACCGAGGACCTGGATCAGCAGCTCGTTGCCGCCCCCGCCCGTTCCAGTTCAGATGGTCGATGGCCTTTCGGCGCGCGCTGGGGCCCGATCGCACGAGTTGCAGCTCGCAACGCAGGCGGCTGAATCTTTCGGCGGCCCACGCCCGTAGGCCGGCCGAGCGCAGCAGCGCTTCGATCTCCCTGCACAGCCACAGGTTACCATGCAGACACGTGCCGTTCCCGCTCGACTGTCCATGCTCGCAATCGTCGCCGCGGCTCTCTTCGCGGTTCCTGCTTCGCTCATGGCCCAGGACGCCCAGACCAGGCTCTGGGACGGCGCCGTCAGCGGCGATACCGTCGCGATCGGCGAAGCGCTCGCCGCGGGCGCCCAGGTCGACTCTCTCGACACGCGCCGGAGCGCGAACGGCCGCCGCGCCCTCAACTGGGCCGCGCTGGCCAACCGGCCCGACGCGATCCGGTTCCTGCTTCGCCACGGCGCATCCATCGACATGGCGAACCGAACCGGCTTCACGCCATTGCACCACGCGGCCGAAGCAGGATCGCTGGAGGCGGTCGAGGCGCTGCTCGCCGCCGGCGCGGATGCGGCGCGGCTGAACGCGGCCGGCATGTCCGCGGCCGACGTCGCCCGGGGCCGGGAGCACCCGGATGTCGCCGCGAAGATCGACGCCGCGCGGCGGCCGGCGCAGCCGGAATAGCACCTCGCGCAGAGACGCGGGAGGCACGGAGAGAAAACCGCGTGCTCTCTCCGTGCCTCTGCGTCTCTGCGTGAGACCAGCGTTTACTTAACCCCCTCTATTGTCGGATGGCCAGAGTTATAATCGATATAATGATTGCCGTTACGAGGAGTGATGCATACATATGAATCATCCTCCTGATCGATAAACCTGAAACTCCATCCGCTGTTGTTGGCAAAATTCATCCGGCAGTCATATATGATACCAGAATTTTTGTCGACATAGCCACCAACGATACCTATTTTCATTGCCGCTCTTGAAGTCTGGCTGTCACCATCTGCAATCCACAGCAGGGTATGATACATAGCGGCATCGCTGGATGCGTTCGCTGCAAGCTTTTCACGGGCACTGATGATTTCTGCTTCTATATTTTCTTTGGTGTATCCAGCCGCCTTAGGGTAGCCGACTTCGTACTTCTTTCCGGAGTCGTTGGTAAATTCAACTACAATGTGCTCTTCCGTTTCCCTGATGTTCTGCACGGTTCTATCCTCCTGATGTTTGTGCGACCATATCAAAGCTGGCGCAGGTGGTCGCGGTACCAAGCGCCTGACCGATTGTTCAGTGGACGGAATTCCCGCGAACAACATGGCTGGAGCACGTTGCCGAATCCGCACCAACCGAGATCATGCTCCGCCATCCGAACGTCGAGCGCCGCTAAAGCACACGGATCCAATCCGATACATATGCCGCGGGTGCGTTGCGCGGATACGTGCACGCGGCGGCGGGACAGCGCTCTTGTTCCGCGCGTTGTCCTGGAGCCACGCGCACTGAACCAGGCGCGTGATCCCGACGACGGATCGGGTCGCCTGCTCCCGTGCTGCCGGAGACGCTACCGGCAGGCCCTGCCCTCCCAGACCTTCTTCCAGCCGTGGTTGGCGTCGTTCGAGAGGGCCTCGTACCAGGCGTCGGTGGGGCCGAAGACCTGGATCAGCAGCTCGTTGCCGCCGCGTCCGTTCCAGTTCAGGTAGTCGATCGCCTTCGGGGCGCGCTTGGTCGTCTTCCGGTAGTCGGAGACTTCGCTGTAGATGGGGTTGTAGCCGGTGCGCTGCTCGTAGCTGGCCACGTAGAACACGCTCCACCCCTCCTTCTCCCCCGCCCCCACCGCCAGGTTGTCGCCCGAGAGGAAGGTGGTCGCCATCTCCGGGCTTCCGCCGCGCACC
Source organism: Longimicrobiaceae bacterium (assembly GCA_045803205.1). GTDB lineage: Bacteria > Gemmatimonadota > Gemmatimonadetes > Longimicrobiales > Longimicrobiaceae > Longimicrobium. Next base: position 4,908 of record JBJMPM010000041.1, read on the forward strand.
AGGTCCAGCGCCTGCAGGTCGCGCTGCGCCCGTCCCCAGCTCCCCGGGCGCGGCAGGCCGCCGGTGAGCACCAGCCGCTCCGCCACCAGCGGTGCGTAGCGCACCACCGGCCCCGCCACCTGCGGCGGGCTGAACTCGCCCACCACCTCGGGCTCCAGCCCCTTGCGGAAGGCCAGGAACTCCTGGTCGGCCGCCGCGGCCGCCACCGTGGTGGCCTGCCCCACGCCCACCGGCACGCCGCAGGTGGTCAGCCCCCCCGGCCCCGCCAGCATGAACGTTCCCACCCGCGCGCCGCGCCGGAAGAGCACGAACTCGCCGGCGGGCGGGAGCACGGCCTGGCGGAAGCGCTGCTCGTACGCCTGCGGCGACACGCCCGCGGGCCTGGCGACGGTGCGCAGCGAGTCGCCCGAGACCTCGGCCACGGGGACGATGCGGTCCCGCCCCTGGCTGCGCACCACGTGGAAGACGACGGTGCCGCGCGGCAGCCCCAGGTCCGTCTGCTCGGCGGGGGTGGGGGCGCTCTGCGCCGCGCCCTCGGGGGGCGGGGGCTGCACCACGCGCACCTCGGCGCCACCCCACTGCACCTTTTCGCAGGCGGAAAGGGCGGTTAGAATCAGGAGCGCCGGGGCCCAGCGGGCGCGTGCGGATGGTGCGCGCATAGAGAAAGTCCGGAGGCGTGAGGTTGCGGACCGGGGCCGCGCGGGCGTGGCGCCGGTCCGCCGTGTGCAGGGGCCCGCACCAGCAAGGAGCCGGCCATTCATCCCGGCGCGCCGCCGCGCCGAAAGCTTACCAGCATCCCCCGATCCCTGCCAGATGATCGACACCGCCGAGTTCCGCCGCGTCGTCAGCCACTTCGCCTCGGGAGTGACGGTGGTCACCACGCTCCTCCCCGACGGGCGCCCCTGCGGCCTCACCGCCAGCGCCGTCTGCTCGGTGTCGCTGGACCCCACCCTGATCCTGGTGTGCGTGGAGCGGGCCGCCGCCTCGCACGAGTGCATCGAGAACACGGGGATCTTCGCCGTGAACGTGCTGGGCGACGGCAAGGGCGAGACGCTGGCCCGCCGCTTCTCGGGGCACGACCTGGACGGGAAGTTCGAAGGGGTGGCCTACCGCCCGGAGCACACCGGCGCGCCGGTGCTGGACGAGGCGCTGGCGTGGCTGGACTGCCGCGTGGCCGAGCGCTGCACCGGCGGCGACCACACCGTGTTCGTGGGTGAGGTGGTGGCCGCCGACACCAGCGACGGCGCGCCGCTCCTCTACTACCGGGGGGGGTACGGCCGCTTTGCCCCGTGAGCTGATGCGGCGTCTGGGCGGCTGGGCGCGCCCCTTCCTGGTGGGGCTGGCGCTGGCGGTGGTGGCCTTCGCCGGGGGGAGCCTGCTGCTGTACGAGGCGCGCGGCGCCCTCCCCGCGGCCGCCGGGCTGCTGGCCACCTTCGCCGCGGCGCTGGCGGCCGGCCTCTGGGCGGGCGCGCCGGTGGAAGACCCCGAGGCGCCGCCGGCCGGCCGCTGGATCGTGATCGGGATCGCGCTCGGGATCGCGGGGGTGCTGGCGACCGGGTGGAGCGCCTTCGCGGGGGAGCGGATGGGCGGCCCGGCGCGCGCGCTGGGGCTGCTCTTCATCGTGGGCGTGCCCGCCTACGCGGCCGGGTACCTCCTCCCCGCGCTCGCGGCGTGGGAGGCCGTGCAGGACGAGCACGACGAGGGAGACGTGGACCCGGGCGTCGACACCCCGGAGACGGTGACCGCCGTGCTCGCCGGCGTGGCCGCGGGCGCGGCGCTGTGCGGTCTCGTTCTCCTCCCCCGCTTCACTCCGGGAACGCTCCTCCTCTCCGTGGCGGCGCTGGTCACCTTCCCCTTCGCCTACCCACGCCGGGCCCGCGGCTCCGCCACCCGGCGCGAGGTGCTGATGGAGGAGGCCACGCCCTTCGGCACGCTGCGCGTGGTGGAGATCGTCTACCCCGGCAAGCGGCAGCCGGAGCGGCGCCTGTACCAGAACGGGGAGATCGAGTCCGGCGAGCTGGTGCGCACGGGGGCGCCGACCTTCGCCTACGTGGCGGCGGGGGAGCGCTTCTTCGCGGCGCTGGAGCGCCCGGGGCTGGCCTACCTCTGCCTGGGCGGCGGCGCGTACACCCTGCCGCGGCGCATCGCCGAGCGCGACCCCGCGGCGCGGATCACCGTGGTGGAGCTGGACCCCGAGGTGACGCGCGCGGCCTACCGCTGGTTCGGGCTGCGGCCGGAGCACGGGGTGCACAGCATCCACGGCGACGCGCGGCTGGTGGCGGCGGAGCTCCCCGCCGGCGCCTTCGACCGCGTGTTCGTGGACGTGTACGACGGCACCGAGACCGTTCCCTACTCGCTGGTGACGCTGGAGGCCATGCGCGTGCTGGGGCGGCTGCTGAAGCCGGGCGGGGTGCTGCTGGCGAACGTGATCGGGGTGGCGGAGGGGGAGGGGGACCGGCGCTTCTGGTCGACGGTGCGCACGGCGCGCGAGGCGTTCGCGTCGCTGCGCCTCTACGTGCACCTGGCGCGCGACTTTCCCGACCGGCAGAACTTCCTGCTCGCCGCCACCAACGAGGCGGACGCGCGCTTCCCCGAGGCCGCGGGGACCTTCGAGGCGTGGCCCGAGGCGGAGTGGCCGCGGCTCACCGGCACCGCCGTCTTCCGCGACCGCTTCACGTAACGGCATCTCACACAGAGGGACCAGAGGAACCAGAGAACCAGCCGCAGTTCTCTGGTTCCTCTGGTCCCTCTGCGTGAGACGATCCGTTCAGTCGATGATCGCGCGCCAGACGGCCTCGGTGTCGGAGAGGTCGGGGAAGACGTGGTCGGCGCCGCAGGCGGCGAGCTCGTCCACCGGGTGGCGGCCGGTGGCGGTGGCGATGGTGCGCACGCCCAGGTGCTCGCCGCACGCCACGTCCCTGGGCGTGTCGCCGACGATCACGATCTCCTTCCCGGCGTAGCCGACCCCGGTGAGGCGGCGCGCGCGCTCCACGGCGATGGCCGGGAGCTCGGGGCGGTGGGCGTGGTCGCTGCCGTAGGCGCCCACGCGGAAGCGGTCGAAGCGCAGCCCCGACGCGTCGACCTTGATGCGCGCCCCCGGGGCGATGTTCCCCGTCAGCAGCCCCAGCACCACCTCTCCGCCCTCGCCCTCCACCCGCTCCACCAGCGCGGGGACGCCGGGGAGGGGGTGGACGCGCATCTCCCGCACCTCGCGGTGCAGGTTCTCCACGTAGCGGAACCAGAGCGCGGGGAGGCCGTCGTCGATCTCCGCGTCGGCCAGCCCGTCGGCGCGCAGCAGGTCGCGCACGATCTCGGGGTCGGTGCGCCCCGCGAACGAGTAGCCGTTGATGGGGCCGGTGGTGCCGAACACCTCCATCAGCGCGGCGTGGATGGCCCGCTTCCCCGCGCCGTCGGCGGAGAGGAGGGTGCCGTCGATGTCGAAGAGGACCAGCCGCCGCATGCGCGTCACGCGGCGGAGGCGGCGCCGAGCGGGAAGGCCCGCGCGTGCCACGAGCCGCGGAAGGGCCGCTCCCAGCGCCCCGCGCGCAGGTCGCCGACGGTGGCGACGGTGTTGTCGAACACCACTGTGTCCTCGTTCACCTCGCCGGCCTGGGCCAGGCGCCGGAACTCGGCGCGCTCGGCGGCGCGGACGGCGCCCGCGGCGTCGCGGTAGAGCACGAGCGAGGCGGTGCGGCGCAGTTCCGTCCCCAGCGCCTCCTCCACCTCGGCGAGGGCGTGGAAGAGGGTGTCGATGGAGCAGCCGGAGACGCCGGTGGCGCGCTCGTCGGCCGCCACCAGCAGGAACTGGCCGTGGCGAAGGTCGCGCGCCCCCAGCACGGGCGCGCCGTGCGCCGCCCAGCGCTCCAGGAAGCCGTCCACCCGCGCCAGCAGCGCGTCGGCCTCGGCGGGGTGCAGCGGGCGCGGCGCGGCGAACACCCAGAGCCGGGCGTCGTCGGGCATGCGGTCGAAAGACGTCATGGGCATGAGGGTCACTCCAGTGAGATCCGGTTGCTCCGAAATCTACATCCTCCCGCAACCGTTCGCGAAAACACTGCCAGGGGGCCTTCGGCCCGAGTTCGCGGAGGAACTGAGAGACGCAGAGGGCTCCGGGCGAGTCGTCCTGCGTCTCACTTTTCCTCTGCGTTCTCGGGGCGAAGCCCCCCTTTCCTTCGGAGACGACATGTTCGCCCGATCGGCGGACAAAATGCGGCCGTGCGCGCCTTGCGGGCCGTATAGTGGAGAGAGATATTCAGCGGCCCAGGCGCCCTGCCTGGATGCGCCCCCATCCCAACCCCACTCCCGGAGAACTCCCGTGCGCAAGCTCTCGCTCGAAATCGACACCCTCGAGGTCAGCACGTTCGAGCCGGTGGAAAACCCGATCATGCCGGACCAGCCGGGCCCGCTGAGGTACATGCAGCCGAACCCCTCGGACTGGGGCGCGAGCTGCAGCGGCTGCACCTTCGTGGACCTCCCCTGCTGCACCAATCGCTACTGCTACTGAGCTCGGGGGCCTTCGGCCCGAGTTCGCGGAGAAACCGAGAGACGCAGAGGGGCTCGCCCGGAGCCCTCTGCGTCTCTCAGTTTCTCCGCGTTCTCGGGGCGAAGCCCCCTCATGCGGTAGAGGAGGCGATCTCGCGGAGGTTGTCGGCGGTGAGGCGGTAGGTGTACCATTCCTGCATCCGCCGCGCGCCGAGCTTCTCGTAGAAGTCGATGGCGAGCTGGTTCCAGTCCAGCACCTGCCATTCCATCCGCCCGCACCCGCGCCGCAGCGCCTCGCCCGCGAGGTAGCGGAACATCGCCCGGCCGATGCCGTGCCGGCGCGCGTCGGGGAGCACGAACAGGTCCTCCAGGTAGAGCGTGGGCAGCGCCAGGAATGACGAGTAGCTCTCGCAGGTGATGGCGTATGCCGCGGCGCGCCCCTCCACCTCGCCGATGTACACCTGGATGCGGTGCGGCCCGGGCCCGAAGGCGTCGTGCAGCAGCCGCCCGCGCGCGTCGGGGGTGGGGCGCGCGAGCTTCTCGTAGTCCGCCAGCGCGTCGACCAGCTCCAGCCAGGTATCCGCGTCCGCCTCCGTCGCGGGCCGCACCGTCACCGCCTTCTCCATCCCGATCCGCTTCTCCCTGGAACGTTCGACGCACCGATCCGCATCTCCCGGAACGGCCGGAAGCTATCCCGGCGACGGCGGATGGAGCAACCCGCCGCGAGCCGCGTCACCCGTTTCTGCCGGCGTGTCGCGCGGCGCGACAGCGGTTCACCAGATGTTCCGGGGCGGGACGGGGTTCGGTGGACGCATCCGCGGCCGCAGCGCCATCGATCTCGGCAGATCCACTCGCCTTCGGCACCGGTCAGAATCATCACAAATGGTGTTTGAACAAGGATTTATCGCCACATCCGACTTCCGCGCCGGATCCCCATCCGGTGCGTGCCACGGGTCGTTCCCCGTCTCCGTCCGTCAGGCATCGGGCTTGATGATGAAGGGGATCGCCTCCTCCCGCTTCGCCACCCCCTCCGTCCCGAAAAGGTGGGCGATGCAGCCCGGCCGGAGCCGCCGGTGAGCCTGCGCGTGGTGCAGGTGAGCGCCGCCCGCGACCCGCGCCTCCGCACGGGCGAGGAGATGCTCGCCGCCTGGCCGGCCGTGGAGATGACGGCGCGCGCCGCGGCGGACGCGGGGTTCGACACCGTCGTGGTGCAGGCCGCCTGGCGCGACGAGGAGCTGGTGCGCGAGGGCATCCGCTACCGCTTCGTCCGCGAGCCGGGGGGGACGGCGGGACGGGTGGTGCGGCGCCTCCGCCCGCGCCTCGCCGACGCCGTGCGGGAGCTGAGGCCCGCCGTGGTGCACCTCCAGGGGCTCGGCTTTCCGCATGTGGGGCGGCTCCGCGGCCTGGGCGCGGCGGTGCTCGCGCAGGACCACCTGGACCGCGTGCCGGTGGGATGGCGGCGGCTGGAGCGGCGCCGGGCGCTGGCGCGGATCGACGGCGTGCTGTTCACGGCGGAGGGGATGGCGCGGCCCTTCTTCGAGGCCGGCGTGCTGCGCCCGGGGCTCCCCGTGCACGAGGTGCTGGAGGCGACCTCCTCCTTCACCCCCGGCGACGCGGAGGAGGCGCGGAAGCGGACGGGGATCGGCGGCGACCCCTGCGTGCTCTGGCTCGGCCACCTGGACGCGAACAAGGACCCGCTGACCATCCTCGGCGCCGTCTCCATGGCGCTGCGAAGCCTGCCGGGGCTGCGCCTGTGGATGTGCTTCTCCACCGCGCCGCTGGAGCTCGAGGTCCGCGCCCGGCTCGCCGCCGAGCCGGGGCTGGCGGCGCGGGTGACGCTGCTGGGGCGCGTGCCGCACGCCGAGGTGGAGCACCTCTGCCGCGCCGCCGACTTCCTGGTGCAGGGGAGCGCCCGCGAGGGGACGAGCTACGCCGTGCTGGAGGCGCTCGCCTGCGGCGCCACGCCGCTGGTGGCGGACATCCCCGCGCTGCGGCGGATGGCGGGCGGCGCGGGCGGCCTCTTCCGGCGCGGCGACGCGGCGGGGCTGGCGAGGCTGCTGGAGTCGTACGCCGCGCGGCCGCGAGGGGAGCTGAGGCGGGCGGCGCGCGCGCACTTCGAGCGGCACCTCTCCCCGGCGGCGCTGAGCCGCGAGCTGGGGGCGGCGTACCAGGCGGCGGCGAGGCGGCGGTGAAGGTGGCGATGGTGGTGCCCGGCGGCGTGGACCGCAGCGGCACGGAGCGGGTGATCCCCATCCTGCTCGCGCTGATCGAGCGCGTGGCGGCCGAGCACGAGCTGCACGTGTTCGCGCTCACGCAGGAGCCGCGGCCCGCCACCTGGCCCTTGCTGGGGGCCACGGTGCACAACGCGGGAACGCGCCGCCCCGCGCTCCGCGCCCTGCGCGACCTGGTGGCCGAGCACCGACGCGGCGCCTTCGACGTGCTGCACGGGGTGTGGGTCTCGCCGGGGCTGGTGGCGGGGATCGCCGGGCGGCTGATCCGCCGCCCCGTGCTGGTCCACGTGGTCGGCGGCGACGTGGCTTCGCTCCCGGAGATCGGCTACGGGCTGCAGCGCTCCCGCGCCGGGCGCCTCCGCCTCCGCCTCGCGGCGAGGCTCGCGCGGCAGGTGACGGCCAACAGCGGCTACGCGGTGCGGCTGGCGGCGGAGCGGGGGGTGGCGGCGGAGCGGGTGCCGTACGGCGTGTCGGTGCGCGACTGGCCGGCGCTCGCGCCGCGGCGGCGGGAGCCGGGAGCGCAGGCGCGGCTCCTCTTCGTCGGCAGCCTGAACGAGGTGAAGGATCCCTGGTCGCTCCTCCGCGCCGCCGCCGCGCTGCGCGACCGCGGCGTGGACTTCCGCCTCGACCTGGTCGGCGGCGACACGCTCGGCGGCGCGGTCCAGCGGCAGGCGAACGCGCTCGGCCTGGAAGGACGGGTCCGCTTCCACGGCTTCCTGCCGCAGCGCGAGCTTCGGCCCTGGATGGAGCGGGCGGACCTGCTGCTGGTGACCTCGCGCCACGAGTGCGGGCCGATCGTGGCGCTGGAGGCGGCGCTGGCCGGCGTGCCGACGGTCGGGACGCGGGTGGGGCACCTGGCCGACTGGGCCCCCGACGCCGCGGTCCCGGTCCCCGCGGCCGACCCCCGCGCGCTCGCCGACGCCGTGCAGGCGCTGCTGGATGACGAGGACCGCCGCCTGGACCTGGCCCGCGCCGCGCAACGCCGCGCCCTGGCCGACGACGCCGACCACACCGCCGCGCGCGTGCTGGAGATCTACCGTACCCTGACCGATCGCGGGAAACACACGTGAGTCCAGAGCCCACCCTCCACGCCGTCCGCCTGGCGCCCGCGCGCCTCTTCGCCTCGGTCACGCTGCGCGTGCTCGGCCTGCCGCTGCGCGTGGAGAGCGACTCTGCGCGCGTGATCGACGCCGCTCGCGAGGCGTTCGGCGGCGCGGAGGAGGCCAGGCCGGCGCAGCGGGCGGAGGCGCGCATCCGGATCGACGTGCGCCGCGGCGGCCCGGACGACGCGGGGCCGGTGAGCCACGGCTCGCCGCGGCGCCAGCTCCTGATCCTCTCCAGCCCCGGCTGCCGCGGCTTCGCCGACAACCTGCTGGGCGAGGCGGTGGCCGAGGTGGGCGAGGGGCTGCTGGACGACGCGGAGCACTTCCGCTGCGGCGTGCTGGAGGCGCTCGCCCTGTTCATGCTCGCGCGGCGCGACCGCGACCCGCTGCACGCCGCCGCCGTGGTGCGCGACGGCACCGCGCTGCTGCTGGCCGGGCGCAGCGGGGTGGGGAAGAGCACGCTGGTTTACGCCGCCGCACGCTCCGGGCTGCAGGTGCTCTCCGAAGACGCCGTCTACCTCCAGCTCAATCCCTTCCGCGCGTGGGGGATGCAGCGCTACCTCCATCTCACCCCCGGGTCGGTGCGCTTCTTCCCCGAGCTGGAGGGGGTGCGGCCGCGGCTGCTGGCGAACGGCAAGACCAAGCTCGCGCTCGACCTGCGGACGTACGCGCCGGCCACCGCCTGCACCTCCGCCGACCGTGCCGGCGTCTGCCTGCTGGCGCGCGGCCCCGAGCCCGGGATCGAGCCTCTGGGGATCGAGGAGGTGGTCGATGCGCTCACCGCCGCGCCGGAGCCCGGCTTCGACGTGTACGCGCAGACCGTCGGCGCGCGCGTCCGCCTGGCCGCGCAACGCGGCGCCTGGCGCATGACCCTCCCGCCCGACCCCGCCGACGCCGTCCCGATGCTGCACCAGATGCTGGACGCGGTGGAAGGGTAGTGGGGCCGGGAGGCATCGTCGGGCGTGCGGCACCCTCTCCTGCCGCCCGCCAGGCGGTGCCTTCGGGCCGTCTGCCTTGTGGAGACTGGCCATCTCGACTCCTCCGTCGGCGCGGTGGCGGAGATGGATCGGGCCCTTGCCGGACGGGACGTTCCCGCGAACCTTCATTGTCCCTCTGCACTGCCTAGAGCGGTTTTCTCTCCGGTCCGGAGTTCGTCGCGCGGCCGCGGCGCCCTCTCCCTGCGCCCGAGAGCGCAAGCCCTCTCCCGTACCGGGAGAGGGAGGTGGCCGCAGCGAAGGCGAGACCTGCAACGGAGCGTGTGAATGCAGATGCATCGCCGCCGGTCGGGGACACGCCAGGGCCGCGGCATAGTCCGCGAAGGCGGACTTCGTGCCGTTCCAGCGGCGGGTTTCCAACCCGTCGGCTCCGGAGCGTCGCGCAATCCGCTCTAACGCCGCGAATCCGATCGCGATCGATGGCCCAGCAGCGACGTTCTCCGGCCGTTCCCCCGGTCCGCGGCTCCGCCTCGATGGCCGCGCACGCGGTCCGCACGCCTTTCGAGGTGGCCGGTGAGCCGTTCTACGTGGAGGTCGAGGACGGCTTCTACTACATCCGGCACGAGCGCTGGTCTCTGGTAGGCATGGGGAAGACGCTCGCCGAAGCCGAGCAGGACCTGCTCGCCGAGGCAGCCGATCTGCGCGAGGTGCTCGCGTCACCCTCTCCCGTGCCGATGGACGCGGAGCTGGAGAGGCTAAGGGCGGCCGTCGTCATGAATCAAGCCTGATAAAACCCTCACGCGGAGACGCAGAGGCGCAGAGAGGCGCGGCAGTTCTCTCCGCGTCTCCGCGTCTCTGCGTGACACGGTCTTTTCCAGGTCACAGGCCCTTGCCGGACGATGATGATCCCGCGAACGTTCATCGTCCTTCCAGGCTGGTTGAACCTTCCCGGTGTGTCAGGTTTAGAAGACGCGGGGCGTTGATCGCCGTCCCGCCCGCGGTGCCCCCAACCCGTTCGCCCCCGCATCAGATTTCCCGAATGAAGCTCATCCGCGCCACGTGGCTGGCCGCCGCGCTGCTCCTTTTCGCCGCTCCGCTCTCCGCGCAGACGCTGTTCGGGCTGGCCCCGGACGAGAACCCCCAGAACAACCGCGACGCCTACCGGCTGCGGGTGCGGCAGGAGGTGATCGGGCTGCTGGGGAAGTGGAAGCGCGCCTGGGATTCCGACGACTCCCCCGCCGCCGCCGACCTCTACACGCGCGACGGGCTGTTCGTGGGGCCGGGGGGAGACGAGACGCGCAGCCGCGACTCGGTGCGGGTGAAGCTGGACGAGGTGTTCGCGGGCGCCGGCGCGCTGCGCTTCAGCGTGATGGACTTCGACTTCAGCGGCGAGATGGCCTACGTCCGCGGCCAGATGGCATATCCCGCCGGGAGCGCCTCGGCGTCGGGCGAGTCGAAGATCGAGACCTTCATCCTGGTCGCCCGGCGCCAGCGCGACGACGTGTGGCTGATCCGCTCGCTCACGCTGATCCCGATGGCCGCACCGCCGGCGCCTGCCGCCGCCCCCGCCGCTCCTCCGGCGGCCGCCGCGCCCGCGGCGCCGCCCGGCACCTGAGCGCGCTCCGGATCGCACGCGCGCGCCGCGGCCTTCATCGCCGCGGCGCGCGTTCTGTTTCCGGGAGCGGACGGCGGACGTATCGTGGAGGCGCTTCCTTCATCCCGCGAACCCCGGACGGATCGGTCCACATGCGCACCCAGGCTCCCCGCGGCATCACGCTGGCCATCGCGTTCGTGCTCTGGCTCGTCGGAGCGCTGGAACTGCTGGCCCGGGTCGAGCTCCCCTACCACGCGGGCCAGTGGGCGCTCCTCGCCTGCGGCGCGCTCCTCCTCCTCGGCTGCCTGCTGCGCGGGCTGTAGCCGGGCCGCGCGGCTTCGTGCTTGCGTAAACGCCGCGGCAGAAAGGGAGGATGAATGGAGCCACAGGACAACAAGAAGATCGCGCTGCAGAAGGCGGTCAGCGCGCACGAGCAGGCCGAGGCCGCACTCGCCGACCTGGTGGACGACGCTCGGTATGCCGGGCTGATCGCGCGGGTGCAGGCGAACCTGGCGGAGCTGCGCGCCGAGTCGCAAGGCACCGGGAACGCCGAGCTGGTGTAGGGACGTTCCGCGCGTACGCTCCGGCCGGACCCATCGGGCGCGAGCCGCGTGACGCCGCCGATGGGCGACCCTCCCGTTCCCGTCGAACACGCCCGACCTCACCTGCCGGCGCGAGATGAAGCGGAGCCCTGCACGCATCCTGGCCGTCACCGCGGCGCTCGTGGCGGGCGGCGCGCTCTTCGGCGGCCTGGCCGGCGCGATCGCGATCACGCTCGTGCTGGCGCTCTTCGGCACGTTCGAGTGGGGCCTCCTGCTGCTGGCCGCGCGAATGGGCGCGACGTTGGGCGCGGTGCTGCTCCCCATCGCCGGGTGGCTGCTGCTGCGGCGCGTGCCACTCTGGCGGGCGCTCACCGGCACGATCGTGGGGACGGTGGTCGGCAGCCTCGTGGGGCTGGCGCTCGGCTTCCTCCTCTACCCGCTCGGGATCATCGTCGGGCCGGTCCTCGGCGCGATCCTCGGGTTCCTCTTCGCCGCGACCAGGCTGCGGCGGCGCTTCCCGGCTGTGCGTGAGACGGAGAGGATCCAGGTGCCGCGCCGCGTCGACTACTAGAGCGGTTTGCCAATCGTTCCGGAGTCCGCGGCTCAGCGCCCTCTCCGGCTCGCTCAGGCTCGCCACCTCTCCCGTACCGGGAGAGGTAGAATTCCCAGGCGTCTGCGCACGTCCGAACCGGTCGCGCGAGAAGCGAGTGTGCGTAATGGCGTGCAGGGAGGATGATGCTGCGTCTTCCTCCCTCTCCCGGTACGGGAGAGGGGATTGCGCTCTAAGGCGCAGGGGAGAGGGCGCCGCGGCGCGGACGCGCGACCAACTCCAGACTCACGAGCAATTCGCTGTAGCGGCCCGGAGACCCGGCGCGGCCGCTGCTTCGCCCTTCGTCAGCGCTCCGGCGCCCGCTCCACCCCGGCCAGCAGCGCGTCGAGCGCGGCGCGGTCCAGCAGGCGGCCGTTGGCGATCACCGCGCGGATGCGGCGGGTGTTGCCGATGTCGGCGAGCGGGTCGGCGTCGAGCAGCACCAGGTCCGCCACCTTCCCCGCCTGCACGCTCCCCAGCGAATCCACCATTCCCATGAACTGCGCCGGCGCGAGCGTGGCGGAGTGCAGCGCCTCCCGCGGCGTCATCCCGATCACGCTCACGAAGCGCTCCAGCTCGTCGTGCAGGCTGAACCCGGGAACGATGCCGATGCTCGGGGCGTCGGCACCGGCGAGGAGGGGGATGCCGAGCGCCCTCATCTCCCTGAAGTTGCGCAGGTCCGCCGCGAACAGGGGCGGGTAGTCGAAGGGCGTCTCGAACTTCCGGGCCTCGATCTCCTCCCGCCACTGCTGCAGCATGGCCGGCGGGAGGTAGCGGTACGCGGGGGTGCGCGCGCGGTCGAAGCGCGCGAGCAGGCTGTCCACGGGGAGCAGCCGCCCCGCCCAGGTGACGGTGGTGGGGACGAACGCCACCCCCCGCGCCGCCCACCCGCGGAAGAGCGTCGCCCGCTCGCTGTCGGACACGGCGAGCGCGGGGAAGATGCCGTGCTCGTAGCTGGCCACGCCGCGCGGCGCGAAGGGGCGGTTGGCGTGCGCGTACACCGGCAGCCCGCGCTCCTTCGCCCGCGTGACCAGCGCGAAGGCGATCTCGGGCGCGGGCCAGTTGCGCACCTTCACGTGGTCCGCTCCCAGCGCGGCCACCGAGTCCACCCACCGCACCGCCTCCTCGGGCGAGCCGGGCCCGAACCGCTCCCGCAGCGCCGCCCGGTAGACTTCGATGCGGCGCACCGCCGCCAGCCAGCGCGCGCTCTCCACCACCGGGCTGGAAATGCGCATCCGCGGCCCGAGCAGCTGCCCGGCGGCGATGCTGTCGCGCCATCCCTTCGCCGTGGCGAAGCGCTCCGCCCCCATGTCGCGGATGCCGGTGACGCCATTCGCCAGCATCAGCGAGAGCCCGGCGTGGGCGTAGGTGATGTGGGTGTGCATGTCCCACAGCCCGGGGATCAGGTACTTCCCGGTGCCGTCCACCACCCGCGCCCCGGCCGGCACGCGGACGCCCGCCGCCGGCCCGGCCGCGACGATGCGGCTGCCCTCGACGAGCACGGTCTGGTCCGGCCGGGTGGGCCCCCCGGTCACGTCCACCACGTTGACGTGGCGGATGGCGAGGGTGGCCGGCGGCGCGGCGGCGGAGCGCACCGCGGCCAGGGTGCAGGCGGCGGCCAGTGCGATCCCGGGGAGGAGCTTGCGCATCTCGGTCAGGCGGCAGGGGGATGGGGAAACCGGCGGGGTCACCACCCGTTGTTGTCCTCGAACCAGGCGACGATGGCGGGGAAGAGGTCGGCGACCGTCTGCCCCGCCCGGCGGCCCGCGTAGAGTGGCACCACGAAGCGGCTGAAGGCGGGGTACCGCGGGAACCCGCGCGCCGCCATCAGCCGCTCGACCGATTCGGCCGCCCGCGCGCGCTCCGGCTCCGGCGCGGTCTCGGAGAGCCGGATCGCGACCAGCGCCCAGGCCAGGTACTCGCTGAAGGCGGAGGTGCCCGGGTAGTAGTCGGCGCCGCAGGCAGGGTCGACCCAGCGCCCGCGGTTGCTGACGCCCCAGAGGATGCGCTCGGGGTACTTCGAGGCTTCGCCGAGCAGGTATGCGCGGTGGATGCGGGCGATGGCCGCGTTCCGGCGGTAGAGCGCCACCGTCTCTTCGGGGAGCCCGCGCAGTTCCGGTTCCCGGAACTTCTCCGCGTACGGAAAGCCGTAGTGTGGCTGCAGCTCCGCGAAGCCGTCGCCCCGGGGCGTGGCCACCGACACGCTGTCGCCCGTCAGCGGCGAGACCACCAGGGTGAGGAGCTGGAAGGGCTCGCGCGGGGCGAAGCTGCGCGCCAGCCACGCGCGTGCCTCCTCCACCCCAGCCGTGTCGCGGAAGAAGGCGGTCTGCGCCTGGTACGTCGCGCGATGCTCGCGGTAGAAGCGCCGGAAGCCGCTGGCGCCGGCGAAGCGCTGGAGCGGCTCGAGGAAGGGGAGAAGGGTGTTGGTGCGTTCGGCCGCGGGCCCGAGCCGGTCGTACACGCCTCCGGGGACGATGCGGCCGCGCGCGTCGAAGGCGAAGGCGTAGGCGTTCATCTTCAGGCTCGGCCAGGCGCGCGGGTTCTGGCGCAGCGCCGAGTCGAGCAGGGCGATGGCGGGGTGGGCGGCGTGGCGGCCGAACCAGCGCTGCACCTCCGCGTGGTACGGCGAGCCCGTGTGCACCAGGCCGGGATTTCCCCGCGCGGTGGGCGTCAGCGCGAGGGCGACGCTCACCAGCTCGTAGACCTCCGGCACCTCGACGCGCGTCTTCCCCGCGTTGGCGGCGCGGAAGGCGGAGTCGAACACGGCCGCGGGCATCAGCCGCACGCCGACGATCCGCGTCCAGGCGAGGGTGTCGCGGTAGCGGACGTTGAAGTCGTAGGCCGCGCCGGGCTCCACCCTGAAGCCGATGGAGTCCACGTCGGTGATGAAGGTCACCCGGTGCGGGACGCCGAGGGGGAGGAGCGCCTCGTAGACGTCGGGCTTCGCCTCGGGCGAGAGCGCCCAGCCGTTCACCTTGAGCTCGGCCCCGTCGCGGATCGTGATCGCCCGCACATTGGAGCGGATCACCGGCAGGTCCTGCTGCGCGCCGGCCGGGGCGGCCAGGATCGCGAGCGCGCACGAGAGGAGGAGAGGTCTCATCGGCACGGAGGCGGGGGGCACGAAACCATGGATGCTAGAAATCTAGCACCTACATATGGATGGGTCAATCAAAAAATTCTCACGGAGACGCGGGAGGCACGGAGAGGGCGCCGTGCTCCCTCCGTGTCTCCGTATGGATCCTTCGGAGGGTGTTGCTGAACCCGTTTTTCGGACACTCCCTGGGTGTCATCCTGAGGCCCGGCCACGAGGAATCAGCGTTCATTCCGATGGCGGCAGGGCCGTGAGGATCTGATTGCGGCCACGCCGGAGCCGGCTGCGGAAGCTCGCGCGGAAGCCGCGGCCGCACGTTCACTCGTCGATGCCACGCAGGAAAAGCCAGGCATCGACGAGCGCCGGCGTGGACGCGTCGATGGTGCGGGCTTCCGCGGCGGGCTCCCGCGCATTCCTCGGCCAGATCCTCACGGCCCTGCCGTCTGCAGCGCTTGACGCCAGGACCCGTGTGGCCGGGCCTCAGGATGACACCTGTGGTGCCGCGAAATGTGCGCGTACAGCAACACCCTCTCAGGCAGCGACAGCCGCGCGCGGCGTCCCGTTCACCAGCGGGATCACCTCTTCCGCGAAGCGCTCCATCTCTTCGAGCTGCGGGGAGAACTGGAGGAGGACGAGGTCCAATCCCGCCGCCTCCAGCGCGATCAGCCGCTCCGCCACCTGCTCCGGCGTGCCCACCAGCCCGGTGCGCAGCCCGCGGTTGGAGACGGAGTAGTCCTCCAGGCTCACCCGCTGCTCGAGCTGCGTGTTCGCCAGCCAGTCCTGGTAGCTGTGGTACGCGCGCCCGCCGCCGACCTCGGTGATGCGCGCCACCTCCCGCCGCGCCTCGGCCTCGCTGCGGCGTACCACCGCGTAGCCGGCGGCGCCGTACACCATCGGCGGCAGGCCGAGCGCCTCGCGGCGGCGGCGCATGTCGGCCACCTTCGGGGCGATGTTCTCCGGCGGGTCGCCGTGCATCAGGTAGCCGTCGGCGCGGGCGGAGATCAGCTCCTTGGCCGCGGGGCTCTCGCCGCCGGCGTAGATCGTCGGCCGCGGACGCGCGACCGGCTTCGGCTCCACGATGGCGCCGTCCACCTGGTAGTATCTCCCCCCGTAGCTGAAGCGCGGCTCGCGCCAGGCGCCGTCGACCACCTCCAGCCACTCGCGGGTGCGGGCGTAGCGGTCGTCGTGCACGTCGAAGTGCACGCCGCACTTCGCGGCCTCGGTGGCCCACCAGCTCGACACCACGTTCAGCGAGAGCCGGCCGCCCGCGATACGGTCGATGTTGGCCGCCTGCTTGGCGAAGATCACCGGCGGGTGGAAGGTGGGGCGCACGGCGACCATGATCTCCAGCCGCCGCGTGACGGCCGCGAGCGCCGCGGCCGTGCTCCACGCCTCCAGCGTGGGCGCGTCTTCGCCCTTGATGTCGTTCAGGAAGAGCTCGGCGATGAGCGTCAGGTCGAAGCCGATCTCCTCGCTGCGGCGGGCCAGGCGGCTCACGTAGGCCCAGCTCGCCTCCATCCCCTCGTCGTCGACGTTGCGCAGCCACCCGCCGAACACGGGCATCCAGTATCCGAAGCGCATGTTCACCTCGCCTCCGCTTCCAGGTAGTCGGCCAGCCGCGCGAACGGGTCGAAGCCGACCACCCGGGGGGCGTCGGCCACGAAGTTCGAGAGCGCGTTCACGTCGTAGAAGTAGTGCTGCCCGTCGCGCGCATCGACGAAGTACTCCACCCCGCCCACCTCGATCCGCGCCTCGGCCATGATCGCCTCGACCTGCGCGACGATCTCGTCCGGCGGGGTGTAGCCCTCCACGCGCAGCCGGTTCTTCGGCGCGTCGGCGGGGCAGGCCAGGCGCTCCAGCTCGGCGCCGTCCACGCGCTGGCAGACGTCCGCCGGGCAGAGGTCGAAGGTCTCGCCGGTGGTGTAGATGCGGATGGCGTAGAGGAACTTCCCGCCGAGCACCTCGACGCGGGCGATGCGGCCGTCCCGCGCGGGAACGAACTCCTGCACCAGGCCCACGGAGTCGATCCCCAGCGCCAGGCCGTTGCGCGACGCCGCCTCCAGCGCCCCGGGCGTGTCGAAGCGGCGCACCCCGGCCCCGCTCCCGCCGATGTTCGGCTTGACGGCCACGGGAAAGCGCAGCCCCTCGGCGGCGGCGGGGGCCTGCGAGGGGTGGTTGATGACGCGCGTCCTGGGATGCGGGAGGCCGAGGCGGCGCAGGAGGTTGATCTGCACCGCCTTGCTGGTCTCCACGCCGTACGCGGCGCGGCCGTTGACCACGCGGGTGCCGGCGCGCTCCAGCCAGTCCAGCCAGCTCTGGGTGTAGAAGATCGCGTTGCCGGCGCCGCGCAGGTACGCGGAGGGGCTCATGCGGTTGAAGACGAGCGAGTAGGGCGGCTCGGCCTCGGGGTCGTAGCCGTGCGCGGCGGCGGGAATGCGCACGTACGGCGTCCCGCGCCGCTCCAGCTCGGAGAAGAGCGGGCGGAACCAGTCCGGGTGCTCGTGGAAGAGCGCGATCGGGCGCTCCGTGGTCGCGGGCATGGGTGCTCCTTCTCATGGACGCGAAAAGGGCCGCGGCTCCCGTGTGGGGAGCCGCGGCCCTGGTCGCTCATGCTGGGTGTGGCGGGGAGCCTATCCCCGCCGCTGGATCATGCCGATCCGCCCCCGCGCACGCACGCCGCCCCGAACTCCCCTCCGTGGAGGTGAGAACAGGGACAGCACATCTGCATGCAGGCGAGGGCGCGGTTCGTCATGGGACGGAGGATAATGGAAGGGCGGCGGGAGGCGCAAGGCGAGGGTGGTGGCGTCCGCCGCGCAGCGCCCTCTCCGGCTCGCTTAGTAGGTAACTTCACAACTACGATGACGTATTTGCGTTGTCCCCAGCTACTGATCCGGTTATCTTCACTCTCCGAAAGGAGGTGGAGATGCCGCGACGTAGCCCCTTCCCGATTCTCCTCTCGGACAGCGAG
>JBJMPM010000078.1:0-25810 GCA_045803205.1 Longimicrobiaceae bacterium
GCAGCAACAGGCGATCGAGCCGGAGCGGCAGGAGCAGCCAGCGCTGACGGATGCGCAGGTCGTGCGGCTCGCCCAGCTGGGCCGGCGGATCGAAGCGCACTTTGGCTGCCCCCAGGACATCGAGTGGTGCCTGGTCGACGACGAATTCCAGATCGTCCAGAGCCGGCCGATCACCACGCTGTTCCCCATCCCCGCGGCCGCCGACGGGGAGAATCACGTCTACGTCTCCGTCGGTCATCAGCAGATGATGACCGACCCGATGAAGCCACTGGGACTCTCCTTCTGGCAGATGACCACCCCGGCGTCCATGGCCGAGGCCGGCGGCAGGCTGTTCGTCGACGTCACGCAGATCCTGGCTTCGCCGGCGAGCCGCGCCGGCTTCCTGGCGGTCGTGGGGAGATCCGATCCGCTGATCGGGGACGCGCTACGGACGGTCCTCGAGCGCGACGGCTTCATCCAGCCGGCCCCGGACGAGGGCCCCGCCTGGTCGCCGGTGGGAAGCGACGCGCCCATCCCCACCGAGCTCGATCCGGCCGTCGTCACCGAGCTGATCGAGCACAGCCAGGCGTCCATCGCCGCCCTGAAGCGCGACATCCGGACGGCGAGCGGACCGGCGCTGCTCGACTTCATCCTGGCGGACCTCCAGGAGCTGAGGCGGCTCCTGTTCGATCCGCGGAGCCACCAGGTGTTCATGTCGGCGATGGAGGCTACCTGGTGGCTCAACGAGCAGCTGGAGGCGTGGCTGGGCGAGAAGAACGCGGCCGATACGCTCACGCAGTCCGTGCCTCACAACGTCACCTCGGAGATGGGGCTGGCGCTCCTGGAGGTCGCGGACGCGATCCGCCCGCATCCGGAGGTGGTGGCTTTCCTGGAGCAGGTCGAGGACGACGGTTTCCTGGACGAGCTCCCCGGGCTCCCGGGCGGGCGGGAAGCGCGAGACGCCATCCGGGGCTGGCTCGACCGGTACGGCATGCGCTGCGCCGGCGAGATCGACATCACGCGGCCGCGCTGGAGCGAGCGCCCCACCACGCTCGTGCCCCTGATCCTCGGCAACGTCAGGAACTTCGAGCCGGGCGAAGGTCGGCGGCGCTTCGAGCAGGGGCGGCAGGACGCCTGGACGAAGGAGCAGGAGGTGCTGGAGCGCCTGCGCGCCCTGCCGGACGGGGAGGAGAAGGCCGAAGAGACGAAGGGGATGATCGACCGGGTCCGCGCCTTCATCGGGTACCGGGAGTATCCCAAGTACGGCATGGTCAGCCGCTACTTCGTCTACAAGCGGGCCTTGCTGGAAGAAGCCGAACGCCTCGTGCAGGCCGGCGTGCTGCGGGAGAAGGAAGACATCTTCTTCCTCACCTTCCAGGAGCTCCACGACGTCGTGCGCACGGGCCAGGTGGACGACCCGCTCATCCGCCGGCGCAGGGACGCGTTCAGGTCGTACCAGGCGCTCACGCCGCCCCGGGTGCTCACGTCGGAGGGCGAGGCCGTCACCGGGGCGTACCGGCGCGACGACCTGCCGCCCGGCGCGCTGGTCGGCCTCCCGGTCTCCGCCGGGACCGTCGAGGGACGGGCCCGCGTCATCCTGGACATGGCGAAGGCCGACCTCGAAGCGGGCGACATCCTGGTGACCCCCTACACGGACCCGAGCTGGACGCCCCTGTTCGTCGCGATCAAGGGCTTGGTGACGGAGGTGGGAGGCCTGATGACCCATGGCGCGGTGATCGCGCGGGAGTACGGCCTCCCCGCCGTCGTCGGCGTGGAGCACGCCACCCGCCTGATCCGGGACGGGCAGCGGATCCGCGTGCACGGAACGGACGGGTACGTCGAGATCCTGGCCTAGCGGGTGAGCCCGACAGGTTACCGTGCGGCACGCGGTCGTCAGCCAGACGCCGGTGTCTGAGCTTATGCATGGTAGGGCGCCGAAATGCTTCCCGACACGCTCCGGGCAGGGATGGTGCTGGATTACGAGCCCATGTTCGCCGTCGGCGGACAGGGCTTCTACATGGAGGACATGATCCTGGTTACCGCCGGCGGGTACGAGATCCTCACGACGGGGCTCCCGTACACAGCCGCCGAAATCGAGAGTGCAATGCGCCGCGCGTCCCGGCGGAGCGGGAACCGCGTGCCCTAGCGCGGGAACTGCGGAGTCACAGTTTTCTGTTCCTCTGTGGCTCCTTGCTCGACCAGATACGCAGCCACGTCTGGCGTAAGGCTGTCACTCTCTGCGCGGAGAGCGTCTAACGAAGCGCGCTACCGTCACAACTCCGCCACCTGGAACGTTAGTCGCACAACCTCATCATCCTTCTTCCTCCCTGCCCCGCGCGTCCGATGAAGACACGTCTCCTGTTCGCCGCCGCAGCCATCCTGGCGCTGGCTTCCTGCGACCGCGCCATCACGGCCGAGGAGCGCGTGCTGCAGGGCACCTGGCGCGCCGACAAGCACTTCGTGGATCTCTCCGGATCGGACTCGAACCCGAAGGACACCGACAACCAGCTCACCTTCGGCCCCGGCGGGGCGTTCGCCAGCGAATACTTCGCCTACGGCAGCTACGGGCGTCCTGTGACGGAGCTGACGACGTATTTCCGCTCCGACGGCGAGTACCGGCTGAAGGGCAACAGCCTGAAGGTGCGTGTCGTCCGCATTACGAGCCAGGACGTGCAGTTCGCCGAGCACAACGTCGTCCAGTGGGTCGACCGCGAGTGGCTCCTCTTGGGCACAGTGGAAGTGAACGGCGACCGGCTCACCATCCACCTCCCCCGCGGAGAGATGGACGTGCAGGAGATGGTGGTTACCTACACGCGGGTGCAGGACTGAGCCTCTCACGCGAGTCCACCGGGTCCGATCTCCATACGCAGACCGCCCGTCCACGCAATCGCGGACGGGCGGTCATGTTTTCGGGAGATAGAGGTCGCCGGCCTGCTGTCGTAATTCCAACCGGTAAAGCACGTTCGTGCCGTTCCAGCACCTGGCACTCGGCACCGAGTGTCAGGCGTCGCCGGTGACGGCGGCGATGCGAGTGCGGACGAGGTCCATCAGCGGTTCCGGGCCGTCCTCCGCCATCGCGGCGACCTGCCCGGGGGGGATGGGCTCCAGGAAGTGCAGGTGGATCGTCCGCGGATGGATCCGCCAGGACCCCGGGGGCATGATCTCGTAGCTGCCGGTGACGGCCGTGGGCACGATGGCCACGCGCGACTCGGCGGCGAGCATGAACGCGCCCTTCTTGAACGGCGCCAGCCGCCCGTCGCGCGCGCGCGTGCCCTCGGGAAAGATCACCACCACGCCGCGGCTGTGGCGCACCTTCTCGCCCGCGGCGCGCAGGCTCTCGATGGCCCGCTCGCGGTTGGAGCGGTCGATCACGATGTGCCCCGCCGCCACCAGCGCCGGCCCGAAGAGCGGGAGCTTCTGCAGCTCCTTCTTGGCGACGAAGTGGTAGGGCTCCTCGATCACCGCGGCGAGCGCGAACACGTCGAACCAGGAGATGTGGTTCGCGGCCACCACCTGGGGCACGTCGGGGTGGATGTGCCCGCGGCCGTGCACCACCACCGGGCACCCGCTGGCCCAGATCACCGAACGCACCCAGCGCCGGGTGACGGCCACGTACCAGTCGCCGTCCTTCCGCCCGCGCCGTGCCTCCCAGATCACGATCGGCGCCCACCACGCCAGCGTAACCAGCCCCACCGCGGCGGTCCACAGGGTGCGGATCAACCCGTCCTCCCGGTCCGTTCCACCGTCATCGCTCGTCGAAGTGCTGGTAGCCCGAGAGCCCCAGCGGCGTGCGGTGGCCCTCGGGCGTCGTCCACCACACCCCGTCGCCGCCGCCCATCCGCCCCACGCAGGTGAGCCGGAGCCGGAACGCCTCCTCGAAGGCGCGCACGTGCGGCTCCACCGCGCCCAGCGCCGCCGTGAAGCAGAGCTCGTAGTCCTCGCCGCCGGTCATCGCCAGCCGCAGCGCCTCGCCGGGCGAGGCGCTGCGGCGCCGCACGGCCGGGTGGATGGGCACCAGCTCGGCCGCGAGCAGCACCGCCGCGCCGCTCGCCGCGGAGAGGTGCGCCGCGTCGCCCGCGAGGCCGTCGGAGAGGTCGATCATCGCCGTCGGCAGCGCGCGCTCGGCCAGCCAGCGCGCCTCGCGCACGCGGGGCGCGGGGGCGGCGTAGCGCTCGCGCGCGGCGGCGTCGGGCTCGGCGCCGGCGAGCATCTGCGCCACGTAGAGCGCGCTGGCCCCCAGCTCGCCGGTGACCCACACCTCGTCGCCCAGGGCGGCGCCGGAGCGGAGCACCGGGTGCGCGGCCTCGCCGACCACGGTGACGTCGACCACCAGCGGCCCGGAGGTGCGCGCCACGTCGCCCCCGAGGAGCGCGGCGCCCGCCTGGTCGGCCGCGCGGCGGACGCCCTCCATCACCTGCACCGCATGCGCGTTCGCGTCGGCCTTCGGCAGCGCGAGGGAGGCGAGCACGCCGATGGGCCGCGCGGCGACGGCCGCCAGGTCGCTCAGCGCCGCCGCCGCCGCCCGGCAGCCGATCTCGCGCAGCGACAGCCAGTCGCGGCGGAAGTGCACCCCCTCCACCGACATGTCCGTGGAGAGGGCGATCCCGTCGCCCGCCACCACCGCGCAGTCGTCGCCCGGCCCCACGCGCACGTCGGGGCGCACGGGGCCATGGCGCGGCAGGAAGCGGCGGATGAGGTCGAACTCGGGGCCGGGCGCGAGCGGGGCGCCGGCCGCGGTCGGATGGCGGGGACGGTCGGGCGTGGGGCTCATCGCCCGCAGGATATCACCCGTGCCAGGTGGCGGCAAACGTCCGGCGCCTCAAAGACCTTTGAGAAATGTCAAACGGCCGAAACACTCGAGTGTCATCCCGAGGCTCGGCCCCGACGAACCCGACGCCGCACCGGCGTCCGCAGAGCCGAGGGATCTGGCCGGGAAAGCCGCGGGGCCCGGGGCGCGGCAGCGTCGCGAATGACGGGTCCGCAGCGGTCGAGACACGACGTTGCCGCGGCTGCCGTGCGGCTTCCGCAGCGGGCCCCGTGGTGGCCGTGGTTAGATCCTTCGGCCCTGCGAAAGCTTACCGCGAGCACAGGGTAAGGTGAGGCCGGGCCTCAGGATGACACTATTGGCGGTTACTCAACCGTCTCTCACGACGACGTCTGGGGAGAAGGCTGCTCGCCAGTCTCCGGGCCGCCTCAGGGCGCCGCCGGCGAGGCGAGCTTGAGCCCCACGATCCCCGCCACGATGAGGGCGATGCACGCCAGCCGCATCGCCGTGGCGGGCTCGCGGAAGAGGACGATGCCGAGCACCGCGGTGCCCACGGTGCCGATCCCCGTCCACACCGCGTAGGCGGTGCCGAGCGGCAGCGTCCGCAGGGCGACCGCGAGAGACCCCATGCTCCCGGCCAGCGCAAGGGCGGTGGCCACCGTCGGCCACGGCCGGGTGAGCCCGGCCGTGTACTTCAGCCCCACGGCCCACCCCACCTCCAGCAGCCCCGCGAGAAACAGGACGACCCACGCCATCGCCTCTCCGTATCCTCCGTGCCTCGGTGAGAGACCGTCAGTCGGTCGGGTCGGGCGGTGGAGGGCTCCCCGGCGACGGCGCGCCGGCGAGCTGCTTCTTCCGCAGCTCCAGGTAGGCCCGCATCGGCACGCTGCGCTCCTCCAGGTCGGGCATGCGCGTCATCAGCCGCTCGAGCTGGGAGAGGTAGGATGGGTACTTCGCCATCTCCCGCACCTTCTCGAGGTACGGCTGCAGCTTCACCCAGACGGCCACGTGCTCGGTGTTGGCGTCGTGGAACATGGCCTCGGGGATGGCGCCGTGGTTCACCAGCGTGGCGGCCATCTCCCAGTAGGTGGTGACCATGCGGTAGCGCGCGCTCTCGCGCCCCGTCCACGCCGCCAGCACGTCCTCGGTGGACGACGGGAAGAACTGCGTGGCGAACCAGTCGCGCGCCCGCCGCAGCTCGTCTTCGCGGCGGATCTCGTACAGCCGCAGGATCAGCTCGGCGGCCCCGTCGATCTCGGTCATCGTTCCAACTCCCTGCAGGCGGATTCTCTCACGGAGGCACGGAGACACGGATGAACGACCACTGATGTCCCGCCTCAGGTGATGGCGAGGAGCATCCCATAGCCGCGCTCGCGGGCGGCGGCGTAGTAGTCGCGGAGCTGCCGGAAGGCCTCCAGCAGCCATTCCACCTCGTCGAACGCGCCGTAGATCTCGGCCGCGTGCATCGCGTCGGCGTCGTGGCGCGCCGCGAACTCGTCTTCCGTGAGCGCCGCCAGCCCGGCGGCGACGTCGGCCGTCTCCTCGGGCGTCATCACGCGGACCGGGCCGTAGCCGAAGTCGTCGTTCTCCGTCTCGCGCCCGCCGAGCACCGCCTGCGCGGCGCCCGGTCCCGTATCGTCCGCGCTGCCGGCGAGCAGGAAGTGCAGGCCGTGCCAGGTCTGGCCGATGTCGACCGCCTCCGGCAGGTCGTCGTCGACGATCCCGGCCGCCCGGAGCTTGCCGGCGTCTTCGTCCTGCTCGCCCTGCATCATCGCGAACAGAGGCTGGGTGCGCATCTGCTCGATCATCCGCGCGTGCTCGGCGACCGCCGCCTTCTGCGCCTCGGGCGGAAGCGAGCCGAAGATCGCGCGCATGTTCGCGGGGAGCCCCGCCAGCGGGCCGGCCGAATCTTCCGGAGCGGCGTTCTCCCACAGCACCGCCGCCGCGATCAGCTCCGGTTGCCCGAGCAGGATCTCGAGCGCGCGGGGAGACACCTGCCGGAACTGGGCATTCATCGACATGGGCGAGGTCCGCCGAGGGGATCGAGAGGATGGAATCGCCGGGGAATGATCCCCTTCCCCGATCCTGGTGTCAACCGCTTTACGCCCAAAAGGATCTGGCGCCAGATCCGGCAAAGCGTGCGTCCACGGATTACGCGACGATGCGACTGAAGTCGCCGCTACAACAGCACGCAGTCCGCCTTCGCGGACTTCAACGACACAAGCTTTGGTTCCGGCTCTGGCATCACACAGAGGCATGGAAAGGAGCGGCTGATTCCTCTCCGTGGCGCGCGACGTGCGGCACTCCGCGGCAGAGCGCTGCAGGGCGCTTCCCGTCCGCGGAAAGGGACCGAGTCCCGCCTGCGAGCCTGCCAGACAACCGATCACGCTTCTTTCGGCCCACACCGCGGACACCGGGCTGACGAAAGGAGCGCGCCATGCCCAGCCGTACCCTTCCCGCACGCCCCAGCCTCACCCAGCTCCGCACCCAGGCGCGGGAGCTCCTGCGCGCGCACCGCGACGGGAGCGCCGCCGCCGCCGCGCGCGTCGCCGCGCATCATCCCGACCTGAAGGGCCAGGCGACGGACGCGGTGCTCGCCCACCCGCTCAAGCTGGCGGACGCGCAGCTCGTGCTCGCGCGCGAATACGGGTTCGCGAGCTGGGCGGCGCTCAAGCAGCGGGTGGAGATCGGGAGCCGCATCGCCGCCTTCCAGCCGCACCCGCGCTTCGCCGAGGCGCTCGCCGCCTTCGACGCGGGCGACGCGGAGCGCCTGCGCGCGCTGCTGGCGGAGGACCCATCGCTGGTGCGGGCGCGCACCAACCTCGATCCGCCCTACGGCTACTTCAGCGCCGCCACGCTGCTGCACCACGTGGCCGGTAACCCGTGGCGCGACGGCGTGAGGCTGCCGGCGAACGTGGTGGAGATGGCGCGGGTGCTCCTGGACGCCGGCGCCGACGTGAACGCCGAGACCATCGGCCCCAACAGCGGCACGACGATGGGACTGCTGGTCACCGGCAAGCAGGCGAGCGACGCCGGCGTCACCGGTCCGCTGATGGACCTGCTGCTGGAGCGCGGCGCGAAGCTCGACCTCGCCAAGTCGGACGCGCTCGACCAATCGCTCGCGAACCACGCCCCGGCCGCGGCGGAGAAGATGATCGAGCTCGGCGCCAGGCCCGACCTCTTCGCCGCGGCGGCGCTGGGCCGGCTGGACCTGCTGCGCGCGATGTTCGATGCGGACGGCCGCCTCGTCGTGCGCCCCCGCCGCCGCAGCCGGCTCATGAGCGCGCGCGACGCGATCGGCCTCGCGATGCTCTACGCCTACGTACGGAAGCAGCTCGACGCGGTGGATTTCCTGCTGGAGAAGGACGGCAACTGGAACATGACGGGGGTGAACAACGGCACCGCGCTGCACCGCGCCGCGTGGGAGGGCGACCTGCCGATGGTGCGGCGGCTGGTCGAGAAGGGCGCAGACCTCTCCAACCGCGACAACCCCTTCACCTCGACGCCGCTGTCGTGGGCGCAGCACAACCGCCAGGCCGAGGTGTTCGGCTGGTTGCGCGCGAACACCCGCATCGACCTGCACGACGCCGCCGGCTTCAACCTGCTGGAGCACGTCGAGGCGCGGCTGCGCGAGGACCCATCGTCCGTCGACCGCCGCATCGACCAGTGGAACATCCCGCGGTGCACCGCGCTGCACTGGGCCGCCTGGCCGTCGATCAGCGACGTCGAGGGCACGCGGATGCACGACCCCGCCGAGCGCGAGCGCCTGGTGGAGATGCTGCTGGCCGCCGGCGCCGACCCCAACGCCGTCGCTGGCAACGGGATGACGCCGCTCGACGTCGCCCTCGCCGGCAACGCCGAGCGCGTCGCCGCGCTGCTGCGGCGTCACGGAGCCAGGCGCGCGACGGGGCTATAAAAGCATTTCACACAGAGGAACCAGAGGGACCAGAGAGAACAGCCAGCGCTCTCTGGTCCCTCTGGTTCCTCTGTGTGACAGTCCTCAGTACGTCGGCGCGTCCGAGGCCGGGAAGCTCTCGACCGAATCCTCCGTCACCGCGCGGTCGCCGCGCTCGGCGTCGCGGCTCACGGCGCCGGCGGTGATGCCGCCGGCCAGCGCGTGCGGCTCTTCCTTTCCCGAAAGGAGCTGGCGCAGCACGTACTGCAGGATGCCGCCGTGGCGGTAGTAGAGCACCTCCTGCGGCGTGTCGATGCGCACCAGCGCGCGGAAGGTCTTCGCCTCGCCCTGTCCGCCCTCCGGCCGCGCGGTGACGGTCACCTCGCGCGTCCCCAGGTTGCTGGAGATCACCTCCGCCAGCCCGTCGACGTCGAAGACCTCGCGCCCGGTGAGGCCCAGCGAGGCCGCGCTCTCGCCGTTCATGAACTGCAGCGGGAGCACGCCCATCCCCACCAGGTTGGAGCGGTGGATGCGCTCGTAGCTCTCCGCGATCACCGCGCGGATCCCCTGCAGGTACGGGCCCTTGGCCGCCCAG
Organism: Longimicrobiaceae bacterium; assembly: GCA_045803205.1. Lineage (GTDB taxonomy): Bacteria > Gemmatimonadota > Gemmatimonadetes > Longimicrobiales > Longimicrobiaceae > Longimicrobium. The sequence continues at coordinate 9,235 of JBJMPM010000078.1, forward strand.
TCGCGCGACGAGCCCGAGCCGTACTCCTTGCCGGCCAGCACCACCAGCGGCGTGCCTTCGGCCTGGTAGCGCATGGCCGCGTCGTAGATGGTGGTGACCTCGTCCTCCGGGAAGTAGGTCGTCCATCCGCCCTCCGTGCCCGGCGCGAGCTGGTTGCGGATGCGCACGTTGGCGAAGGTGCCGCGCACCATCACCTCGTGGTTGCCGCGCCGCGCGCCGTAGCTGTTGAAGTCCTTGGGGTCGACCCCGTGCTCCACCAGGTACGTCCCGGCCGGCGAGTCCTTCTTGATGCTCCCCGCCGGCGAGATGTGGTCGGTGGTCACGCTGTCGCCCAGCAGCGCCACGGCGCGGGCGCCGCGGATCTCCGCCACCTCGGTGGGCGCCTCCCTCGGCATGTTCTCGAAGTAGGGCGGCTGCCGCACGTAGGTCGAGTCGTCCGCCCAGGCGAAGCGGTCGCCCGCGGGCGTGTCCATCGAGTTCCAGAGCTCGTCGCCCTCGAACACGCCGGCGTAGCTGCGCCGGTACATCTCGCTCTCGATGGCGCTCTGGATGGCCGACTGCACCTCCACGTTGCTCGGCCAGATGTCCTTCAGGAACACCGAGCGGCCGTCCTTGTCGGTGCCGAGCGGCTCGTTGTACGGGTCCCAGTCGATCCGCCCCGCGAGCGCGAAGGCCACCACCAGCGGCGGCGACATCAGGAAGTTGGCGCGCACGTCGGAGTTGATGCGCCCCTCGAAGTTGCGGTTCCCCGAGAGCACGCTGCAGGCGACCAGGCCGCCCTTCTGGATGGCGTCGGAGATCTGCTGCGGGAGCGGCCCCGAGTTGCCGATGCAGGTGGTGCAGCCGTAGCCCACCACGTTGAAGCCGAGCTGCTCCAGGAAGGGGAGCACGCCGGCCTTCTGGTAGTACTCGGTCACCACCTTGGAGCCCGGCGCGAGCGAGGTCTTCACCCACGGCTTGCGGGAGAGGCCGCGCTCCACCGCCTTCTTCGCCAGCAGCCCCGCGGCCATCATCACCGCGGGGTTGGAGGTGTTGGTGCAGCTCGTGATGGCGGCGATCACCACGGAGCCGTGGTCCAGCACCATCTCCGCGTCACCCACCAGCACCCGCTGCGCGTCGGGCGATTCGGCCGAGCCCTCGCCCCACACCCCCACCTTGTCCGGGCCCGCGCCGGTGTCGGCGTTCGCCGCGTCCTTCTGCGAAGGCACGGACTTCGTCGGCATCAGCGAGGGGAGCGTGGCGCGGAAGGCCTTCTTCACGTCGCTGAGCTGGATGCGGTCCTGCGGGCGGCGCGGACCGGCCACGCTCGGCTGCACCGTGTTCAGGTCGAGCGTGAGCGTGTCGGTGAAGACGGGCTCGGCGCAGTCGGCGCTGTGGAAGAGCCCCTGCTCCTTCATGTACGCCTCGACCAGCGCGATGCGCTCCTCGGGGCGGCCGGTGAAGCGCAGGTAGTCGAGCGTCACCTGGTCCGGCGGGAAGATGGCGCAGGTGGCCCCGTACTCCGGGCTCATGTTGCCGATGGTGGCGCGGTCGGCGAGCGCCAGGTGCCCCACCCCGGGGCCGTAGAACTCCACGAACTTGCCCACCACGCCCTTCTTGCGGAGCATCTCGGTGACGGTGAGCACCAGGTCGGTGGCCGTGGCGCCCTCCGGCAGCTCGCCCTCCAGCCGGAAGCCGATCACCTCGGGGATGAGCATGGAGATGGGCTGGCCGAGCATGGCCGCCTCGGCCTCGATCCCGCCCACGCCCCAGGCCAGGATGCCGAGCCCGTTCACCATCGGCGTGTGGCTGTCGGTGCCCACGCAGGTGTCGGGGTAGGCGAGCGGCGGCCCGCCCTCCGCGTCGTGCTCCGGGCTCTCGTCGGTGGAGAAGACCACGCGCGAGAGGTATTCGAGATTGACCTGGTGCACGATCCCGGTGTTGGGCGGCACCACCTTGAAGTTGTCGAAGGCCTGCTGCCCCCAGCGCAGGAAGGCGTAGCGCTCGCGGTTGCGGCCGTAGTCCAGCTCCACGTTCTGCTGGAAGGCCTCGGGGGTGCCGAAGGCGTCGACCTGGATGGAGTGGTCGATCACCAGCTCCACCGGCTGCAGCGGGTTGATCCGCGCCGGGTCGCCGCCGAGCTCCGCCATGGCGTCGCGCATGGCCGCCAGGTCGACCACGCAGGGGACGCCGGTGAAGTCCTGCAGCACCACCCGCGCGGGGGAGTAGGCGATCTCGCGGTCGGGGGGATTGGAGGGGTCCCAGTTCGCGAGCGCCAGGATGTCGTCGCGGGTCACGGTCACGCCGTCTTCGGTGCGCAGCAGGTTCTCCAGCAGGATGCGCAGCGAGTACGGCAGCCGGCTCACGTCGCCGGCGGCGTCCAGGCGGAAGATGGTGTATTCGCGCTCGCCCACGCGCAGGGTGGAGCGGGCGCCGAAGCTGTCTGCCATCAGGTCTCCCATGGGTCCCCGGAGCTTCCACGTTCCTCGCCGCCGCCGGCCCGATCCGGGGACACGCGCGGTCGGCGGCGGCGTCCCGGGCCAACCTACGCGTTCGCCCGCGCGCGGGAAAGGCGTGGTTTTCGGAAGATAGAGGGCGCTGCAAGAGGGATTCCGGCGAACGCGCGACCCGCGGGATCGACCGCGGCTCTCATACCGTTTCTGATGATTCATTGTGCATTCAGGGAAAGGAATGGTTTCACACAGAGGAAGCAGAGGGACCAGAGAACTGCCGCTGATTCTCTGGTCCCTCTGCTTCCTCTGTGTGAAACTTCAGTTCACGCTCCGCCGCCTCTCCGCCTCACCAGGGGCGGGCGCGGACGAAGATGAACTCCGGGAAGCGGAGGAGGTCCGCGTACGAATCCGGCTTCGCCCGGCGGAACTCCTCGGTCGGGCGCGGCTCCACGATGCGCTCGATGCCGAACCCCGCCTCCGCCAGCGCGTCGGCGATGGCCATGAGCGGCCGGCGGTAGAAGAGGACGCGCCCCAGCCGCTTCCAGTCGTCCTCCTCCTGCACCACGTCGAAGTAGCTGGCGCCCGCGGGGAGGCGGCTGGCGTCGGCGGCGGGGTGGTGGGTGGAGAAGAGGAGCCATCCCCCCGGCGCCAGCACCCGCCGGAACTCGGCCAGCGCGGTGCTCCAGTCGCGCACGTAGTGCAGCACCAGCGCGCTCACGATGCCGTCGAAGGACGCATCGGCGGCGAACGCCAGCGGGCGGCGCAGGTCGGCCACGTGCAGCTCCGCCCGCGCCCGGGCCTCGGCCGGGAGGGCGGAGATGCGGCGGCGGGCGTGCTCCAGCATCCGCGCGCTCGCGTCGAACGCGGTCACGCGCGCGCCGCGGTCCAGGAGCCGCTCCGTGTACCACCCCTCGCCGCACCCCGCCTCCAGGATGCGCTTCCCCTCCAGCGGCGGCAGCAGCGAGAGCATGGTGGGGCGCTCGTAGAACGCGTTGTACGGCGCCGCGTCGATGGTCTCGGCGTACGCGTCGGCGATCGGGTCGTAGCTGAACTCTTCGTCCTTTCGCATCCGTCGATCCGGGTTCGGGGCCGGGGAGAGAGAGGGAGGAGATGGATACGGTGCCATCGCGGAGAGGTTTCGCAGACCCTGATACCATTTCTGCTGATTGATTGTGCATTGGGCCAACGGAATGGACTCACACGGAGTCAACAGAGTCAACGGGGAAGCCGGACAGTCCTCCGTTGACTCCGTTGACTCCGTTGACTCCGTGTGAGACCCATCTGTGCTGATCTTTACGACTGCACAGTCATTTGTCAGAGGTGGTATGACTTCCCCAGCGACATGGGTGGCTCGCGGCCGCGACTCCACGGAACTGGACGGAGCGGGCGGTGTAAGCGTTGCGTGGAATGGCCGCGCGATGGAAGTTGAACTCGAGGCAGGAAGACGACGGACCGATGCTGTACCTGGAGAACGCCCTGAACCCGACGGATGGATCGATGAGCCGCGAAGTGCTGGTGGTGGGGGACAAGGTCCTGATCAAGCCGGAGGAAGATGCGAACAAGACGCCGTCGGGGCTCTTCCTCCCCGCGAGCGTGCAGGAGAAGGAGGCCGCGATGGGTGGCCACGTGGTGAACGTGGGCCCCGGCTACCCCACCGTGGAGCCGCTGACGGACGGCGAGCCCTGGAGCGGCGGCACGCGCACGGGAATGCGCTACGTGCCGCTGCAGGCCGAGAAGGGCGACTTCGCGATCTTCCTGCGCAGCAACGCGGTGGAGGTGGAGATCGACGGCAGCAAGTACCTGATCGTCCCCCACACCGCCATCCTCCTCCTCATCCGCGACAGGATCCCGCTGCCCTGAGTTAGCTGGAACTAGGCGGAAACGACCCGGCCGACGGAAGAAAGTTGCCGAAAGCGCCTCCTGTTTGTACCTTGTTTAGTACATCCGATTGTACATAACCAGGAGGTGAGCTTGCCCAGCATTCGATTCTCCGAAGACATCCGACCGCTCTCCGAGTTCCGGGCGAACACCGCTGCTTTTGTGGAGCAGGTTCAGTCGACGCGGCGAGCGATCGTGCTCACGCAGCACGGGCGCGGTGCGGCCGTGCTCATTGGCGTCGCCGAGTATGAGCGGCTGGTCGAGCGCGCCGAGGTGCTGGACGACATCCGCGTCGCCGAAGAGCAGGCTGCGCGCGGTGAAGTGCTCGAACACGACGAGGCGAAGCGGCAGGTCCTCGCGCGGCTACGTCGGTGAAGGTTGTCTGGTCCGCGCTCGCGCTGGAGCGGGTCGTGGAGATAGGTGAGTACATTGCCCGCGACCGGCCGAATGCCGCTGCGGATTGGGTCGAAGGCATCTTCGCGGCGGTGCGACCGCTGGCGCGCTTCCCCGGGAGCGGCCGTCCGGTACCCGAGTTCAAACGCACCGACCTGCGCGAGATCATCTACGAGAGCCACCGCGTGATCTATCGCACCGATTCCGACCAAGTGCTGATTGTGACCGTGCGCCACACGAGGCAGATGCTCCGCTCCGACGATCCCGATCTCAGGTAAAAACGAAGAGCCGCGGAGAGGCTGGATTGCTCTCTGCGGCTCTTCTGTGTCTCTGCGTGAATGCTGTTGCGGAGCTCGTCACGCCGCTGACGCGGGCTCCTCCTCGACGGCCGGCGCGGTGGTGGCGGCCCAGAGCTCGGGAAGGCGGCGCGCCAGCACGCCGAACAGGTCCCGCGACACGTCCACGATCCCGCGCGCGATCAGGCCGAGCGAGTAGGCCAGGGCCGCCGACTCGCCGCTGTCCGTCGGCCCCAGGGCGCGGAGGACGGCGGCGCGGTGCTTCATCAGCAGCGGCTTCACGGAGCGCACCGGGTTGAACCCGGGAACGTGGCGCGCCCCCAGCCCCTCGATCAGCGCCACCGCCCGCCCGAAGTACGTCATCTCGCCGGTGAGCACCACCGGCCAGTCGTAGAGCAGCTTCATCACCTCGTCGGCGAGCGCGCCCTGGATCTCGTCGATGTGGGCGCCGCGCTCCGTCATCTCCAGCAGCAGCGCGACCAGGCGCTGGATGGTCTCGCGGTCCGTCCCCGGCTCCACGATGCTCAGCGCGAAGAAGCCGTCCACCACGCGCTTCGCGTTCCCGCTCACCGCGGCGAGCGCGGTGTGCACGAGCTGGCGCCGCATCCCGGGATCGACCTCGATCACCATCCCGAAGTCCAGCAGCACCAGCGCGCCGTCGTCGCGCACCAGCAGGTTGCCGGGGTGCGGGTCGGCGTGGAAGATCCCGTCGACCAGCATCATCTGGATGTAGGCCTCGATCACCTCGTCGACCACGCGCTCGGGATCGACGCGCCCGGCCGCCACCAGCGCGTCGAGCTGGTCCACGCGGGTGCCCTCCACGAACTCCAGCACCAGCGCGCGCCTGCGCACCATCCCGTCCACCACGCGGGGGACGACCACGCGGGGGTTGCGCGCGAACGCCTGCCCGATGCTGCGCGCGTAGGCCGCCTCCTGCTCGAAGTCCATCTCGGCCGCGATGCGCCGCTCGAACTCGTCCAGCGCCACGTGCACGCCGCGGAGCTGCGGATGGCTCCAGCGCCGCTCCACCAGCGCCAGCACGCGCCGCACGAAGCGCACGTCGTGCTCCACCATCTCCTCCACGCCCGGCCGCAGCACCTTCACCACCACGTCCTGCCCCTGGTGGCGCGCGCGGTACACCTGCCCCAGCGACCCCGCCGCCAGCGGCTCGCGCTCGAAGGCCTCGAACACCTCGTCCACCGGCGCCCCGTAGGCCGCCGCCAGCTCCGTCTCGATGCGGCCGAAAGGGACGCAGGGCACGCGGTCGGTGAGCTCGCCCAGCTCGCCCAGGTACGGCTCCGGCACCACGTCGGGGCGCGCGGAGAACACCTGGCCGATCTTGACGAAGGTGGGGCCGAGCGCGGGGATGGTGCGCGCCAGCCGCCGCGCCCGCCGCGCGTGGAAGGCGGGGGTGCGCCGCGCCGGCGCGCCCCAGAGGAACGCGCGGCGGCGGTCGCGCGCGAACGAGAGCGCGAACGGCAGGAGCCGGATCAGCAGGAACAGCGTGCGCATCACGTCGAGGTGCGGAAATGAAAAGAGCGCCGCGGGGTCGGGCACGGCGCGGCATCCTGTACCCCGCCGGCGGCCGCCCGTTCATGACGGAGCGATACGAAGTTCGCCGTGCGGCCCTACGGCGATGCGCTGCTGGAAGTTTCTTATGTCACACAGAGACACGGAGGCACGGAGAGGGACTGAGTCTCTCCGTGCCTCCGTGTCTCTGCGTGAAAAGGCCGTTTCATCCGCTCAGCACCACGCAGTCCAGCTCCTTGAAGCCCCGGGGCTCGATCTGCACCGTCAGGTGGTGCAGGCCGAAGCGCTCGTGAGCAGGTGGTGCACGTCGGCCAGGAGCGCGGGGAAAGGGAGATTTGAACGCTACGAGGTCTGCATCACGCCGGATGGGGCTCGGCGAACCCATTGAGCGAGTAGTCGACCACGAGCTCGATCAGGCTCCGCAAGGGACCGGAGCAGTTGCGAAACTCCAGCCTGTCGAGGGCCGCTTCCCCGTGTCGGTGGAGAGCCTCGCCGATCAGAGTGTGGACGAACGACTGCGTCGCGTATGTGACACCCGCGAAGTCGAGCACCACCTCTTCGCCACCCGCGAGCGCAGGCAGCAGCGCTTCCGTGCGAAGCTGCCGGGCGAATTCCTTGTCTTCGGCGAACTCGCCGCCGCCCGGGTCGACTTTGATCAACACACTCATGTGAACCTGGTCCTCCTATCCACGCGGCCAAGCCATCCGCACGCCAGCCGCAACTGGATCGAATCTCTCCTCGTCGGATGCATTGAGCAACAGTGTCATCTGCTCGTCGTCCGCTTGACGTTCCGATACCAGAGCATTATCTGGATTTTGCCGGTCCGCATCCCTGACGCTTGTGTCGTTCGGCTACTCCAATAATGGAGAGACCCATTCTAGTCATCGGCATCAACTCCGTCCGAATAGAAGATCCTGTACGGGTCCCGTTTCCCTCTTTTTTCAAGAGGCACTTGGCGCTGGGCACGGAGTGCACGTGCATTCTCATGCTGACAGATTCTCGCGGAGACCCGTTGGAGGATCTCGTGGTCGGCGGGCCGACAGCGGCCGCCGTCTTTCATTTTGGTGGGCGGATTCCAGCGACGTTTCGTTCCCGTCCGATTACGTGGCATGGCCATGGCCGATACAAGGACGGGGTGATTCACCAAGGTGGGGAATGGTGGCAACGATGGTGTGAGAAGAACACGGGGCGACAGAGACGCTTCAAACCGCTTCGAGCTACATTGGTCTACGACACCGAGACGGACATGGCGATTTACGGCTTTGAGAAGCCTGGAATTTTCGAGATCCGGATAAGGACCGAAGACCGTCCTGGTCTGCTCAGCCGCGTGCTGACGACCCTTCATGAGCTGGGCCTTGAAATCCTTCTTTCGGAGAGCGAAAGCTCGACCAGAGGACAAGAGCTGAAGCTACTCTGCGGCACCTCGCGGCTAATCACATCCCAAGAAGTCAACACAAGTTTGTTATCAGCGCTCGGCGTGAATGCCCTGTCAATTCAGGTCGAGGGAGATGCCTTGACCGAGGAGAGTCTGCGACGTGACGGCCCAGAAATGGTTGAGCAAATCCAGCCCCTGCTGTCGGTCTTCATAAGTTACTCCCATGCGGATCGCTCGTTTGTTTTGCGCCTCCATGATTTCCTTGTGAATTCGGGTGTAGAGTGTTGGCTGGACGATCACGAACTACTCCCCGGTGACAGATTGCACGAGACCATCCGAAGCGGCATTCAGCGCCACGACAGGTTCCTGCTGGTTTGTTCTCATTCTTCCCTCCAGAGTTGGTGGGTCGACAACGAGCTTGAAGAAGCTCTGGCGAAGGAACGTGAGTCACCGGGCAGATCATTGCTGGTGCCAATTGATATTGATGGTGCAGTTTTGCAACGCCCGCCTCTGAACGACAAGTGTACGCTGATTCGCTCCCGTTACATCGGCGACTTTCATGAATGGATGATTGATGAGAAATTCGCCGAATCAGCAGGAAGGCTTTTTCGAGCACTAACCGTGAGGTAATGACATCGGCGAAGGAATAAACGCAGGGGACATTTCAGGTTTGTGAGCCGAACGAAGGCGCTCGTTCTAGCTTGGGCTTCGTCCGCGCGCCGTTTCAGCCGCTCAGCGCCACGCAGTCCAGCTCCTTGAAGCCGCGCGGCTCGATCTGCACCGTCAGGTGATGGAGGCCGAAGCGCTCGTGCAGCAGCTTGTGCACGTCGGCCAGGATCTCGCCGCTCGCGCGGCGCTCGTCGCGGCCGCCGACCACCACGTGGCAGGAGAGCGCCTCGATGCCGCTGGCGATGGTCCACACGTGCAGGTCGTGCACCTCCTCCACGCCCTCCACCTCCAGCACCGCCGCGCGCACCGCGCCCACGTCGACGTGCGCGGGCGCGCCCTCCAGCAGCACCCCCACCGAGTCCTTCAGCAGCCCCCAGCTCGACCAGATCACCAGCACCCCGATCAGGATCGAGACCACCGGGTCCGCCCAGGCGAGCCCCCACGCCCAGATCAGCACCCCGCCCACGATCACCCCCACGTTCCCCGCGGCGTCGGTCATCAGGTGCAGCCAGGCCCCGCGGATGTTCAGGGAGTGCTCGCGCCCGCCGTGCAGCAGCGCCGCGCCGATCCCGTTCACCAGCAGGCCGCCGATGGCGATCCACACCACCAGCGCGCCCACCACCGGCTCCGGCGCGCGCAGCCGCTGGAACGCCTCGTAGAAGATGTAGATGGAGATGGCGATCAGCGTGGCCGCGTTGGCCAGCGCGGCCAGGATCTCGGTGCGGTAGTAGCCGAAGGTGCGGCGCCCGGTGGCCGGCTTCTGCGCGATCCAGACGGCGAAGAGCGAGAGCGCCAGCGCCGCCACGTCGCTGAGCATGTGCCCCGCGTCGGCCAGCAGCGCGAGCGAGTTGGCCGCCAGGCCGCCCACCACCTCGGCCACCAGGTAGGCCGCCTGCAGCGCCAGGGTGAGCGAGAGCCGCCGCGCGCTGTCGCGGCTCGCGCGGGCGTGGTCGTGCGCGTGCCCGTGGTGGTGGTGCCCTGCGCCCATGCTCGGTTTCGATCGATGGCTACGCCGCGGGCGGCCCGTCCGGCGCCGCGGCGCCGGGCGCGGGCCCCGCGGCGGGGTCGGCGGGGGGGTGGCGGCGCGCGGTGGCGAGGAAGACGATCCCCAGCAGCACCATCGACAGGCTCAGCACCTGCCCCATGGTCAGCGGGCCCAGGACGGTGCCCAGCGGGTCGGCGGCGTCGCGGAACTGCTCGTCGGGCTGGCGGAAGAGCTCCAGGAAGGTGCGCACCGTGCCGTAGGTCACCAGGAACACCCCGCCGTACGCGCCGTCGCCCCAGCGCGCGCCACGGCGCCGGTTCCAGAGGTGGAGGGTCCACACCACCGCCAGCGTGAGCAGCCCCTCGCCCAGCGCCTCGTAGAGCTGCGAGGGGTGGCGCAGCGGCACCTGCGGCGCGATCCGCTCCCAGGTGCCGTCCTGGTAGGCGCGGTCCACCAGCAGCTCGCGCGCGCGCATCCCGCCTGCCCGGTCGGCCCCCAGCAGCCGCTGCGCCACGGGGTCGGTGGGAAAGCGCATCGCCCAGGGCACGTCGGGACTCGCGACGCGGCCGTACAGCTCGCCGTTGATGAAGTTGGCCACGCGCACCGCGCAGATCCCGATCCCCGCGCCGAAGGCGATGGAGTCGCCCACGTTGCGCCAGGTCACCCGGTGCTTGCGGGCGAACCAGACGCAGGCCAGCAGCACGCCCACCAGCCCCCCGTGGAAGGAGAGCCCGCCCTGCCAGATGCGCAGCGCGTCCAAGGGATGGTTGCGGTAGTCGGCGAGCTCGTAGAAGAGGACGTAGCCGATGCGCCCGCCCACGATCACCCCCACCACCAGCCCGAAGATCAGGTCGCCGATGGCGTCGGGGTCCACGCGCAGGAAGCCGCGGCGCGCGAGCGAGCGCAGCACCAGGTAGCCGAGGGTGAAGCCGAGGAGGTAGCCCAGGCCGTACCAGCGGATGTCCAGGGGACCCGGCAGGTCGAGCGCGACCGGGTCGATGTGGGGGTAGGGGATCTCGAGCAGGGCCAGGGAGGCGATGGCGGTCACGCGCGCTCCCGTGGCCCGGGGAGATGGAGTTGTGGCGGAGGGGGTTACTTCGGCGTCGGCGCCGTGACGGCGAGCCCGGCGCGCGCCTGCGCCTCGGAGAGGCGGAGCTCCAGGATGGCGCGGTCCGAGGTGCCCTCCTCGGTAGTCGCGATGGCCTGCTGGTACAGCTCCACGGCGCCCTTCCAGTCGCCGCCCTGCTCGCGGAGCGCGGCGGCCTGGCCGAGCGCGTCCTGCTTGAGGTAGGCGAGCTTCGTCCCCTTCGCGACCGAGAGGTAGGTGTCGACCGCCTCGGCACGCTTCCCGCCCGCGGCGAGGGCGGAGGCGAGCACCATCCGCGCCTGCTCCTTCACCGGGGTGCCGCCCTCGGCGGCGGGGCGCACGGCGGCCACGGCCTGGTTCGCGTCGCCCCTGGCCAGCCAGAGCTGCGCGGCCAGGATGCGCGCCTGGGCCCCCTCGGTGGTGCCGTCGTAGTTGTTCGCGAAGGTCTCGAGCTGGCGGGTGGCGGCCGCGCTGGTGTCGGTCCCCATCGTCGCCTGCACGTTCAGGAAGGCCGTGGCGGCGCGCTGGGCCCGCTGCGCGGTGTACATCCGGTAGTAGATCACCGCGCCCAGCGTGCCGACCACCAGCACGGCCGCGATGATCACCGCCTGCGTGTTCTTCCGCGCCCAGGCGGCCAGCTCGGCCGCGCGCAGCATCACCACGTCGTCGGTTTCGACGGCGGTGCGGGAAGTCCGGCGGGCGACGGAAGGCGAAGCCATGCAGTCCTCGTTATCGGTAAGCGGCACCGCGTGGGCGGGGCCGCGTCGGCTCTGGGTGGATGGAAACGCGAAGCCGTGCGCCGGGCGTCCGCCGCGTGCGCACAAGCGGGTAAAACTATCGCCCGACTTGGAGATGTGTCAACCGCGCTCCCCTGCTCCCGCGCCCGTTCGGGCCCCGACGGAAGGGCTCTCGCGGAGGTCGCGGAGGAACGGAGTCACGTGCCGTGCGCCTACGCCGCTCCCCCGGTGAGCACGCGCCGCGGGGGAGGGGCGACCTCCTCCTCCTCCTCCTCGGAGGCGTGGCGGATGAGGCGCGCGGGGTAGACGAGCTCCAGCAGCGGCGAGGTCATGAAGGTGGTGGCGAGCGCCATCAGCACCATCATCGCGAACACCGCCGGCGAGATCACCCCGATGTCCAGGCCGATGTTCAGGATCACCAGCTCCATCAGCCCGCGCGTGTTCATCAGCGTGCCGATGGCCGTCGCCTCGCGCCAGCTCATCCCGGTGGCCCGGGCCGCCACCGCGCTCCCGCCCAGCTTCCCCGCCACCGCCACCAGCACGATCAGCGCGCACCATCCCCACATCTGCGCCCCCTCCAGCAGCCCGATGCGCGTCCTGAGCCCGGTGAAGGCGAAGAAGAGCGGGAGGAGGAGGACCACGATGAGGTCCTGCAGCTTCTCGGTCAGCGCGTGGACGAACGCCTTCCCCTTGGGCATCACCGCGCCGGCGATGAAGGCGCCGAAGAGCGCGTGCACCCCCAGCGCCTCCGTGGCCCACGCCGAGGCGAGCGCCACCAGCAGGATGCCGCCCAGCACGTCCTGCGTCACCCGGCCGTCGCGCTCGAAGCGGCGCTCCAGCGGCGCCAGCAGGCGCCGCGCGACGAACACCATCAGCAGCACGAACGCCGCCGCCCCGGCGATCGTCATCCAGGGCGGCATCCCCCCCGCCTGCGCGCCCACGATGGCGACGACGACCGCGAGGATGCACCACGCGGTCACGTCGTCCACCGCCGCGCAGGCGAGCGTCACCGTGCCCACGCGCGTGCGCATCAGCTCGCGCTCGGTGAGGATGCGGGCCAGCACGGGGAAGGCGGTGACGCTCATGGCCGCGCCCATGAAGAGCGCGAAGCCGGTGAACCCCACCGACGCGTGCGAGACCCGCGGGTAGAGGTGGAGCGAGAGGAGCGCGCCCAGCACGAAGGGAACCACGATGCTGGCGTGGCTGGTGACCACCGCGGTCTGGCCGCGCCCGCGCAGCAGCCGGGGGTTCAGCTCCAGCCCCACCAGGAACATGAACACCAGCAGCCCCACCTGGCTGATGGAGTTCAGGAACCCGAGCGAGTCGGGGGGGAAGAGCCGCGCGGAGACCGCCGGGGCGATCCACCCCAGGAACGAGGGGCCGAGCAGGATCCCCGCGGCCATCTCGCCCACCACCTGCGGCTGCCCGATGCGGCGGAAGAGGAGCCCCACCCCGCGCGCCGCGACCACCACCGCCGCGATCTGCACCAGCAGGAGCCCCAGGTGCAGCCCCGCGCGGCGGGGGCCGGCGGCGCGGCCCGCCTCCAGCACCGCGTCCGGCGCGCGCAGCCCGCCCCCGAAGTGGAGGACGGCGGCGAGCACCGCGAGCGGAACACCGACCAGCAGGAGGTAGACAGCGAGCGTCTTGAGGGCCAGGCGCACGGCGGATCATCACCCGGATGCAGGAAGCCCCGTCTCCGGCCGGAGGCGGGGAGCGACCAATCTACGCCACCCCGCACGTCGAGCAAAGCGGGAGAGGCCCGCTGGGACGGGACGTCAATCCAGCGTCATGTACGATGGGACGAACCGTTCACGAACATCTCCGCAATGCACGGTGAAACACGAAGCTTGCGCGGAATCCGTCCGTCCACGATGTTCGGTCTGCCCCCGCGTCTACTACCGTTTTCCAGAATTCGCGCTGCAAAGGACATCATCCTGACAGACCTTTGAGAAACGTCGAAGCGGCCGAAACACTCAAGTGTCATCCCGAGGCTCGGCCGCGACGGACCCGATGCGGCACTGGTGTCCGCAGAGCCGAGGGAACCAGCCGAGGAAGCCGCGGAGCCGGGGCGCGGCAGCGTCGAGAATGACGGCCTCGCAGCGGTCGAGCCACAACGATGCCGCGGCTGCCGTGCGGCTTCCGCAGCGGGCCCCGTGGCAGCCGTGGTCAGATCCTTCGGCCCTGCGAAGCTCACGGTGGAAACCGGGTGAGGTGAGACCGGGCCTCAGGATGACACCATTGAGGCGGTTACTCAAAAGTCTCTGAGGACGGCCACGCAGAACTTGCGGCGTGCGAAGAGGCCGCCAGTCCGAAGATCTATAACCGCGGACGTGACCGGACCGGCCGTGTCGCTGCCGACGACAACGAGCCAGCGATTGCGGCGGATGGAACGTACGCACCTCATCCTTCATCTCCGCCCCTGCACCTTGCAAGCCGCGCGTCCACTCGCGACTCTGGGGCGCTGACGCTTCCCTGCCCGACCGCTTCCCGCACAGCCGCCCATGCTTCACACCTTGGTCGTCGCCCTGGCGCTCTCCCTCACGCCGTCGCTCGCGGCAGCGCAGGGTGCGGGCACCGTCGACAGCACCCGCATCTCTGCCCCGACTGCGACTGCCGCGGCGACGACGGACACGGGGAAGGTCGCCGTGCCGCCGGCGTCGGAGAAGGCGCTGCGGTACGAGCGGAGCGGCAACGTGCTCTGGGTGGTCGACACGCTCTGGGGGCTGCTGCTGCCGCTGGCGCTGCTCTTCACCGGGCTCTCGGCGCGCATCCGCGACCTGGCGCGGCGGGTGGGGAGGAACTGGTTCTTCACCCTCGCGGTCTACGGGGCCATCCTCACCCTGCTGCTCTGGGCGGCGGGCCTGCCGCTGGCGTACTACGAGGGCTTCGTGCGCGAGCACGCCTACGGGCTCTCCACCCAGAGCGCCGGGAAGTGGCTGGGCGACTCGGCGAAGGCGCTGGCGGTCGCCATCGTGGGCTTCGCGCTGGTGATGTGGGTGCCCTACCTGCTGCTGCGGAAGAGCCCGCGCCGGTGGTGGCTGTGGACCGCCGTCGCCGCCATCCCGCTGCTCGCGGCCACCTTCTGGGTGACGCCGCTGGTGGTCGATCCGCTCTTCAACCAGTTCGGGCCGATGCACGACAGGGGGCTGGAGGCGCGCATCCTGGCCGAGGCGGAGCGCGCGGGGATCGAGGGGAGCCGCGTGTTCGAGGTGGACAAGAGCACCGACACGAAGATGCTGAACGCCTACGTCACCGGCTTCGGCGGGTCGAAGCGGATCGTGCTCTGGGACACCATCATCCGGAAGATGAACGAGCGCGAGCTGCTCTTCGTGGTGGGGCACGAGATGGGACACTACGTGCTGCACCACGTGCAGATGCTGATGCTCGCCTCGGCGCTGCTGGTGCTGGTCTCGCTCTACGCGGTGCACCGCTCGGCCGGCTGGGCGATCGGCCGGTGGAGCCGCCGCTTCGGCTTCGACCGGCTGGACGACGTCGCCTCGTACCCGCTGCTCACGGTGATCGTGGGCGTGGTGGTGCTCGCCGTCACCCCGGTCTTCCTGGCCTTCAGCCGGCACCTGGAGCACGAGGCCGACCGCTTCGCGCTGGAGCTGACGCGCGACAACCACGCCGGCGCCATGGTGTTCGTGAAGCTGCAGGGCGAGAACCTGGCGACGCCCTACCACGGCGCCCTCTACCAGCTCTGGCACGACGGCCATCCCCCCACGGGCGAGCGGATCGACTTCGCCAACGCCTACCGCCCGTGGGCCGAGGGGAAGCCGCTGCGGTACGGCGACCGGTTCCGGTAGCCCGTGCGCCCCCGCGACCTCGCCGCGCCGGCCAACCGCGGCATCGTGCTGGACCTGGTGACCTTCGCGGTCAACCTGCTGCTGGTGCGGCTGCTGGCGCGGGAGCTCGTGGGGCTGGTGCGCCGCGCGTCGGCCGGCGACCCGGCGGCGGAGTGGGTGCTCGGGGCCTTCTTCCTCGCGCTCTTCGTGCTCCCCGCGGCGGGCGCCGTGCTCCTGCGCTGGCACTTCCACGCCCGGCGCGGCAGGCGGAGGGACGCGGACGACCCGGCGGTGTTCGGATGCCTGCTGAACCCGGTGTTCTACTTCGTGGTCTCGGTCACGGTGCTGATGGCGGCGGGAGTGCTGTTCGCGCAGCGGATCTTCGGCGAGGGCTACGAGGACCGGGCGGAGGTCTTCCTCCCGCTGATGTTCGGGGTGATGGCGCTCGGGATCGTGCAGACCTTCCTCGTCTACCGCTACCTCGATCCGCCCCGGAATGCGCCGCGCGGCGCATTCTGGCGCGACGGAAGGAGCGCGCTGCTCGGCGACGCGTGCATCTTCCTGAACATGATCCTGTTCCAGGTGCTCTGGAACGTGGCCCTCGCCGGCCGGTTCGCCCGCGTCACGGACTTCCGGGACTTCGCGGGAAGGCTGTTCCTGCTCTGGTTCCTCTCCATCCTGGTCTACTTCCCGCCGCGGATCTTCTACCTCGCCGAAGACGCCCGGCGCCGTGCGAGCTGGCTGACGATGCTCCTCGCCACCTCGCCCGCCGTCCTGCGCGTAATGGGTGTGATCTAGTCAGGAGACCGTCGAGAAAGTACCCGAGTTCTCCGAGACGTCCTGAGCGACGATTCAGGAACCACCTGAAAGACGTCATCCTGAGGCCGGCTACGCTCCATTTTCGTCCGCAGGAGACCCCCTGGGGGTGTCATCCTGAGGCCCGGTCACGTGGAATCAGCGTTCACTCCGATGGCGGCAGGGCCGTGGGATCTGATCGCGGCCACGCCGGAGCCGGCTGCGGAAGCTCGCGCGGAAGCCACCGCCTCACGTTCACTCGTCGATGCAACGCAGGAAACGCCGGGCATCGACGAGCGCCGGCGCGGACGCGTCGATCGTGGGGGCTTCCGCGGCGGGCTCCGGCGTCGAGCGAGCTCGCGGGCGACCCGTCTCCCCCGCCGCCGGAGCAGCGCGGGGCCGCGCGCGAGCTCGCGGAATCGCTGCCGGGGCTGCGGGCGGAGGTGCTGGATTACAAGCGGCTGATGGAGGAGAGCGACGCGAACCTGACCGCCATCGAGTTGGAGAAGGCGGCGAAGCTGGTCGAGACGGCGCACGCGCGCATGCTGAGCGTGATCGGCGGCGAGGGCGGTGCCGGCGGGTGAGCCCGCACAAAACCGCGGAGCCGCGGAGGG
>JBJMPM010000173.1:0-4297 GCA_045803205.1 Longimicrobiaceae bacterium
AGCCGCTGCTGGTAGGAGTACGCGTAGGCATCCTGGAAGGCGCGGGTGGTCTCGATCGCCTTCCGCGCCTCGCGCCAGAGCGCGGCCAGTTGCGGGTTGCCCTCCAGGTCGCGGGCGGTGCGGCACTCCGGCGTGGCCACCAGCGGCGCCAGGGCGATGGCGCTGGGGCGGCTCGCCAGCATCCGCTCCACGCGCTCGCCGGCCGCGACCGTGAAGGGCTACGACACCTCCGTCGCGTACCCGATGCGCTCCAGCGACAGCCGGTACGTCCCCGGCTCCACCGCCGCGAAGGCGAAGGCGCCCTCCTGGTCGCTGAGCGCCGTCCGCCCCGCTCCCGCGACGCCCACGTTCGACAGCCGGATCAGCGCGTAGGCGATCGGCCCCCGGTCGGCCGCCGCGTACGCGCGCCCGTGCACTTCCCCGGTCTGCGCCAGGGCGTCGCGCGGGGTGATCGCGGCGCAGGTCGCAATGAAGAGCAGCGCGGAGAGCCGGACGAGAGGGTGAGCTGATCGCATCGCATCGAAACGGAGCCGGGGGATATGCGGGCGGGCGACCGATGTACGTTTCCGCTCCACCGTTGTTCCATCGCCCGGTGCGCTTGCGACGTCCGGCTGCCCGCCCGAACTTCAGCCGCCGTGGAAGGCCGTGGCTCGGATGTGTCGTCATGAGGATCGAACTCACGAACTGGAAGCGAGATGCCGGAATACGAGGTGACGCGGGTGACCGCGCTGTCGGAGGGGGAGGCCCGCGGCTTCGTGGTGGCGCGCGAGGAGATCGTGCTCTGCAAGGTGGAGGGCGAGGTCTACGCGCTGCAGGGGATCTGCTCGCACGAGGAGCTGCCGCTGGACGGCGGCGAGATCGAGGACGGCATCCTCACCTGCGAGTGGCACGGCGCGCAGTTCGACGTGCGCACCGGCGCCGTCTGCTCGCCCCCCGCCAGCGTCCCCCTGCGCGGCTACGACACGCGCGTCGACGACGAGGGGCGCGTCTTCGTGACCATCGGCTGAGACGGTGCCCCAGACCGACCTGAGCGGCGCCCGCGTGGCCATCGTGATGATGAGCGCGATCGGCGACGCGGTGCACACCCTTCCCGTGGTCAACTCGCTGCGCGCCGCGGCGCCCGGCATCCACCTCACCTGGGTGATCCAGCCCGGCCCGCACGGCCTGGTCGCGAACCACCCGGCGGTCGACGAGTTCGTGCTCTTCGACCGCAAGCGCGGGTGGCGCGCCTTCGCCGACGTGCGGCGGGCGCTGGCGGGGAGGCGCTTCGACCTGGTGCTCGCGCTCCAGGTCTACTTCAAGGCGGGGCTGGTGACGGCGATGGCCGACTCGCCGCGCAAGCTGGGGTTCGACCGGGCGCGGGCGCGCGACTTCAACTGGCTGTTCACCACCGAGCGCATCGCCCCGCGCGGCCAGCGCCACGTGCAGGACCAGTACTTCGAGTTCCTGGAGCACCTGGGCGTGCCGCCGCTGCTGGAGTGGCGCCTGGGCCCCACGCCGGAGGAGGAAGCGCGCTACGCCCCGCTCCTCGCCGGGGTCGGCCGTCCGGCGGTGGCGCTCGTCGTCGGCACCAGCAAGCCGGGGAAGGAATGGCCCGCCGAGCGCTACGCGAAGCTGGTCGACGTGCTGGAGGGCGACCTGGGCGTGCGCACGATGCTGGTCGGCGGCCGCTCTCCGCGCGAGCTCGAGGCCGCGGCGGCCATCCGGCGCCTCGCCCGCCGCGCTCCGCTCGACCTGCTGGAGTGGGACCTCCGCCGCCTGGTGTACCTCCTGAACCGCGCGGACGTGCTGGTGAGCCCGGACACGGGCCCGCTGCACGCCGGCGTGGCGCTCGGCACGCCCACCGTCGCGCTCATGGGCTATACCAACCCGAAGCGCGTCGGCCCCTACCGCCGCTTCCACGACCTGCTGATCGACGCGTACGGCGACCCGGGAGAAGACTATCCCGTCAGCGCCGAGTACCGCCCCGGCCGCATGGAGCGCATCACCCCCGAGCAGGTCGTCGAGAAGGTCGAGCTCGCGCTGAAGAAGTACGGCTGACCACTCATATCCGTCTCTTGGGAACCGTCGTGTAAAAAGAAATGTCATCCTGAAGGAGCCGCTGCGCCGGGCTCGCGTCGTCGAATCAGCCTGGTGGCGACTGAAGGATCTATCACTACGGCAGCGACAGGGCCGGTCGCGTCGCGTCCGCGGTGATCGATCCTTCAGGCGCCGCATGATTCAGCGCGACATCTGGCGTGGAGACGCGGCGCCTTCAGGATGACATCCTTTGCATAGTCGATTCTGAGAGACGGTATCGCAGAGACACAGAGGCAGGGAGAGAACACGTCATCATCCCTAGGTGGCGGATAATATCCGTTGCAGGTGGGATGGAGGATGACGGAAGGGCCGCGAGCGCCCTAATCTGCAGTAGACAAAAAGTACGTCGGGATCTGTACCTTCCTGCAACCCTCATGCGAATTCCAACCTTCATCCAGGAGGAGAGGATGAGACGGACGGGTATCTACCTGCTCGTGGCCGCCTCGCTGGCTGCCGCCCACGCGGTCAACCCGGGCGTCGCTCGCGCCGAGGACGGCCTGAACCTCTGGGGCATCAGCGAGCTCGGCGAAACCTGCGGCGGGAAATGCATAAGAGGGATGTTGTGCTGCAAGGCCGTCGTGGCGCCCCCGGCCTGACGCCATGGAGATGCGAACCTTCGCGCGCGACTGGCTGCTGCTGGGGCTGATGGGCCTGGTCGCCTGCGGAGATGCGGCGGAGGGACGGGACCCGCGCGCCGTCCCGCCGCCCTCGGCCGCCGCGGATGAGGCGGGCGGGCTCGGCCGGTTCGTCCGCTGGGGGCGCGACATCAACCTGGAGGAGAACGACGGGGTCCTGAACGTTTTCCCGCACATGAACCTGGACCCGCGCGGCGGGTTCCTGGTTTCGGACGCGGCGGAGAACCAGATCCGCCGCTACGACCGGAACGGAAAGCTGCTCGCCCACTTCGCGCGTAAGGGAGAGGGACCAGGAGAGTTCAGCGTCCTCGCCCGCGCGCTGCCGACGCGCTCGGGTGGGGTTCTCGCGTTCAACGCATTCGATCGTGGCGCGGTGTTCGACTCCGCCGGCCGGGTGAAGCGGACTTTCCGGATGCCCCTGGAGTCGCTGTACGAGGCGCGGTCGCTGGACGACACGCTGATGCTCCTCGCCGGACCGCTCCCAGAGCGCGACGCGTCACCCGAGCGTGCCCGGCTGCACGTCTGGAACCTGGCGAACGGAAAGGTGGTGCGGAGCTTCTTTCAGCCGCGGGTGCGCGGCCGCGCGCACTCGCTCGCGGCGAACACCACAGGGCTTGTATCGATGGATCTGCATCGCGATACCATCGCCGCCACCTTCGGGATTTCGGATACGATCTACTTCTTCAACGTGGACGGTCGGATACTACGGAAGGTGCCGATCCCCTTCCGTCACTTCCGTCCCGTCTCCGAGCGCCGCCGGATTCCGCGGCGCGACGACGACCTCGTGGTCGCGCGGGAGTGGGTGGGGACCTTCTCGTTCATTACCCGCGTCTTCTGGCTCCGCGACGGTACCCTGCTGGTGCAGTACCAAGACCGGAAGGGTCTCGAGCCGCACTGGCGCCTGCTGGGGATGACCGCCGAGGGAGCGCTGCTCTTCGACGTGGTCGAAACCCCTCACCTGATCCAGGTGGACCCCGCGACCGGCATGCTCTACTTCCAGAAACCGGGATCCCTGATCGCGAACGTCTGGACCGAGGCCACGCTGCGACGCTGAACCCTTTCGTTCACCCTCCTTCGACGAGGAGACCATGAGGCGTACACACATGTACCTGCTGATGACTTCACTGGTCGCCATCGTGCTGGCGGTCGCGCACGCCGCCGCGCCACGCACCGCGCACGCAGGTCCCTATCCGCACCTCTGGACGCAGAGCGAGTATGGCGAAACCTGCTCCGGAAGCTGCGGGAATTCCACGAAATGCTGCAAAATCGTCGCGCCCGCACCGCCGCCCTGACGGGCAACGGACCTTCGCACCGATCTTCCCCATCCCTGGAAATGCGAACCTTCGCGCGCGGTTGGCTGCTGCTGGCGGGGCTGATGGGCTTGGTCGCCTGCGGGGATGCGGCGGAGGGTCGGGACCCGCGCGCCGCCTCGCCGGAGTCGACCGCCGCGGACGAGGCGGGCGGGCTCGGCCGCTTCGTCCGCTGGGGGCGCGACATCAACCTGGAGGAGAACGACCGGGTCCTGAACGTCTTCGTGCACATGAGCCTGGATTCGCGAGGCGGGTTCCTGATCGCGGACGCGG
>JBJMPM010000199.1:0-20489 GCA_045803205.1 Longimicrobiaceae bacterium
GGGTTCAGCAACACCCTCTGGGAGTCGGGGAGGGGCGTCGTTCCGGGGGCGCCTTCCGGTTGCCGGCCATGAACCGCTCCGTTCGGGACCTGGTGCGAATGCATTGCGCGCGACGGCCTGACCGATGACCGGATGGCCGTCCGTGCCGGACGAGGAGTCTCCGCCAGTGGAAAGCTGGAGACCGGCAGGGAGCACGCCTCTCTTTCTCGTTCATGCAGGGTACGGCCCGGTCAGCCAACCCGCATGCGTACCTTTCTTGCCGTATGCCGGCCTGCAGGACGGCCGCCTTCCGGGCGCCGCGGGCCCGGGGGCGGTCGCGGACCGGAAAGCGCCGCGCGCCCGGGGTGAGCTTCACCCTGGAGACGGGGTGAAGGTCGTGGGCGCCCGGTCCGGGTTGCGCAGGCACGTCATCGCGGGCCCGGACGAGCTCCGGGACCTCACCGGGAGAAGGTGACGCGGATGTCGAACGACCTGGAGGATTTCGCCGTTCCGTTTTCCGGCGCGCCCGTCTACCTGCTCGCCGACAGCCAGCTCCTCTTCTCGTCGCCCGGGGGGCGCCCGCTGCTGGCCCCGGCCGTCGACGCCATCGAGAGCCCGGAGCCGCGCGCGGCCTACGTGGGCGCCTCCAACGGCGACCAGCCCGAGTACTACTCGATCTTCGAGGGCGCCATGGAGATGATCGGCGTGCGCGACCGGCGCATGATCCTCTCCGACTACTCCGCCCGGGACCGCGCGTACCTCCGTTCCGCCGACATCATCGTCCTGGCCGGTGGCGACGTGGGCTCCGGGCTGCGCGTGCTGCGGGAGACGAGGATGGACGACGACCTCGACGAGCGGCGCCGGGAGGGCGCGGTGCTGGTCGGCGTCTCGGCCGGGGCGGTGCAGCTCGGCGCCATGTGCTGGCTCGGCGACGAGCCCGCCGACGGCGAGCTGGTGGGCGCGCTGGAGATCGTCCCGTTTTCGGTGGACGCGCACGACGAGGCCAACGGATGGCGGCGCCTCCGGCAGCTCGTGGCCCGCTCGCTCCCCGGCAGCGCCGGCATCGGCGTGTCCTTCGGCGGCGGGATCATCCACCACCCCGACGGCGCCGTGGAGCCGGTGGGGCGCAGCGCCGTGGAGCTCCGCCTGGACGACGGCCGGATCGTCGAGTCGATCCTGTACCCGCCCGACGGGGTTCCGCCGCCGGCGAGCGATACCCTTTCGGCCGAATGACACCACGTTGCCGGGGATCGTTCTGGTTCTCCGGCTTCGACGGAAGAACTCACGCGGAGTCAACGGAGAACGACTCTGTTGACTCCGTGTGAGGAATTCGGTTCATACCAGATCCGGAAA
Organism: Longimicrobiaceae bacterium; assembly: GCA_045803205.1. Lineage (GTDB taxonomy): Bacteria > Gemmatimonadota > Gemmatimonadetes > Longimicrobiales > Longimicrobiaceae > Longimicrobium. Next base: position 1,333 of record JBJMPM010000199.1, read on the forward strand.
AAGGATTCTCTCACGGAGGACACAGAGGTCACAGGGGAAGTGTCGCTGTTCCTCCGTGACCTCTGTGACCTCTGTGAGAGCCAATTTCATTTTCGGGACCTGCGAGCAACTCTCCAGGGGCTCGTGGGATTGCCCGCCCTGCGAGAGCAGTCAGCTCCAGTCCGGGTAGACTGCCCTCTCTTCGATTCCTTTACGCCACCGCAAAAACACACCTGGTTTGGTCAATCGGCGATGCGTGGCGGAGAGCGCTCGAAGAGGCAGTCGTCCCGGGCCATTTCGACATGAAAGTGCGCGTTCCAGGCGCGAAAGGGATTGTGAAAAATGCGAATTCCCTGCCTGCGAAGCGCGCTCCTGGTGACGAAACAAAGTGCTTGCCACTAGTAAAAACCCGTGTTTTATACTTGATTGCAGCCTCCCTGTGGTTAGCTTCTCCTGCATCTGAAGATCGCGGCACGCACCTGGACGAGCACCGGGAGTGAGGCACAGAGAGCTGCCCCTGTTTGTGGCAGTTAGTGTGATCACCTCTGCAGGCTTGTTTGGAGTACGGATCGCTTTCCAGTGCGTGATCGGCGGGGTCCGCTGGGGCCCACCACAGGGGCCGTCGCTCCAGCCTGGATGTTTTTACGGCCGATTAACGCACGATGAACGGCTTGCCCGCGCCCACCCGCGGCAGCGCAAGCCGTTGGTGTCGGCGTTTGTCCGCAGGCCCGGAGTCGCGCGTCGGGATCTGCCTGGAGCGGAGGGTGGATCTGATCGTCTCGATCCTCGCCGTGCTCAAGACGGGCGGGGTGTACGTCCCGCTCGACCCCGGCTATCCCGCCGAGCGGGAGAGAATCTTACGCACCGCGCTCAGCGTACGCATGGTGGCGGATCAGTAGCGCACGGCCAACGCAAACGAAGGCGCGGCGCGCCGGATCGCCGCGACGGGTACCGGATGTTACCGGAAACTGGCCGCGACGGCTCGCGACAGCAGAACACCGGCACGGAGGCCGTCAGCCGAAAGGATCTGGACACACCAGAAGGCCGCTTAGGAGCTTGGCGGCGACGGGTGTAAATCCCGTAAGCATCACGGTTTAGAGTCTGCAAAGGATTGACAAAAAGCCGGGCGCGCACCCACCTTTCAGGTTCGCGCCGCAGGATCCATCCCCCCCGGACCCCACTACCCGAGCACACCCCACGTGAGCAGCCCAGCGCAGTCCGGGACCGCGGAGCTTCCCGCCGTGGGCGAGACGTTCGCCTTCCCCCTCTCCTTCCAGCAGCAGCGGCTCTGGTTCCTGGAGCAGTTCGAGCCCGGGACCTCGCTGTACACCATCCCCACCGCGCTGCGCATCCGCGGCGCGCTGGACGCGGACGCCCTGGCGCGGGCGGTGGACGAGGTCGTCCGCCGCCACGAGGTGCTGCGCACGGTGTTCCGGCTGGTGGGCGAGACGCCGATGCAGGTGATCGGCCCCGGCGCCCTCCCGCGGCTGGAGCGCGACGACCTGTCGCACCTGGACGGCGAGGCGCGCGAGGCCGAGGTCCGCCGGCGCGTGGCCGCCGAGACGGTGGCGCCCTTCGACCTGGAGCAGGGGCCGCCGGCGCGCTTCGCCCTGGCGCGGCTGGCGGCCGACGACCACCTGCTGCTGGTGACCATGCACCACATCGTCAGCGACGGGTGGTCGCTCTCCGTGTTCGACCGGGAGCTCTGGACGCTCTACGAGGCCTTCTCGAAGGGCGAGCCCTCGCCGCTGCCGGAGCCGGAGCTGCAGTACGCCGACGCCGCGGTGTGGCAGCGCGAGCGGCTGCAGGACGTGGCGCTGCAGCGCGAGCTGGCGTGGTGGCGCGAGCGGCTGGAGGGCGCGCCCACGGCGCTGGAGCTCCCCACCGACCGGCCGCGCCCCGCGGTCCAGTCCACCGCGGGGACGCGGCTGCGCGGGAGCGTTCCCGCCCCGCTGACCTCGCGGCTGAAGGAGCTGGCCCGCCACGAGGACGCCACCCTGTTCATCGTGCTGCTGGCCGCGTTCGAGGTGCTGCTGGCGCGCTACACCGGGCAGGACGACGTGCTGGTGGGCACGCCGATCGCCAACCGCACCGTGGCCGAGGTGGAGGAGCTGATCGGGTTCTTCGCCAACACCCTGGTGCTGCGCACGCGGCTGGGCGGCGACCCCACCTTCCGCGAGCTGCTGGCGCGGGTGCGCGAGACGGTGCTCGACGCGCACGAGCACCAGGACCTCCCCTTCGAGAAGCTGGTGGAGGAGCTGGCGCCCGAGCGCGACCTCAGCCGCCCGCCGCTCTTTCAGGTGATGTTCATCCTCCAGAACGCGGGCGGGCCCGCCATCCGGCCGGCCGGGCTGGAGGTGACGGGGATGGCGGACGAGGGGATCACCGCCAAGTTCGACCTGACCGTCGGCGTCCGCGAGCGCCCCGACGGCTCCCTGCGCCTGGGGGTGGAGTTCGCCTCCGCGCTCTTCGACCGCGCCACCGCCGAGCGGATGGCCGAGCACTACGTGGCGCTGCTGGAGAGCGTGGCCGCCCACCCGGGCGCGCGCATCCGCGACCTGCCGCTGATGAGCGGGGAGGAGCGCCGGCGCCTGCTGGAGGAGTGGAACGCCACCGCGCGCGACTTCGCGCCGGGGCTGGCGCACGAGCTCTTCGCCGCGCGCGCCGCCGCCGCGCCCGACGCGCCGGCCGTCTCCGCCGCCGACGGCGCGCTCACCTGCCGCGAGCTGGACGAGCGCTCCACCCGCCTCGCCCGCCACCTGCGGGGGCTGGGCGTGGCGCCCGGCGCGCTGGTGGCGCTCTGCCTGGAGCGCTCGGCCGAGATGCTGGTGGCGCTGCTGGCGGTGCTGAAGGCCGGCGGCGCCTACCTTCCGCTCGACCCCGACTACCCGGCCGAGCGGCTGGCGTACATGCTGGCCGACTCGGGCGCCGGCGTGCTGGTGACGCAGGCCCGGCTGGCGGAGCGCCTCCCCGCCGCGGGGCTGGCCACGGTGCGCGTCGACGCCGACTGGCCGGCGGTGGCCGCGCTCTCCGCCGCCCCGCTGGAGGCGGGCGCGGCGGCGGACGACCTGGCCTACGTGATCTACACCTCCGGCTCCACCGGCCGCCCCAAGGGGGTGCAGGTGCGGCACGGCGGCGTGGCCAACTTCCTCCACTCCCTGCGCCAGGAGCCGGGGATGGAGCTGGGCGGCGTGCTGGTGGCGGTCACCACCCTCTCCTTCGACATCGCCGTCCTGGAGCTCTTCCTCCCGCTCGTCGCCGGGGCCGCCACGGTGGTGGCCACGCGCGAGCAGGCGGCCGACCCCGGGCTGCTGGTGGAACTGCTGGAGCGCGCGGGCGCCACGGCCATGCAGGCCACGCCCGCCACCTGGCGGATGCTCCTGGACGCCGGGTGGACCCCGCCCCCCTCGCTGCGCGTGCTCTGCGGCGGCGAGGCGCTGCCGCGCGAGCTGGCGGACCGCCTGCTGGCCGGCGGCGCGGAGGTGTGGAACCTGTACGGTCCCACCGAGACCACCATCTGGTCCGCCGCCTGGCGGGTGGAGGCCGAGGGCCCGGTGGTGGTGGGGCGGCCGATCGCCAACACCCGCCTCTACGTCCTCGACCCGCACGGCACGCCCACCCCCACCGGGGTCCCCGGCGAGCTGTGGATCGGCGGGGCGGGGGTGGCGCGCGGCTACCTGGGGCGCCCCGGGCTCACCGCCGAGCGCTTCGCCCCCGACCCCTTCGCGGCCGCCCCCGGGGCGCGGATGTACCGCACCGGAGACCGCGCGCGCTGGCGCGCCGACGGCACGGTGGAGCTCTCCGGACGGCTCGACACGCAGGTGAAGCTGCGCGGCTTCCGCATCGAGCTGGGCGAGGTGGAGTCGGCGCTGCGCGAGCACGCCGGGGTGGCCGAGGCCGCCGCCATGGTGCGCGAGGACGTGCCCGGCGACGCACGGCTGGTGGCGTACGTGGTCCCCGCGCCGGGCGCCTCGGCCCCGGCCGCCGAGCTGCGGACGCTCCTCTCCAGCCGCCTCCCCGGGTACATGGTCCCCTCCGCCTTCGTGGCGCTGGAGGCGCTCCCGCTCACCCCCAACGGCAAGGTGGACCGCCGCGCGCTCCCCGCGCCGGACGCCGCGGCCGCGGAGGAGCCGGAGGCGTGGGTGGCGCCGTCGACCCCCACCGAGGAGGCGGTGGCCGCCATCTGGACCGCGGTGCTGGGGCTGGAGCGGGTGGGCGCGAACCAGTCGTTCTTCGAGCTGGGCGGGCACTCGCTGCTGGCCACGCAGGTGATGGCGCGCATCCGCGCCACGCTGGGCGCCTCGCTCCCGGTGCGCGTGCTCTTCGAGGCGCGCACGGTGGCCGAGCTGGCCCGGCGGGTGGACGAGGCGAAGGACGCCCCCGCGCAGGGGCCGAGGCTGCGGGCGGCCGGGCGCGGGGCCTTCCGCATCCGGCTCGCCGAGCCCGAGCCCGAGCCGGAGCCGGTGGGCGGCGGCGGGGGAGGCGAGTGATGTCGCAGGTGGAGACCGGGGCGCAGCCGGGCGAGGGGGAGGCGTTCGCCTTTCCCATGTCGTTCGCGCAGCGGCGGCTCTGGTTCCTGGACCGCCTGGCGCCCGGGAGCGCGGCCTACGCCCTCCCCCTGGCGGTGATCATCGACGAGCCGGTGGATGCGGCGGTGATGGAGCGGGTGGTCACCGAGCTGGCGCGCCGGCACGAGTCGCTGCGCACGGTGTTCCGCGAGGTGGAGGGCGAGCCGGTGCAGGTGGTGCTGCCGGCGGCCCCCGTCCCCCTCCCCCTGCACGACCTGTCGCACCTGGAGCCGGAGGCGCGCCGGAAGGCGTCGCGCGCGCTGGTGGACGGCCAGGCGCGCCGGCCCTGGGACCTGGCGCGCGGACCGCTCTTCCGCCCCTTCCTGGTGCGGGTCTCGGAGGAGCGCCACGTGCTGTCGCTGGACACGCACCACATCGTGAACGACGCGGCCGGGCAGGTGGTGCTCCTGCGCGAGGCGCGGGCGCTCTACCAGGCCTTCGCCGCCGGGCGCCCCTCGCCGCTGGACGAGCCGACGCTGCAGTACGCCGACTACGCCCTCTGGCAGCGCGAGGCGCTGGAGGGGGGCGAGATGGAGGCGCAGCTCGCCTGGTGGACGGCGCAGCTGGAGGGCGCGGCCGGCGTGCTGGAGCTCCCGGCCGACCACCCGCGCCCGGCACGCCCCACGGGGAACGGCGCCGTGCGCGAGTGGACGTGGCCCGCGGAGCTGCGCGAGCGCGTGGCCGCGCTGGCGCAGGCCGAGGGCGCCACCTCCATGATGGCGCTGCTGGCCGCCTTCCAGGCGCTCCTGGCGCGCTGGTCCGGCGCCGCGGAGGTGACCGTGGGCCTCCCGGTCTCCGGCCGCACCCACCCCGAGACCGAGGGGGTGGTGGGCTTCTTCGTGAACAGCGTGGCGGTGCGCGCCGGGGTGGAGGGCGACCCCACCTTCCGCCAGGTGCTGCACCGCGTGCGCGACGCCGCGCTGGGCGCCCTGGCGCACCAGGACCTCCCCTTCGAGCGGCTGGTGGAGGCGCTGCGGGTGGAGCGCGACCCCGCCCGCACCCCGCTCTTCCAGGTGATGTACGTGCACCAGGGCGCGGAGCAGGCCGGCGGCGGCGCCCGCGAGGGGGAGGGCGGGCCGGCCTGGCGGTGGTACGGGGCCGCCACGGCGTCGGCCAAGTTCGACCTCACCCTGGTGGTGCGCGACGGCCCGGGGGGCTTCGACGGCTCCTTCGACTACGCCACCGACCTCTTCGCCGCGGCGAGCACCGAGCGGCTGGAGCGCCGCTTCACCGCGCTCCTCCAGGCGGCCGCCGCGGACCCCGACCTGCGCCTCTCGCAGCTCCCCTGGCTGGAGCCGGACGAGGAGCGGCAGGTGGTGCACGCGTGGAACGACACCGCGCTCGCCTGGGAGACGGGCGGCCCCGCGCACGCGCTCTTCGAGGCCTGCGCCGCGCGGGACCCCGACGCCGAGGCCGCGGTGTTCCGCGGGCGGCGGGTGAGCTACGGTGAGCTGAACCGGCGCGCCAACCGCCTCGCGCACCGGCTGCTGCGGCTGGGCGTCCGCCCCGGCGAGCGCGTGGCGCTGCTGGCCGGCGACCCGCTCGACGGGCTGGCCGGCATCCTCGCGGCGCTGAAGGCGGGCGCCGCCTACGTCCCCCTCGACCCCGCCGCGCCCCCGGCGCGGCTGGCGGAGCTGCTGGCGGACTCCGGCGCCGCCGCCGTGATCGCGCGGGACGGCGGCCGCCTCCCGGCCCCCGCTCCGCCGGTGGTGTCGCCCGACGACGCCACGCTGGCCGAAGAGAGCGAGGCGGACCCGGGCGTGGCGGTCGATCCCGACGCCCTGGCCTACGTCATCTACACCTCCGGCTCCACCGGCCGGCCCAAGGGGGTGATGGTGACGCACGCCGGCGTGGTGAACCTGGCGCACTCGTTCGTGCGGCGGCACGGGTTCCGGCGCGGGCAGCGCATCCTGGCGATCCCGCCGCTCACCTTCGACGCCTCGGTGGGCGACCTCTTCCCGGCCTGGGCGTGCGGCGCCTCGCTCGTCTTCCACCCCGCCCCGGCGGAGCTGTCGGGGACGGGGGCGCTGGAGTTCTGCCGCGCGGAAGGGGTGCAGGTGGCCGACGTCCCCGCGGCGCTCTTCTCCGGGTGGACGGACGAGCTCGCCGCGGCCGGCGGCCCGGTGGACCCGGCGCCGCTGGAGATGGTGATGATGGGCGGCGAGGCCGTGTCGCTGGAGCGCGCCGCCGCCTGGGCGCGGCTGACCGGAGGGGGCGTCCGCCTGGTGAACCACTACGGGCCCACCGAGGCGACGGTCTGCGCCACCCTGCGGGTGACCGTGGACGGCGCCGAGAGCGCGGGGAAGTCGGCCTCGATCCCGCTGGGCGCCCCGCTGGACAACGTGCGCTGCTACGTGGTGGACCGCTGGCTGCGCCCGGTGGCGCCCGGCGAGGCGGGCGAGCTGCTGGTGGCCGGCGCGGGGGTGGCCCGCGGCTACCTGGGGCGCCCTGCGCTGACCGCCGAGCGCTTCCTCCCCGACCCCTTCTCCCCCGTGCCGGGCGGGCGGCTCTACCGCACCGGCGACCGGGCGCGCTGGCTGGACGACGGCGCGCTGGAGTTCCTGGGGCGCACCGACCACCAGCTCAAGCTGCGCGGCTTCCGCATCGAGCCGGCCGAGGTGGAGCACGCGCTCCTCTCCCACCCCTCGGTGCGCGAGGCGCTGGTGATGGCGCGCGAGGACGAGCCCGGGCGCAGGCGCCTGGTGGCCTACCTCACCGCCGCCCCCGGGGCCGAGCTCGACCCGGCGGCGCTGCGCGCGCACGCCGCCGCCCGGCTGGCGGACTACATGGTCCCCGCGGCCTTCGTGGCGCTCGACGCCTTCCCGCTCACCGCGCACGGCAAGGTGGACCGCCGCGCGCTCCCGGCGCCGCCCTCCGCCCGCGAGGCGCGCGGCGAGCCGCCGCGCACCGGCACCGAGCGCCGGGTGGCGGAGCTCTGGTCCGCCGTGCTGGGGGTCCCCGGGGTCGCGCGCGACGACGACTTCTTCGAGCTGGGCGGCCACTCGCTCCTGGCCATGCCGCTGATGACCCGGGTGCGCGAGGCGTTCGGGAAGGAGGTGCCGCTGCACCGCCTCTTCCAGGCGCCCACCGTGGCCGGGCTGGCCGCCGCCGTCGACGCCGTGCTGGCGGGCGAGGCGGACGACGGCGAGGGCGGCCGGCCGGAGCTGCAGGCCGAGGCGATGCTGGAGGAGGAGATCCGCCCCTCGGGGCCGCCCTCCGATCCGGGGGCGGAGCCGCGCAACGTCTTCCTCACCGGCGCCACCGGCTTCCTGGGGGCGTACCTGCTGCACGGGCTGCTGGAGCGCACCGGGGCGGACGTCTACTGCCTGGTGCGCGCCGCCACCCCGGAGCAGGGGCGCGAGCGCATCGTGGCCAACCTGCGGCAGTACCTCCCCTGGGACGAGGCGTGGGACGCGCGGGTGGTGCCCGTGCTGGGCGACTTCGCCGAGCCGCGGCTGGGGCTCTCGCCGCAGCAGTTCGAGGCCATGGCCGAGCGCGTGGACCTGGTCTTCCACAACGGCGGGCTGGTGAACTTCACCCTCCCCTACGAGCGGCTGAAGCCCGCCAACGTGGAGGGGACGCGCGAGGTGCTGCGCCTGGCCTGCCGGGGGCGGCCCACCCCGGTGCACTTCGTCTCCACCCTGGGGGTCTTCCTCACCCCGGACTGGCGGGGCAGGCAGATCACCGAGGACGACGACCCGGCCGAGGGGTGGCGCGTGGGCGACGGCTACACGCAGAGCAAGTGGGTGGCCGAGCGGCTGGTGCGCATCGCCGGCGAGCGCGGGCTCCCGGTGTCCATCTACCGCCCCGCGCGCATCACCGGCGACAGCCGCACCGGCGCCGCCAACGCCGACGACTACTTCTCGCGCCTGCTGAAGGGGATCGTGCAGCTCGGCGCCGCCCCCGAGGCGGGCGGCGTGCTGGACATGGCCCCGGTGGACTGGGTGGCGGACGCCATCCTCCACCTGGCGCTGCGCCCCGGGGCGGGGGGCGCGTACCACTTCTTCAACCCGCGGACGATCCAGCTCGCCGAGGTGGTGGGCGTGCTGAACGAGGGCGGGTGGCCGGTGCGCACCCTCCCCTGGGGCGAGTGGGTGGCGCAGCTCCGCCGCCAGGCCGTCTCGCCCGAGGCCAACGCGCTCTACCCGCTCCTCCCGCTCTTCCCGGAACAGGGCGCGCGCCGCACGCTGCCGCGCTTCGACTCGAGCCGCTCCGCCGCCGCATTGGCCGGCGGCGGCGACTGCCCCCCCGCCGACGCCGCGCTGGTGCGCGCGTACCTGGCCTACTTCGTCCGCCGCGGCTTCCTCCCGGAGCCCGCCGTACCCGCAGCGCAGCCATGACCGCACCGCAGACGCAGGCCCCGCCCCCCGCCGGGTGGCGCACCTTCTTCCTCATCTGGCTGGGGAACACCATCTCCACGGTGGGCTCGGGGCTCACCGGGTTCGTGCTGGGCTTCTGGGTGTACCGGCAGACCGGGAGCGCCACGCAGTTCGCCCTGATCGCGGCCTGCACCACCCTTCCCGGCATCCTCCTCCTCCCCTTCGCCGGGGCGGTGGTGGACCGCAGCGACCGCCGCAAGGTGATGATCGCGGCCGACCTGGGCGCGGCGCTCTGCACGGCCACGCTGGGCGTGCTCTACGCCACCGGCACGCTGCAGGTCTGGCACATCTGGCTGATCACCGCGCTCTCCTCGGCCTGCATGGCGTTCCTGATGCCGGCGAACGCCGCCGTCACGCCGCTGCTGGTGCCCAGGGAGCAGCTGGGGCGCGCGAACGGGCTGGTGCAGACCGGGAGCGCGCTGGGGATCATCGCCCCGGTGATCGCGGGCTTCCTGGTGGGGCTGGTGGGGGTGGTGGGGGTGCTGGCTTTGGACCTGGTCACCTTCCTCGTCGCCGTCGGCCTCTTCCTCTCGGTGCGCATCCCGCGCCCGGCCGCGAGCGCCGCGGGGGCGAAGGCGCGCGGGTCGATCTTCCGCCAGGCCGCCTTCGGGTTCGGCTACCTGCGGCAGCACCGGGCGCTCTTCTGGCTGATGATGCTCTTCGGGCTGACCAACTTCTTCGTGGCCACGGCGTCGGTGCTGGTGATGCCGCTGATCCTCTCCTTCACCACCGTGGCGGTGGCCGGCGTGCTGTACGGCTGCGGGGGCGCGGGGATGGTGGCCGGCGGGCTGGCGATGAGCGCCTGGGGCGGGCCGAAGCGCAGGATCATCGGCGTGCTGGGCTTCATGGCGCTGGGCGGGATCGCGCTCATCCTGCACTCGCTGTCGCCCTCGCCGCTGCTGATCGCGTTCGCGGCGCCGCTCTTCCTCTCCACCGTGCCCGTGGTCAGCGGCTCGTCCACCGCCATCCTGCAGTCGCGCGTTCCCGCCGACATGCTGGGGCGCGTCTTCGCCACCGCCTCGATGCTCGCGCGCCTGGCGGCCCCGCTGGCCTACTTCCTGGCCGGCCCGCTGGCCGACCGCGTGTTCGAGCCGGCCATGGCGCCGGGCGGCGCGCTGTCGGGCTCGTTCGGGCGCCTGATCGGCACCGGCGACGGGCGCGGCATCGCGCTGATGTTCATGCTCTGCGGCATCGCCTGCATCACCGCCGTGGGGGCCGCCTGGCTGAGCCCGCGCCTGCGCCACGTGGAAGAACCGGAGCCCGAGCCGGCGCCGGCGCCCGCCGTCGTGGCCCAGCCGGTCCCCGCCGGGATGGAGGCGGCGGGATGACGGCGGCCCTGCGCGCCGGGGAGGTGGCCGCGTGCCGCTGACCCTGCGCCCCGAGGAGCACCGCGCGCTCCACGAGACGCACGAGGCGCCCGGGCCCATGCTGGACCTGCTGGGCGGCGCCGCGCTGCGGGTGGCCGGCGCGGCCTCCAGGCTGGGCGTCTTCGAGGCGCTCGCCGGCGGGCCGCGCTCCACCGCCGAGGTGGCCCGCGCCGCGGAGACCGACCCGCGCGGGACCACGCTGCTCCTGCAGGCGCTGCGGGCGTACGGCTACGTGGCCGCCGCCAACGGCGGGAAGGGCGGGGAGAGCTGGGCGCTCACCCCGCTCGCCGAGAAGTGGATGGTGCGCGGGCGCCCCGGCTCCTTCGCCGACACGCTGGAGTTCTGGGACGCGCTTCTCTTCGGCCTCTGGGGCGAGCTGGAGCGGTCGCTCGCCACCGGGACGCCGCAGGTGGACTGGTACCGCTGGCTCGAGGCGCATCCGCGCACCCTGCGCACCTTCCAGGGGATGCTGGCGGGGATCGCCCGCCGCAGCGCCCCCGGGGTGGTGGAGGCCGTGGAGCTTCCCGCCGGCGCGGAGCGGCTGGTGGACGTGGGCGGCAGCCACGCGGTCTTCTCGCTCGCCTTCCTGCGGGCGCATCCGGAGCTCTCCGCCACCGTGCTCGACTTTCCCGGCGCGCTGGAGGTGGGGCGCGAGAACGCCCGCGCCGAGGGGGTCGAGGAGCGGGTGGAGCTGGTCGCCGGCGACTTCCTCTCCGGGCCCCTGGGCGGGCCCTACGACGTGGCGCTCCTCTGCAGCATCGTGCACGGCCTCTCGCCCGAGGCCAACACCGGGCTGCTGCGGCGGGTGCACGACGCGCTGAAGCCCGGCGGGCGGGTGGTGATCGTGGAGCAGACCGAGGGGGGCGCCGAGCCCCGCGGGCCGGTGGACGACGCGTTCATGCGCACCTTCTCGCTGAACCTGTACCACCTGCTGGGCGCGCAGACCTGGTCGTTCGACGAGATCGCCGGGTGGCTGGAGGCGGCGGGCTTCCGCGACCCCGCGGAGACGGCGGTGCGCGGCTCGCTCGACCGGGTGGTGCAGGCCGTCCGCGGCTGACGGCGGGGCGGGGGAGGGCCGCCGCGCCCCGGCGTGCCCGGCCGGCAACATGAAAGCAGCCGAATAGTACATTACAGGAGTGGGGTTATCCGTTGTAACGGATATCACAACGACCTTTCGCGGCCACCGCGAGAACAGAATGAACGGAGCTGCAGGCATGGACGCGGCGAATCGGGCAGCGGCGGGTGAAGCGCCGGTGGCCACGGTGGTGGGCGCCGGCCCCGCCGGGGCGGCGATGGCCGTGTACCTGGGGCGGCGGGGGTGGCGCGTGAACGTCTTCGAGCGCCGCCGCGACCCCCGCGCGCACGAGGCCGAGGACGGGCGCTCGTTCAACCTGGGGCTGTCGCTGCGCGGGATCCTGACCCTGCGCGACCTGGGGGTGGCCGACCGGGTGCTCGCCGGCGCCGTGCGGGCGCGCGGCCGCGTCGTCCACCCGCTGCAGGGCGAGACCCGCTTCCAGCCGTACGGGCAGAGCGAGGACGAGTGCCTCTGGTCGATCTCGCGCCGCGCGCTGACCCGCGCGCTCATCGACCGGGCCGAGGAGCTCCCCGGCGTGCGCTTCTGGTTCGAGGAAAGCTGCGTCGAGGTGGAGAAGGAGACCGGCGCCGCCGTCTTCCGCGCTGCCGCGGGCGGCGCGGGCCGGCGCGTGGAGGCCGACCTGGTGGTCGGCGCCGACGGCGCCTTCTCGGTGGTGCGGCAGCGGATGCAGCGCGGCGAGCGGGCCGACTACGCGCAGGAGTTCCTTCCCTGGGACTACAAGGAGATGCGGCTCCACGCCGGGGCGGACGGCGCGTCGCAGGTGTTCCTGGAGGCGCTGCACGTGTGGCCGCGCGGCGACTGCGTGGTCATCTCGCACCCCAACCAGGACGGCTCGCACACCTGCACCCTCTTCCTCGCCCAGCAGGGCGGGCCCCGCAGCTTCGCGGCGCTGCGGGACGACGGCGACGTGGCGGCGTTCTTCGCCGGGACCTTCCCGGACCTGGCGGCGCTCGTTCCCGACCTGCTGGAGCAGTGGCGCCGCCATCCGCAGGCGTCGGTGGTGGCCACCCGCACCTCGATGTGGCACTGGCGCGATCGCGTGGTGCTGGTGGGCGACGCCTGCCACGCCCTCTACCCCTTCTACGGGCAGGGGATGAACGCGGCGATGGAGGACTGCCTGACGCTGGACCGCTGCATCGGGCGCTTCCCCGGCGACCGCGCGGCGGCCTTCGCCGAGTACCAGGCGCTCCGCAAGGAGAACACGGACGCGCTGCACACGCTGGTGGAGCGGAACTTCGTGGAGCTGCGCGAGGCTTCCGGCTCGCCCCTGCTCGCCTGGCAGAAGCAGGCCGACTTCGTCCTCAACCGCCTGTTCCCGCGCCGCTGGCTCCCGCCGTACACCATGGTGGTGCACTCCACCATGCCCTACGCCGAGGCGCTGCGCCGCGCCGACCGGCAGGCGCGAATCCGCCGGCGCGTGGGGATCGACCTGGTCCTCCACCTCCTCCTCCCCTTCGCCGCGCTCCGCGGCCGCCTGGCGGGGGCGCGGCGGTCCGGATCGGGGGCGGCGGCGGAGACGCCGGCCGCGGCAGCCGCGGGAGGGGCGGCGGAGCCCGCGGCCGTGGAGCAGCGGCCGCCGGCCTCGGACGCGCCGCGGTTCGCGGCGGAAGGCGGGGGGTCGGTGGAGGCCGGTGCGGGCGAGCGGGAGGCGGCGGGAGCGGCGGGCGCCGGGAACCGATAGCGAGAGTGGACCATGCTTACCTACGAGAAGGACCCACGCTGCTGGCTGGCCGAGCTGTCGGACCTGGAGGCCGACCCCGCGCCCGAGGGGGTGCGGGAGCACCTGGACACCATCCGCCGGATCGTCGACTGGGCCCGCGCCTACCTGACGAAGCCTCACCCGGAGCTGGGGCGCACCGGGCCCGTGTGCCCGTTCGTGCGCCCCGCCCTGGCCCGGGGGACGATCTTCTACACCGTCTGCCCCGGCGCCGACCTGGACGTGGACCAGGTGGAGAGCGTGGCGCGCCGCTACCGCGACTGGTTCCTGGAGCTGGAGCCGGTCTCCGGGCGCGACGCCCAGTACAAGAGCATCAACATGATCTTCCCCGACGTGCCGAGGTCGGCCATGGGGCGGGTGATCGAGGGCGCGCAGGAGCGCCTGAAGCTGCTCTACGCACGCGAGGGGATCATGATCGGCGAGTTCCACCCCGGCCCGCCGGACAAGGGCGGGCTCTGGAACGAGCACTTCCGCCCGCTGCGCAGCCCGCTCCCGCTGCTGGGGATCCGCCACATGGTGCCCACCGACTTCGCCTTCCTGAAGGACGGGCGGGAGACCATGGAGATCTACCTGGCCGCCTTCGGCGACACCGTTCCCGCCGCGCTGGCGGAGCAGGTGCACGCCGCCGCGGTCCGCTTCGGCCTGCGGCAGGGCGAGGAGCCGTCTCCCGCCGCCGCCGGCCGCGCCGAGGCTGAACCCCGCGCGGCGGCCGACCCCGAGCCTCGCGCGGCCGCCGACTCCGAGGCCCGCGCGGCCGCCGCGGCCGGGTGCCCGCACCACGCCGCGTCGGCCCCGGCCGCCGGAGCGGAGTGCCCCGCGCACGCGGAGGCGGGGACCGCGCCCGGGGAACGGGTGCCGGTCGGCCGCATCGTGAGCGAAGACGTCGCCGGGGCCGGGGTCTAGGCGTCCATGCACCGCCTCCCCGTCCGCCGGCACGGAGAGACGAACCGATGAGGTTCCGTCACCTGGCGCTCGCCGCGCCGCGGGGCACACGGGGCCCGGCGCCCCGTCCCCCTGCCGTCACCCTGATCCGTCGACCCGAAGCCTGCCGATGAGCGTGCTGAACACCGTCGCCGAGCCGGAGACCGGCCTCCCCCCGCGGGCGGCCGTGGCGGAGCCGCACGCGCAGCCCGGCGGCGGCGGGGGGGGCGCCGCCATCCCGGGGCTGGCCGAGGCGAAGCCGGTGCACGCCCGCTGGGCGGAGGTGAACGCCGACTACCTGGAGCACGCCGCGCGGCACCCCGAGTACCGGGTGCGCGCGAGCTTCGCGTCGATGTACGAGGTGGAGTGGATCCGCAAGTTCCGCCTGCAGCCGTGGCCGATCTTCGTCGACGCCGCGCGGCGTCGCGAGCTGGAGGCGGTGGCGCGGGGGGTCGACCGGCTGCTGAAGGACTTCCTCGCCCGCTTCTTCCTGAACGACCCGGCCGACATCGCGGCCTTCTACGCCGCCGACAACCCGGTCGCCGACGAGAACTTCGCGACCTTCACCCCCGACGCCGACGTGGTGGCGATGCTCCTGGAGGAGCCGGACGGGGTCGAGGCCGCGCCCTCGCGGGGCGACTACATCGAGACCGCCGGGGGGCTCAAGCTGGTGGAGTACAACGCCGGGAGCTCCCTGGGCGGGCTGCAGGCCGACGCGGTGGGCGACCTGGTCCTGGCCGCCGCCCCCAACGCGCGCTTCCTGGCCGAGCGCGGCCTCCGGGCGCGCCCGCCGGGAACGCTGCGGGCGTTCTTCCGCCACGTGATCGACGACACCGTCCGCAGCGGAATGTGGCCGGGCGGCGACTTCAACCTGGCGATGATGATCCGGCCCGGCACCCCGGCCCGGATCGCCCTGCACTCGCCCGAGCTGTACGAGCGGGAGTTCCAGAAGGCGCTGGAGGAGGGGGGGATCGCCCCGTCCGGGCGGGTGCTCCTCTGCGGCTCCGAGGAGCTGGTGGAGGAGGGCGGCGGGCTGACCCTGTTCGGGCACCCGCTGCACGCCCTGGCGGAGTTCCACGAGGGCGCCGTGGAGAACACCCGGCTCGCCTTCCGCTACTTCAAGATGGGGCGGCTGAACCTGTTCAGCGGCCACATCGGCTGGCTGCTGAGCGACAAGCGCAACCTGGCGCTGATCTCCGAATACGCCGACACCGACGAGTTCACCGACGCCGAGCGCGAGCTGATCCACCGCCACATCCCCTGGACCCGTCTCGTGCGGCGGGGGGTGGTCGACCGCGGGGGGCAGCGGATCCGCATCCCCGACGACCTGCCGGAGCGCCGCGAGGAGCTGGTGCTCAAGAAGGCGTCGTCCATCGGCGGGCGCCACGTGCACGTGGGGAAGTTCCGCACCGCGGCCGAGTGGAGCGCGCTGATCGAGCGCGCGCTCGGCGACGGCGACTGGATCGTCCAGGAGTACCTGGAGATGGTGCCGTACTGCTTCCAGCGGGGGGACGAGGGGGCCGGGCCCCACGACATGGTGTGGGGGCTCTTCGTCTTCGGCGACTACTACGGCGGCGCCTTCCTGCGCATGCAGCCGGCGGGGAACGCGAGCGGGCTGGTGAACACCAACCAGGGCGCCGAGGTCGGCGTGCTCCTGAACCTGGACGAATGACGCCGATGAGCCCGCTGAACGCCGTCGCCGAGCCGGAGACCGGCCTCCCCCCGCGGGCGGCCGCGGCGGAGCCGTACGCGCCTCCCGCCGGCGGCGGCGACACCATCCCGGGGCTGGCCGAGGCGAAGCCGGTGCACGCCCGCTGGGCGGAGGCGAACGGCGACTACCTGGAGTACGCGGCGAGCCACCCCGAGTGCCGGGCGCGCGCGAGCTACGCGTCGATGTACGAGGTGGAGTGGCTCGGCAAGCTCTCCCTGCAGCCGTGGCCGCTCTTCGTCGACGCCGCGCGGCGGCGCGAGCTGGAGGCGGTGGCGCTGGGGGTGGACCGGCTGATGAAGGACTTCCTCGGGCGCTTCTTCCTGAACGACCCGGCCGAGATCGCGGCCTTCTACGCCGTCGCCCACCCGTTCGCCGACCCCGACTTCGCGACCTTCGTCGCCGACGAGGACCTGGTGGCGATCCTCCTGGAGGAGCCGGACGGGGTCGAGGCCGCGCCCTCGCGGGGCGACTACATCGAGACCGCCGGGGGGCTCAAGCTGGTGGAGTACAACGCGGGGAGCTCCCTGGGCGGGATCCAGGTGGACGCCGTGGGCGACCTGGTCCTGGAGGCCGCCCCCACTTCGCGCTTCCTGGCCGAGCGCGGCCTCCGGGCCAGCCCGCCGGGAACGCTGCGGGCCTTCTTCCGCCACGTGGTCGAAGACACCGCCCGCAGCGGGGCGTGGCGGGGCGGCGACTTCAACCTGGGGATGATCGTGCGGCCCAACGAGCCGCGCCAGGTCGCCCTGCACTCGCCGGAGCTGTACGAGCGGGAGTTCCGCCGGGTGCTGGAGGAGGGCGGGATCGCCCGGTCCGGGCGGGTGCTGGTCTGCGGCGCCGACGAGCTGGTGGAGGAGGAGGGCGGGCTCACCCTGCACGGGCACCGCGTGCACGCCCTGGCGGAGTTCCACGACGGCAGCCGCGTCGACGACCTCAGTCTCCCCTTCCGCTCCTTCAAGATGGGGCGCGTGAACCTGTTCAGCGGCTCCGTCGGCTGGCTGATGAGCGACAAGCGCAACCTGGCGCTGGTCTCCGAATACGCCGACACCGACGAGTTCACCGAGGCCGAGCGCGAGCTGATCCACCGCCACGTCCCGTGGACCCGGCTCGTGCGGCGGGGGGTCGCCACCCGCGCGGGGCGCCGCATCCGCATTCCCGACGACCTGCCGGAGCACCGCGAGGAGCTGGTGCTCAAGAAGGCCTCGTCCATCGGCGGGCGCTACGTGCACGTGGGGAGGTTCCGCAGCGACGCCGAGTGGCGCGCGGTGATCGAGCGCGCGCTCCACGAGGGCGACTGGATCGTCCAGGAATACCTGGAGACGGTGCCGTACTGCTTCCAGCGGGGGGACGAGGGAGCCGGGCCCCACGACATGGTGTGGGGGCTCTTCGTCTTCGGCGGCCACTTCGGCGGCGCCTTCCTGCGCATGCAGCCGGCGGGGCGCGCGGGCGGGCTGGTGAACACGCACCAGGGGGCCGAGGTCGGCGTGCTCCTGAACCTGGACGAATGATGGCCCGCCCTCTTCACGGCCCCGCGCGGGTCCGGCCCCGGCGCAGGCGCACCGGCCGGGAGCCCCCCGCCCGCGCGCGCCCGGCATGTGCCGCGCCGCGGCCGCACGGGGGGAGCCCGAACCTCGCGGCCGGGGCCCCGTCAAGCACGCAGCACCGTTCCGCCGCGCGCGGCGGGACTCTGGACCGGATCGGCAGCCTGAGTCACGACTACAGCCCACATCGAACCTGAGAGTTTGCCATGACTGCTGGACCTGTGCAGAACGTGCTCATCGTAGGCGGGGGCACGGCGGGGTGGATGACGGCGGCGTACCTGGTGCGCGCCTTCGGAGAGCGCGTGCAGATCACGCTGCTGGAGGCGCCGTCCATCCCCCGGATCGGGGTGGGCGAGGCGACGGTGCCCAACCTCCAGGGCGTCTTCTTCGACTTCCTGGGGATCCCCGAGGACGAGTGGATGCGCGAGGTGAACGGCGCGTTCAAGACGGCGGTGAAGTTCGTCAACTGGCGCAAGCGCGCGCCCGGGGAGGGGGAGAACCACTTCTACCACCCCTTCGGCATCCTCCCCTACGTCGACGGGGTGCACCTTCCCCAGTACTGGTACCACCTGACGCAGGGGCGGGGGCAGCCCTTCGACTACGCCTGCTTCCCGCAGGTGCCGGTGATGGACGCCAAGCGCGCGCCCAAGCACCTCGACGGCCGCAACGCCATCCCCCACGCCTGGCACTTCGACGCCCACCTGGTGGCCGACTTCCTCGCCCGCTGGGCGACGGCCCGGGGCGTGGTGCGCGTGCTGGACGAGGTGCGCGACGTGGAGCTGAACGAGCAGGGCGAGATCGCGGCGGTGGCGACGAAGGGCGGCCGGCGGGTGGAGGCCGACCTCTTCGTGGACTGCACGGGGTTCAAGGGCCTGCTGATCAACCAGGCGCTCGGCGAGCCCTTCATCGACATGAAGGACCAGCTCCTCTGCGACGGCGCCGTGGCCCACCCCGTGGCGCACGACGACGAGCGGCACGGGATCGAGCCGTACACCTCGGCGATCGCCATGAAGAGCGGGTGGACCTGGAGGATCCCCATGCTCGGCCGCTTCGGGACCGGCTACGTCTACTCCAGCAGGTTCGCCACCGAGGACGAGGCGGCGCGCGACTTCTGCGCGCTCTGGAAGCTGGACCCGGAGAAGACCGAGCTCAACCGGATCCGCTTCCGCACCGGCCGCAACCGGCGGGCGTGGGTGAAGAACTGCGTCTCCATCGGCCTGTCGTCGTGCTTCCTGGAGCCGCTGGAGTCGACGGGGATCTACTTCATCACCGCGGCCATCTACCAGCTCGCGAAGCACTTCCCGGTGCTCCCGATCAACCAGGGGCTGGTCGACTCGTTCAACCGCGAGATCGAGTTCATGTTCGACGACTGCAAGGACTTCGTGCAGTCGCACTACTTCAACAGCGACCGCGACGACTCGGCCTTCTGGCTGGCGAACAAGCACGAGCTGGTGCTGAGCGACCGCATCCGCGAGAAGATCGACCTGTACAAGAGCGGGCTCCCGGTGAACCCGCCGTTCACCTCGGAGAGCGACTACTACGGGCGCTTCGACAACGAATTCCACCAGTTCTGGACCAACGGCAGCTACTACTGCGTCTACGCGGGGATGGGCTTCCTCCCGGACCAGCCGCAGCCGCGGACCGCGTACCGGCCGGGCGCCGTGGCCGAGGCGAAGGCCACGTTCGCGCGGATCCGGGCCGAGCAGGAGCGGCTCTGCCGCGAGCTTCCCACCACGGTGGAGTACCTGCGGCACCTGCACGGACGCACCGGGCTGCCCACGGGCGGGCAGCGGGTGGCCGTCCCGGCCTGATCCCGTTCCGGCTGATTGGACGTGCATTCCAATCGACGGGAATGGGATCACCCGGAGTCAACGGAGTCAG
>JBJMPM010000204.1:0-12975 GCA_045803205.1 Longimicrobiaceae bacterium
GGGTGCTCCCCTGGTTCTTGTCGGTGAAGACGACGTTCCCCGTGGCGTACAGCCGGCCGGTGGAGCTGTTGTAGATGGCGTTGTCGCTGGTGAGCGACTTGCCGGGGTCCTGGTAATCGACCTGGCGGTAGAGATAGACCTCGTTCTGCGCCTGGTACAGCACCGCGCTGTCGGCGCGCAGCTCCTCGCCGTTGCTGCAGGTCACCAGCAGCGGCCCCTGCGCCGAGATCACCCGGTTGGCGGGGTCGCCGATGGACGACCAGCTCCCCTCCTGCCGCACGAGCGTGCAGGTGTTCTGCGCCGCGGCGGGGGCGGCGAGCGCGAGGAGCGCGGCCAGGAGGAGCGAGAGGCGCTTCATCAGAAGGTGATCCCCCCGCTTCCCACCTTCACCCCGGTGACCACCGCGTCGCGGCCGGTGACGTTGGTGAAGGCGGCGTTGGAGGTGAAGCCGCCCTTGCTGATCAGCGTCTGCCCGTTCTCCACGATGGTGGTGAGCTTCTCGCTCCACACGTGGTCGCCCTTCTGGTCCCAGTGCAGCTCCTCGGACTTGATGGTGCGCATCCCCTTGTCGCCCGGGGTGATGAGCACCACGTTGCCGCGCGCCGTCATCTCGCCGGATTCCTGGTCGTACTCGCCCGTCTTCGAGGTGAGCTTGCTCGGCGCCTTCCCCGGGTTGAAGAAGGTGAGCCGCACGCGCGTGAGCTGGCTGCGCGTCTCGCCCATGGGGGTGACGGCGGTGTCGGCGAACAGGTCGGCCTTGATGCGGCCCTCCTCGGTGATCTTCAGGTTCATCCCCACGGTGACCTGGTTGGAGCTCACGTCGGCCACGGGCACCCCCGGCGGCGGCGCCTTGCACCCCACGAGCGCCGCCAGCGCCGCGGCGACGGCCAGCGCCCGCGCGGCACGCTTCGTCGATCGCGCCGGCTCAGCGCCCTCTCCGGCTCGCTGAGGCTCGCCACCTCTCCCGTTCCGGGAGAGGTTGAATGCCCCGTCGCCTGCGCCACCCGAACCGGCCGCGCCGCGTCTGCCGCGGCACGACCGGTCGCAGGGCTCGCCCTGGCCGAGGCCGCCCCCTCTCCCGGTACGGGAGAGGGTTTGCGCTCTCAGGCGCAGGGAGAGGGCGCCGCGGCCGCGGACACGCGCACCGGCTTCCATCCGCATCTCCATCACACCGCCCCCGCGCGCATCAGGTCGTGCAGGTGCACCATGCCCACGACTCGGCTCTCTTCGTCGACCACGGGGAGCGCCATCACCCCGTGCCGCTCCATCACCCCCACCGCGGCGGCGGCGAGGTGGTCGGGCTCGGCGGTCCTGGGATGGCGCGTCATGATCTCGGATACGGTGATCGTAAAAAAGTGTTCCTCCCGCTCCATCAGCCGCGTGAGGTCGCCGCTGGTCACCACCCCGAGCAGCCGCCCCTCCGCGTCGACCACGGCCACGGTGCCGCGGCGCTCGGCCAGGAGCACCACGCACTCGCGCATGGTGGCCCCGGGGCCCAGCAGCGGCAGGTCGGCACTCACCATCACGTCGCTCACGCGCAGGATCAGGCGCCGCCCCAGCGAGCCGGCCGGGTGCAGCCGGGCGAAGTCCTCGCGCCCGAAGCCGCGGCGCAGCAGGAGCGCCACCGCCAGCGCGTCGCCCATCGCCAGGGCGGCGGTGGTCGACGAGGTGGGCGCCAGGTCGTGCGGGCACGCCTCCTCGGCCACCGAGCAGTCGAGCACGAACTCCGACTGCCGGCCGAGCGACGAGTCCGGCCGCCCCGTCATCGCCACCAGCCGCACCCCCATCCGCCCCAGGTACTCCACCAGCCCGCGCAGCTCCTCGGTCTCGCCGCTGCGGGAGAGGAGGATGGCCACGTCGCCCTCGCCCACAATCCCCAGGTCGCCGTGCACCGCCTCGACCGGGTGGAGGAAGGTGGCCGGCGTCCCCGTCGAGGTGAGCGTCGCGGCGATCTTGCGGGCCACGATCCCGCTCTTCCCCACCCCGGAGACGATCACCCGCCCCGAGCCGGCCAGGATCGCCTCCAGCGCCCCCGCGAAGTCGTGGCCGATGCGCGTCTCCAGCGCGGCCACGGCGGCGGCCTCCTGGCGGATCACCCGGCGCGCGCGCTCCAGCGCCTCCGCCAGGGAGAGGGTCGCCAGTTCCTCCGGTGGCGCCATGGTTGCGGTCATCCGGCCCTCCGGGAGACGCCGGCCTCGCGGTCGGCCACGTATCGCTCCACCCGCTCCGCCCACTCGCCCCGCGCGGTGAGCAGCGCCTCGGCGAACTCGCGCACCGCGCCGCGCCCGCCGTGCTTCTCCGCGGCCCAGGCGGCGCAGGCGCGCGCGTCGGAGGTCGCGTTCCCCACCACCGCGGGGAGCCCCACCCGGCGGAGGAGGGAGAGATCGGGGAGGTCGTCGCCGATGAAGGCGGTCTCCTCCCAGCCGATCCCCAGCCGCTCCAGCATGGCGGTCACGGTGCCCAGCTTGGCCGCGGTGCGGTCCTGGTGCACCTCGGTCACGTACAGCTCCTCGGCGCGGATGCGCACCGCGTGGCTCTCGCGGCCGGTGACGATGGCCACCTGGATCCCCGCCTCCTGCAGCAGCCGCACGCCCAACCCGTCCTGGATGTCGAAGCGCTTCAGCTCCACCGGCTCGCCGCCCTCCGTCGCCCCGAGGTAGATGCCGCCGTCGGTCATCACCCCGTCCACGTCGAGCACCACCAGGCGGATGCGCCTCGCCAGCGCCGGCGCGATGGGCTCAGGCACGCGCGCCCGCCTCCCAGGCGAAGGGCGCGGCGGCCGCGCGCAGCTCCAGCACCTGCTCCAGCAGCGGCCGCAGCCGGGCGAGCGGGAGCATGTTGGTGGCGTCCGACAGCCCCCGGGCCGGCTCCGGGTGCGTCTCCAGGAAGAGCGCGTCGGCGCCGGCGGCCACCGCGGCCCGCACCAGCGCGGGAATGTGGCGCGGCTCGCCGCCGCTGACCCCCGCGCCCTCGCCGGGGCGCTGCACCGAGTGGGTGCCGTCGAACACCACCGGCGCCCCGCACGCCTCGCGCATCAGCGCGAAGGAGCGCATGTCCACCACCAGGTTCCCGTAGCCGAAGAAGGTGCCGCGCTCGGTGAGCGCCACCCCGGTGGCGCCGGCGTCGCGCACCTTGGCGGCGGCTCCACGCATCTCCGCGGGCCCCATCCACTGCCCCTTCTTCACGTTCACCGGCCGCCCCGTGGCGCCGGCGGCCACCAGCAGGTCGGTCTGGCGGCAGAGGAAGGCGGGGATCTGGAGGACGTCGACCACCTCGGCCGCGGCGGCGCACTGCTCCGGCAGGTGCACGTCGGTGAGCAGCGGGAGCCCCGTGGCGGCGCGGACGCGGGCGAGCTTCTCCAGCCCCTCGTCCATCCCGGGGCCGCGGGGGGAGCCGGGGGAGGAGCGGTTGGCCTTGTCGAAGCTGGCCTTGAAGACGACCGGGAGCCCCAGGTCGTCCGCCAGCCGGGCGAGCGCCTCGCCCACCGTGAGGTTGAGCGCGTCGCTCTCCAGCACGCACGGCCCGGCGATCACGAAGAACGGCCCGCCGAGGCGGAAGAGCCCCGCCACCTCCGCCGTCTCCGTCGCCTCTGCCATTGCGATGCCTGTCGATGTCGCGTCCACGCTCATTCGCTCGCCGTCATCGGATCTTCTCTCGCGCCGCGGGTGGGCCCTCTCCCTGGCGCTTCGCGCCGCCCGGTGTGGACCTGACCCGCGATGCCTTTCCCTCGCCTCGGCCGCGCCCGGGCCGATCGCGCGCCACCCACTCTCGTTCACCCCGCGGCCGGTAGTCCGCGAAGGCGGACTTCGTGTGGTCGTTGCAGCGAATTCATTCGCCCTGCCCACCTCTGCCCTCGCCCGCCCTTCCCCGACTGTGTTGCTGCGCCGGCTATAGATCCTTCGGACTGCGGTCCTTCGTCACTCCGCAACGCCGGTGCGGCCGTCCTCAGGATGACGTCATCGGGGTGCCGTTGCGTCAACGGAACCGGCGCGGCTCCCCTGGGCCTTGCTCATCCCCCTCCCCTGCGGCGCGGGAGTCCGCGAAGGCGGACTTCGGGCCGTTGTTGCCGCGATTTCAATCGCCCTGCCGCCACACCTCCCCCTGCCTCAGTCCCCCGCGAGCGCGGCCGCCTCCGCGCGCGCCGGGCGCGCGTCCGCGGGCTCCGGCTGCGCGACGGGGCCGCGGCGCTTGACGGCGGCGGCGACGAAGGAGGCGAAGAGCGGGTGCGGCTGGTCGGGGCGGCTCTTCAGCTCCGGGTGCGCCTGCGTGGCCACGAACCAGGGGTGGCTCGGCACCTCGATCATCTCCACCAGGTTGCCGTCGGGCGAAAGGCCGCTGATGCGCAGCCCCTTCTCCTCCAGCATCTCCCGGTAGTCGTTGTTCACCTCGTAGCGGTGGCGGTGGCGCTCGCTGATCTCCTGCGCGCCGTAGATCTCCGCCGCGCGCGACCCGGCCTTGAGCCGCGCCGTCATCGCCCCCAGCCGCTGCGTGCCGCCCAGGTCGGTCACCTTGCGCTGGCTGTCCATCAGGCAGATGACGGGGTCGGGCGTCTTCTCGTCCCACTCGGCGCTGTGCGCGCCCTGGATGCCGCACACCGAGCGCGAGAACTCGATCACCGCCGTCTGCAGCCCCAGGCAGATGCCGAAGAAGGGGAGCCCGTTCTCGCGCGCCCAGCGGATGGCCGAGAGCATCCCCTCCACCCCGCGCACCCCGAACCCGCCGGGGATCAGCAGCCCGTGGTACCCGCGCAGCCTGTCGGCGCTCTGGCCGTGCTCGAAGTCCTCGGAGCTGAGCCAGTCGATCCTGACCTTCACGTCGTTGGCGATCCCGCCGTGGATCAGCGCCTCCTGCACGCTCTTGTAGCTGTCCACCAGCGCCACGTACTTCCCGACGACGGCGATGCGCACCTCGCCGGCGCGCGGCGCCTTCACCCGCTCCACCAGGCGGCGCCACTCCTCCATCTCGGGGCGCTCGCTCTCCAGCCCCAGCTTCTGGCAGACCAGGTCGTCCAGCCGCTGGCGGGCGTACTCCAGCGGCACCTCGTAGATGGTCTCCACGTCGCGCGCCTCGATCACCGCCTGCATGTCGACGTTGCAGAAGAGCGCGATCTTCTGCCGCATCTCGGCGCTCACCGGGCGCTCGGCGCGGCAGATCAGCACGTCGGGCTGGATCCCGATCTCCATCAGCTCGCGCACCGAGTGCTGCGTGGGCTTGGTCTTGAGCTCCCCCGCCGCGGCGATGTAGGGGATGAGGGTGAGGTGCACGAAGAGCGTGTGCTCGCGCCCCACCTCCTGCCGGTACTGGCGGATGGCCTCCAGGAAGGGGAGCGACTCGATGTCGCCCACCGTGCCGCCGATCTCGGTGATCACCACGTCGTGGTTGGGCGCCAGCCGGCGGATGGCGTCCTTGATGGCGTTGGTGATGTGGGGGATCACCTGCACCGTGGCGCCCAGGTACTCGCCGCGGCGCTCCTTGTTGATCACGTCCTGGTAGATGCGCCCGGTGGTGATGGAGTTCGAGCGCGTCATCGATTCGCCCACGAAGCGCTCGTAGTGCCCCAGGTCCAGGTCGGTCTCGGCCCCGTCGTCGGTCACGAACACCTCGCCGTGCTGGAAGGGCGAGAGGGTGCCGGGATCGACGTTGATGTAGGGGTCGAACTTCTGGATCGTCACCCGCAGTCCCCGCTCCACCAGCAACCGGCCGATGGAGGCCGCGGCGATCCCCTTCCCCAGCGACGAGACCACGCCGCCGGTGACGAAGATGTACTTGGTGGGCGCGGTGTTCAGGGCGCTCATGCTCGCTCCAGGGCGGGGGGTGCCAGGCTCTCCAGGATGATGCGCTCGGCGCGCAGCGCGTCGGCGGGGGTGTCGATGCCGCCCTCGGCGGGCTCGCCCACCGCCACGCCGATGCTCAAGCCCGCGGCCAGCGCGCGCAGCTGCTCCAGCTTCTCGATGCGCTCCAGCGCGCCCTCGGGGAGCGCCACCCAGCGCAGCAGCGCCTCGCGGGCGTACGCGTAGACGCCCACGTGGCGCAGGTACGCGCCGCCGGCGAAGTCGGGCGCGGCGTCGCGGGGGTGCGGGATGGGGGCGCGGGAGAAGAAGAGCGCGCGGCCGTCGTCGCCCCGCGCCACCTTCACCACCGCCGGCTCGCGCCACTCCTCCGCCGAGGCGATCGGCGTCGCGACGGTGCCCACCTCCCACCCGGCCCGCACCAGGTCCACGGCGGACCGGAGATGGTCGCCGCGCACGAAGGGCTCGTCGCCCTGCACGTTCACGATCACCGCGTAGCCGCGCCACTCCTCGCGCCGCGCCACCTCGGCCACGCGGTCGGTGCCGGACGGGTGCTCCGCGCGCGTGAGCACCACGCCGGCGCCGAAGGCGCGCGCGGCCGTCTCGACCTCGGGGCTGTCGGTGGCGACGACCAGGGCGTCGAAGATCCCGAGGTCGCGGACCCTGCGCCAGGTCCACTCCAGGAGCGGCCTGCCGGCGACGGGGTGCAGCGGCTTGCGGGGGAGCCGGGTCGATGCGAGGCGGGCCGGGATCACGCCGAGGACGCGGGAGGTCATCGGGGTGCCGGCCCCTTGCGGGGGGAGAGTGGGCGGCGCGCGATTGCAATAATCACGCCATGCAACGTAACGCGTGGCCATCCGAATGTCAAAGCGCGGCGAGCACCCGTAATCGTTCGCTCACGCAGGCCTGGACAAAAGCTCTCACGCAGAGACGCGGAGACACGGAGAGGCGCGGTGACCCCCTCTCCGTGTCTCGGCGTCCTCGCGTAAAGCGGATCAGCCTGCAACGGCAAACCGTCACACAGTGAAGAACAAGCAATCAATGTCCTGATGCAATCTGTAGCTGAACGGAGGCGCGCATCGCCACCCTGGAGCGCGAGAACGCCGAGCTGCGCGCGCGGCTCGACGCGGTCGAGCGGATGCTCCGGGCGCAGGCCGCGAAGCCCTGACCCAGGCCGCCGCGTCCGCGCGGACGGCGAAGCCCCCGCCCGGACACCCGGGCGGGGGCTTTCCTCATCCATTCGTCGAACGGTTCAGCAGGGCCCGGGCGGGGAGAACGCCAGCAGCCCGCCCTGATACACTTCGTGGACCTCGGCGATGGGCCGGTCGTCGCGGCCGAGCAGGAGGGCGCGGTGCTCGAACAGCGCGCCCGGAATGGCCAGCGGGCCGTGGCTCAGGCAGGGCGGCACGGAACGGCGGGAGCGCTCCCACCCCTCCGGCAGCGGAGACCAGAGGAGCCGGGCCGCGAACGTCTGCCGACGGGGCTCCAGCGGAGCCACCACGCGCCCGAAGGGCGTGTCGCCGGTCTCCAGCGCGCGGTTCATCTCGGGCGTCAGCCGGCCCGGGAGATACCAGTTCTCCGCCTCCGAAAGGACGTGGCCGCCGCAGCGAAGGCGCACCCGGCGGTACCGCACCACCTCGCCGGAGTCCGCCCGCAGCCGCTGGCGCTGTTCCGGAGTGGGCGCGCGCGGCTCGCCGGCCACCACCTCCGCCACCACGCGCGGCTCCCGCGCCAGGGCTTGGTCCCCGCACCACTTCTCCAGCGCGGCGGTCGCGCTGCGGCTGGCCAGGATCTCGGCGTTCAGGCCCTGGACAAGTGCCAGTGCCTGGGTCCGGGTGAGCAGCGCGTCGGGCCACGCGGGCGCGCGCTGGGCCTGCACGGGGGCCGCGGCGAGCACGGCGGCCGCGGCCATCCCCAGCCAGACCCGCGAAACCGGCCCGGGCAGATCGGAAAGGTCGGGGCGCATGCGTTCAGCCGCCGGTCGGGGGGAGAAAAGAGCCTCGCTCGGTCAAAGGTAGATCGATCGGACAGGAACGGCGACCGTGGCTCACGGAGAACGCGGAGACGCAGAGAGGCGCGGTGGCTCTCTCTGCGTCTCCGCGTTTCTCTGCGTGAGACCTGCGTTTGCCTACGGCTTCACGGCGAGCGCGGCCTCGATGCGCGCCAGCGCGGCACGCAGCTCGGAGATCTCGCGCGCCTGGGCGGCGTTCTCGGCCCGGAGCGCGGCGAGCTCCGACTGCTGGCGCTGCGTGCGCGTGTCCAGCGCCTGGATCCCCGCCAGCGCCACGCCGCCCTCGTCGATGGGCGCGATGGTGGTGGCATCGCGCCCGAATCCGAAGACGGCGCGGAAGTCCTGCGCGGTGGGGCCGATGTGCCGCACGCTGGCCGGATCGACCCGGTAGCTCCAAGTACGGATCGGAAGGCCGCGCAGCCGGGCGAGCACGTCCTCGCCCGACACGTCCAGGAAGTGGTACTTGCGGTTGACGTCGGACGCGTCGTGCCAGAGGCCGTCGGTGCCCAGGTAGGCGCCCACGCTGGTGCTGATCACCGCGTTGCTCTGCCCCCAGTTGCTGGTGACGGACCCCGACTGGATGGTCACCCCGGTGGAGAGGTTGCTCGAGGTGAAGATCCGGAAGCCGCCGGAGACGCGCCAGTTGGCCGAGTGATTGACGCCGGCACGCATAGTGTCGAGCCCCGAGCGGTCGGAGAACACGAACGAACCCTGCCGCGCGTTGGTGTGGGCGTGATACCCCAGCGCCACCGAGGCGGCGCCGCTGGCCGTATTGTCCTCGCCCGCGGCGAACGACGACTGCTGGGCCGCGGTGGAGCGCAGCCCGAAAGCCACGGCGTTGGCCGCGCTGGCGCGCACGTCCTGGCCTATCGCCACGGAGTACTCGCCGATGTTGGCGTCGTCCCACTGCGTGCCGTTGATGGAGCCCGCGCGGAAAGCGGCCTTCCCCGGGTACCACATCAGCCGGGTACCGCTGCCCTCCACGGGAATGTTGCCCGAGTTGTAGCTCCCCTCGGACAGGAAGCCGTTGGTGTTGCCGAGGTCGTAGGCGCCGGCGGAGTTGGTCGTCACGGTGCCCGCGGGCCCCGTCGGGCCGGCCGGGCCCTGCGGCCCGACGGCACCGCTGTCGCCCTTCACCCCCTGCGGACCCTGCGGGCCGACGGCGCCGCTGTCACCCTGGATCCCCTGCGGCCCCTGGGGACCCATCTCTCCCTGCGGCCCCTGGGGCCCGACCTCGCCCTGCGGCCCCTGGGGACCGGCGGGTCCGGTCTCCCCCTGCGCTCCCTGGGCTCCGGTCTCACCCTGCGGGCCCTGCGGACCGGTTGCGCCCGTCGCCCCGGTTTCACCCTGGGGGCCCGTCGCACCCGTGGCGCCGGTTGCACCCGTCTCACCCTGCGGACCGGCGGGGCCCTGGGAACCCGTCGCTCCGGTGGCGCCGGTCTCACCTTGCGGTCCCTGGGGACCGGCAGGACCCTGCGGGCCCGTCGCGCCCTGGGGACCGGCGGGGCCCTGAGGGCCCGTCGCGCCCGCAGCGCCGGTCTCACCCTGGGGACCCGTGGGGCCCTGCGGCCCGGTCGCTCCCGTGGGACCGGCGGGACCCTGCGGTCCGGTCGCGCCCGTGGGCCCGGCGGGACCCTGCGGACCCGTGGCGCCGGTCGGCCCGGCCGGACCCGTGGGTCCCTGCGGACCCGTCTCGGTCGAGCGGTACTCCACGTGGTTGTTCTTGCAGCTGTTGTCCAGCCCGCCGGTCTTGATGCGGTATACCGTGCCCGTCGAGGGCACGTAGCAGGCGTAGAGCACGGTGGACGTCTGCGCGGCGGCGGGCGCGGCCCAGAGCGCCGCGAGGGCGCCGGCCAGCCAGAGCACGCGCCGCATGGCGGGCGCACGTACGAGGTTCGAAGGGTTCATCGTCGGATCGGTTGGGAGGTGTCGGTCGGGAGGGGTTCCAGGGGGCTGGAGCCGGCATCGGGCCAGGATGGGCCCGATGCCGGGGCCATGCCCGCACTAGCGGCGGTCCGGGGTGCGAAGCGCCGCTTCCAGGCGAGCCAGCGCCGCGCGCAGCTCGGCGAGCTCGCGCGCGTGGGCCTGGCTCTCCGCCCGCAGCGAGGCGTTCTCCGTACGCAGCGCGTCGATCTCCGCCTGCTGCCGCGCGGTGCGCCGTTCGAGCGCCTGCACGCCGGCCAGGTTCACCCCGTCCAGGTCCAGGCTGTTGATCAGCAGCTCGCTCTCGCCCAGGCCGAAGGCGGCGGCGAAGTCCTGCGCCATCGGGCCCATGTGGCGGATGGAGCGGTCCTGGCTCAGGTAGTTCCAGGTGCTCACCGGCACCGCGCGCAGCCGCAGGAGCAGGTCCTCGCCGTCCACCGCCAGGAAGTTCTCCTTGCGATTGCGGTCCGAGACCACGCTCCAGCTGCTCCCGCCCGACGCCAGCTGCACCCCCGCCGTCAGCCCCTGGTTGGTGAAGATCTTCACGCCGCCGCAGCCGCGGACGACGAACTGGTTGTTGGCCGTGGGATAGACCGAGTCCGACGAGAAGCCGGCGCAGCCGTCGCCGATCACGACCGAGCCCTGGCGGTTGGCCGTACGCGCGTTCTTCCCGATGGCGACCGAGAACTGCCCGCTGGCGCTGTTCTGCAGCCCGATGGCGACGCCGAAGTTCCCGTTGGCGATGCTCGGCCCGAGGGTGATGGCGGCGAGCCCGCCGGCGATCGAGCTGGGGCCCATCGCCAGCGCGTCGTCGCCGGTGGCTTGCGCGCCGCTCCCGACGGCGACGGCGCCCGTCGCCGAGGCGGTGCCGTTGAAGGCGAACGACTGGCTGCCGCTCGCGGTGCCGCTGTTCCCCAGCGCCACGCTCTGGTCGCCGCTGGCGGTGGTGGACGAGTTCGCGGCAAAGGAGTTCGAGCCGCTGGCCTGGGCGTTCTCGCCGAATGCCGCCGAGCCGGAGCCGATGCTGCCGTCGTCCCACTGTGAGCCCGTCACCCGGCCCCCCCGGACGGCGGCCTTCCGCGGGTACCACATCATCCGCGTTCCCGAGCCGGTGGTCGGGATGTTCCCCGAGCCGTAGCTCCCCGAGGACACGAAGCCGTTGTTGTTGTCCAGGTCGTACGCACCGTTGGCGTTGGTCGACACGACGCCGGCGGGTCCCTGCGGGCCGGTGGCGCCGGTCTCGCCCTGCGGGCCCTGCGGCCCGACCGCGCCGCTGTCACCCTTCACCCCCTGCGGACCCTGCGGGCCGGTCTCACCCTGGGGGCCCTGCGGTCCCGTCGCACCGGTGGCGCCCGTCTCGCCCTGTGGCCCCTGCGGGCCCGTAGCACCGGTTTCGCCCTGCGGTCCCGCGGGGCCCTGCGGACCCGTCGCGCCGGTGGCGCCGGTGGCGCCGGTCTCACCCTGTGGACCCTGCG
Organism: Longimicrobiaceae bacterium; assembly: GCA_045803205.1. Taxonomy (GTDB): domain Bacteria; phylum Gemmatimonadota; class Gemmatimonadetes; order Longimicrobiales; family Longimicrobiaceae; genus Longimicrobium. The sequence continues at coordinate 11,199 of JBJMPM010000204.1, forward strand.
GGCCGGCGGGGCCCTGTGGACCGGTTGCGCCCGTGGGTCCGGCCGGGCCCTGCGGTCCCGTCGGCCCGGCGGGGCCCGCGGGTCCCTGCGGGCCGGTCTCGTTCCAGCTGAACTGCACGTGCTGCTGGGACTTGCAGCTGTCGTCCAGCCCGGTGGCCTTGATGCGGTACACCGTGCCCGTCGCGGGCACGTAGCAGGCGTAGATCACGGTGGAGGTCTGGGCCGCGGCGGGGGCGGCCCAGAGCGCCGCGGCAGCGCCGGCCAGCCAGAACACGCGGCTCGCGGGGGCCGGGCGCAGGAAGTTCGGCAGGTTCATCGCTCTGGATATCGGGTTGGTGGTGTCGGGTAGGTGACGGCTCAGGGCGCTTCGGCGACGGCGATGGCAGGGCCGGCCACGGAGGCCGGGACCGCCGTGTCGAGGCCGTCCAGCAGCAGCAGGAGCACGTCGAGGTCGGGGGCAGCCTCGGCGTCTTCGCCCATCGCCTCGCGCTCCGCGGCCAGCGCGGCGCGCGCCTCGCGCAGGGCGCCGGCGAGCGCCGCGGCGTCGTCGGAGGCGAGCGCCTGGTCGGCGCGCGCGAGGGCCGCGCGGAGCGGCGCGTGGGCCTCGCCCTCGCCGAGCGCGGGGAGGATGCGGCTGGCCGCGTCGCTCACGGCGGTGCGGAGCGCCGCCAGCGGCTCGCCCTGCACCGCCAGCGACGGGCTCCTCGCGGCGGCCGAGGCGGGGGGCTCGGCCGGGGCCGTGGGCGCGTCCGCCGCGCAGGCGCCGAGGGCGAGCGCCAGCAGCGGGGGGACCACGGTGGAGGTACGGTGCTTCACGGAAGACCTCCTCTCAGGTGGGACCGGAACGAGGTCCGACGCTCCGGATGCGGAGCGCGGGGGTGGAGACCGGCTGGAGTGTTGTTGGGGAAGGCCGGCGAGGCTGCCGGGGAACAGGGTGGTGATTGGGATGGTCACCCAAGGTAATCGAGATTTTCTCGACTGCAACCATTTCATGTTGCAGTGAACGCCGCGGCGTGATGGGCGCGGCACCAGTGCACCACCTTGTCGAATCCGCTGTCGATCAGACAAAGTGTAACTATCTTTTTCCGACGGTCCTCAGGGGCTGGCAGCGCTTTTCTCCCGGTTCCGGATGCCGCGACGTGTGCCTGTGACGGAGTTCGCCGGAGAGTGGAAGCGCTGCCGCGGCGCATGGAAGCGGCCCTCGCCTGCCGGGCCGCGCCGCCGAGCTCCCCGATCGGGTCCAGCAGCCCCATCCTCCATCGGCTTCGCGGACGCTGCGGAGAGCGACCAAAGGATGCGCCTGCTACGGCCGCGCGGCGCACAACGCGAGGAACGGTTGTCCCGGAGCCGGGTGGCTGCTATATTCGGCCTACTTCCACGGTTCTTTCGACGGCTCCCCCGTCCAGAAGCCCGGCTGTCTCCGCCCACCCGGCGCGTTCAGCACGCGGGTACCCGGCCCACACCAACACGTCGACGACCCATGAAGACCGCACCGCGCATCGCCACGGCGTTCTGCGTGCTGCTTCCTGCCATGGCCGCGCCCGCGCACGCCCAGAACGACTCCGTGCTCGCCGTGAGCAGCCGCGGCGTGAACCTCCTCCGGCTCAACAACGACGCCTCGTTCGTGGTGCGCGGCACCGCGGGGAGCGGGAGCCTTCCCGCCACCGGCTCGGGGGTGCGGATGATGTGGTTCCCCAACCTCTACGCCTTCCGCGTGGGGAAGGTGGACAGCTTCGGGAGCACCTACTGGGACCTGTCGAACATCGGCACCGGCTCG
>JBJMPM010000280.1:0-24399 GCA_045803205.1 Longimicrobiaceae bacterium
TGGGGGTGTTCAGCGCCATGTGGAGCGAGCACTGCGGCTACAAGAACAGCCGCCCGCTCCTCAGGAAGCTCCCCACGAAGGCCCCCTGGGTGCTCCAGGGCCCCGGCGAGAACGCCGGCGTGATCGACGTGGGCGACGGGCTCGCGGTCGCCTTCAAGATCGAGTCGCACAACCACCCCTCCGCCGTGGAGCCGTACCAGGGCGCGGCCACCGGCGTGGGCGGCATCCTGCGCGACGTGTTCACCATGGGCGCGCGCCCCATCGCCATGCTCAACTCGCTGCGCTTCGGCGAGATCGACGGCGAGGAGGGCGACCGGGTGCGCTACCTCTTCGCCGGGTGCGTGAAGGGGATCGGCGACTACGGCAACTGCGTGGGCATCCCCACCGTGGCGGGCGAGGTGTACTTCGACGGCGCGTACGAGGGGAACCCGCTGGTGAACGCCATGTGCGTCGGGCTGCTCAAGGCCGACGAGCTGATCCGCGGCGTCGCCAGCGGCGTGGGCAACGCGATCATGGCGGTCGGGGCGAAGACGGGGCGTGACGGGATCCACGGCGCCACCTTCGCCTCCGCCGAGCTGTCGGAGGAGAGCGAGGCGAAGCGGCCGCAGGTGCAGGTGGGCGACCCCTTCACCGAGAAGCTGCTGCTGGAGGCGTCGCTGGAGCTGATCCGGAGCGGCCACATCGTCGGCATCCAGGACATGGGCGCGGCGGGGCTGGTCTCCTCGTCCACCGAGATGGCGGCGCGCGGCGAGGGCGGGGTCGACCTGGAGATCACCCGCGTCCCCGTGCGCGAGACGGGGATGACGCCGTACGAGATCCTCCTCTCCGAGACGCAGGAGCGGATGCTGGTGGTCGCCAGGGTCGGCCACGAGAACGACGTGCGCGCCATCCTGGGGCGCTGGGAGCTGGACGCCGAGACCATTGGCCGGGTGACGGACACCGGGCGCTACGTGGTGCGCGAGAACGGCACGGTCATCGTCGACATCCCCGGCGAGCCGCTCGTCGAAGGATGCCCCACCTACACCCGCGAGGGCGTGGAATCTCCCGAGATCGCGGAGCTGCGGGCGTGGGACCCGTCGACGCTGCAGCCGGTGTGGGAGGAGCGCGACCCCGCGTGGACGCTCCGGCGGCTGCTCGACTCGCCCACCATCGCCAGCAAGCGCTGGGTGTACGAGCAGTACGACAGCACGGTGCGCACGAACACCGTGGTGGGCCCCGGGAGCGACGCGGCGGTGCTGCGGCTGCGCGGCACGCACCGGGCGATCGCCATGACGGTGGACTGCAACGGGCGCTACGTCTACCTGAACCCCTACCGCGGCGGCCGGATCGCCGTGGCCGAGGCGGCGCGCAACCTGGTCTGCTCCGGCGCGCTGCCGCGTGCGGTGACGGACAACCTGAACTTCGGGAACCCGCTCAAGCCCGAGGTCTACTTCCAGATGGCCGAGGCGCTGCGCGGAATCGGCGAGGCGTGCGAGGCCTTCGAGACGCCGGTGACGGGCGGCAACGTCTCGCTCTACAACGAGAACCCGCGCGGGGCCATCTACCCGACCCCCACCATCGGGATGGTCGGCATCGTGGACGACGTGGCGCACGTGACCACCGCCGCCTTCAAGGCGGAGGGCGACGCCATCGTCCTGGCCGGGCGCAACACCGACGAGCTGGGCGGGAGCGAGTACCTCAAGGTGATCCACGGCCGGGTGACGGGCGACGCGCCCGCGGTGGACCTGGCCGTCGAGAGCCGGCTGCAGAAGGGCGTGCTGGCCGCGATCCGCGCGGGGCTCGTCCGCTCGGCGCACGACACGGCGGAGGGCGGGCTGGCGGTGGCGCTGGCGGAGAGCGCCTTCGCCGGCGGCGCCGAGCCCTTCGGCGTGAGCGTGCGGCTGGGCGACGACCTCCCGGCGGCGGCCCTGCTCTTCGGCGAGGCGCAGGGGCGCGTGGTGCTTTCCTGCGAGGCGGAGAAGGAGGCGGAGCTGCTGCGCGCGCTGGAGATCCACGGCGTGCCGGCGAAGCGCATCGGCACCGTCGGCGCGCGCCGCGGCACCTTCCGCGTGCAGACGCGCGAGGCGACGATCGAGGCCCCCGCCGCCGAGCTGGCGGAGATCTACGAGAACGCCATCCCCCGCCGGATGGACGGCACCGCGGCGGACGTCGAGACCTCGCTCGAGTCCGAGGTGCAGCACGGGGCGTAGGACAGGTCCCGGTCCGGACCGGCCGCCCGACGGGTTGGAAACCCGCCGCTGCAACGGCACGAAGTCCGCCTTCGCGGACTATGCCGAGGGCTCGCGGCGCGCGACAAACATCGAGGCTGCCGAAGCGCATCGCGGGTGGAGCCCACGCCGGACGAGCCGCGAGCGAAGCGAGCCGAAGTCCCTCCCCCAGGCTGTTTTGGGGGAGGGACCGCCGCGAAGCGGCAGGGAGAGGGCCCGCCGCGGCTCCCGATCATCGTTCGGGTGTACCCGTAGCCGTCAGCAACCCAACAGCAGCAGGATCACGCGCACCGTGTGTGGAATCGTCGCGGTCTCGGGGAACGCGGAGGCGGCCCGGCTGGCCTACCTGGGGCTGTACTCGCTGCAGCACCGCGGGCAGGAGGCGGCGGGGATCGCCACCTTCGACCGCGCCACGGGCGAGAGCCGCCGCGTGCGCGAGGCCGGGCTGGTCTCCGACGTCTTCACCCCCGAGCAGCTCGACAAGCTGCGCGGCGACACCGCCGTGGGGCACATCCGCTACTCCACCGCCGGCGGCGCGGGGCTCAAGAACGCGCAGCCGATCCGCGAGATCTACCGCTCCGGCGCGCTGGCGCTGGTCCACAACGGCAACCTCACCAACTTCCACAGCATCCGCGACCGGCTGCTGGACGACGGCGCCCTCTTCCAGAGCACCATCGACAGCGAGGTGATCGTCCACCTGATCGCCCGCTCCCGCGAGACCACGCCCGACGCGCAGATCGCCGACGCGCTCACCCACCTGGAGGGCGCGTACTGCATCCTGGCCACGGTCGACGACATGCTCTACGCCGCGCGCGACCCCTACGGCTACCGCCCGCTGGTGATCGGCGCGCTCCCCGACGGCGGGCTGATGCTGGCCTCGGAGACCTGCGCGCTCGACATCGTGAAGGCCACCTACGTGCGCGACGTGGAGCCGGGGGAGCTGATCCGCATCCGCGAGGGGGAGATCGAGTCGCTGGCGTGCCTGCGGCCCTACGTGGCCGAGCCGCAGCCGTGCATCTTCGAGCTGGTGTACTTCGCCCGGCCGGACTCGCACCTGTGGGGGCGCACGGTGGACCGCGCGCGGCGGGCCTTCGGGCGGCGGCTGGCGGAGGAGCGGCCGGTGGAGGGCGGCGCCGACATCGTCATCTCCGTCCCCGACAGCGCGAACTCGGCCGCGGTGGGGTATGCCGAGGCGTCGAGCATCCCCTTCGAGCTGGGGCTGATCCGCAACCACTACGTGGGCCGCACCTTCATCACTCCCACGCAGGCGGGGCGCGACTTCAAGGTGCGGCTCAAGTTCAGCCCCGTGCGCGAGGTGCTGCAGGGGAAGCGGGTGGTGGTGGTGGACGACTCGCTGGTGCGCGGCACCACCAGCCGCGCGCTGGTGGCCATGCTGCGCGAGTGCGGCGCGGCCCAGGTGCACTTCCGCCTCGCCTCGCCGCCGGTGCGCTGGCCCTGCTTCTACGGCATCGACATGCCCACCCGCGAGGAGCTGGTCGCCTCGGACAAGACGGTGGAGGAGATCCGCGAATACCTGGGCGTCGACTCGCTCGGCTACCTCTCCCCCGAGGGGATGGTGGACTGCGTGCGCGACAACGGCGAGACGTACTGCGTGGCCTGCTTCACCGGCGACTACCGCGCCCCCCTGGTCGACGCCGAACTGGGGCTCGCGATGAGCTCGCACTGCTGAAACCGTCGCGCGACGCGGCTTCTACGGCGGGCCCTCTCCCTGCCGCTGCGCGGCGGTCAGGCGCGACGGCAAGCGTGGCGCACCACACCAGTCCCCACTGGCGCGAAGCGTGGGGAGCTTCGGCGACGCACCGCGCCTGGCCTCGCACCGGGGGAGTCGCGAGCGAAGCGAGCCTCCGTCCCTCTCCCGCAGTCTGGGAGAGGGACCGGCGCGCAGCGCCAGGGTGAGGGGAGCCCGACGGCGCCATCGCCACTCTTGCCCCCGCCGCCCTCTCGCCCGACCTTTCTACCCATGCGCGACGTGCTCCGATCAGCTCCCGGCGTCGCGCCGATGGAGACCGAACGTACCGTACGCGCCTGAGCAGGAGGGCACGATGAGATACCGCACCTATCCCGGCACCGACATCACCGTGAGCGAGGTGGGGTTCGGGCTGTGGACCCTGGCCGCCGGGTGGTGGGGCGAGTTCAGCGACGACGAGGCCGTGGCGATGCTGCACCGCGCCTTCGACCTGGGCGTCACCACCTTCGACAGCGCCGACACCTACGGCAACGGCCGCGCGGACGAGCTGCTCGCCCGCGCCTTCGCCGGGCGGCGCGACCAGGTCGTCATCACCACCAAGGTGGGCTACGACTTCTACGCGCACCCCGACGCCCGCCGCGGGCAGCAGGAGATCCCGCACAACGCCGACCCGGCCTTCATCCGCTTCGCCGTGGAGCAGTCGCTGGAGCGGCTGAAGACGGAGGTGATCGACATCGTGAGCTACCACAACGCCCACGAGGAGCACGTCCCCGACGACGCCATCTGGGAGACGCTGGCGCGGCTGCAGGAGGAGGGGAAGATCCGGGCGTGGGGCGGCGCGCTGGGGCCGTCGAACGGCTACCTCTTCGAGGGGCTGGAGCTGATCCAGCGGCGCGGGGCGAAGAACCTGCAGCTCATCAACAACGTGCTGGAGCCCTTCCCCGGCGAGATCCTGACGCGCGCGGCCGAGGAGGCGGGCACCGGCCTGCAGGTGCGCGTGACCCACAGCTCGGGGATGCTGGAGGGGCGCTACACGGAGGACACCGAGTTCGCCAAGAACGACCACCGCCGCCACCGTCCGCGCTCCTGGCTCACCAACGGGCTGAAGAAGCTGGAGGCGCTCCGCTGGCTGCACGAGGGCCGGGGGATGACGATCGGGCAGGCCGCGCTCAAGTGGCTGCTCGCCAGCCCCGCGGTGATGACCACGCTGCCCAACATCTACAACGCCGAGCAGCTCGAGGAGTTCGCCGCCGCCAGCGACCTGCCGGACCTCACGGCGGACGACCTGCGGCGCATCGACGAGCTGCAGCGCATCAACTTCGGCGTGCACGAGGAGCACATGCGCTACAAGGGCACCATGCTCCGCGACGGCGAGTCCTACGCCCCGCACTACCGCTACGCCGGCGACGGCTACCCCGGCGCGCCCGAGGCGGTGGAGACGGCCGCGGCGGATTGAGACCAGCGGCTCCCCTGCTCTTCGCTTCGTGATGTTAATTGGCCCCGGCGCGCATCATCGCCGGGGCCGTGTTCGCAAATTCCCGGTGACCAGGCTGCCCAGGGTTAATACCAGATCCGCCTGAACACCTGGTGTTGACGCAACCCGACCGAACGACGTCATCCTGAGGCCGGCCATGCTGCAATCATCGTCTGCGGAATGACTTGCAGGCCGAAGGATCTATAATCGCGTCAGCACGTGAGTCGGTGAGATGCACCAACGCTATCCCCGGATCTGGTATAAGGGGGAGGGCCGCGCCACTAGAACCAGGAGCGGCGCCTGGCCGCGTGACACATGAGAATGCCTCGGCTGCGGATGCGGCCGGGGCGTTCTCCATGCGATGCTGGACGCGCGGACGGCCCGTGTTAGCTTGTGTGGCGGGCTCCTCCAGACCTCATTCAACCCACGCTGCCGACGTGGCACCCGCACTCCCTTCACCCAGCCCGCGCCGTACCCGGGCGATCGCCTGCGCGGCGGTGACGGTCGCGATCGCCGTGGCGGCCGTGTACCTGGGATGGCCCCGAGAGACCGCCAGAACGATCTCGCCGCCCGCGACGCTCCACCAGCGGCCCGGGCCACAGGCACCGCCCCGGCAGTCCGTGTCGGCGGTGCGTGGCCATCGCACCGGGCCGGATTACGACTCCATCGCCCACGATGCGGATCCATACGCCGTGGTAGCCGGGCGCGTGGCCGGGGTGAGCGTCGTCGACTCGGTGGAACTGGGCGCGCCGGGCGGCGTGAGGGCGGTGGCGCTGCTGGTGCAGGCCGGGCCGGGCGAGAGGCGGCCCACGCGCCTCGTCTACCTCGCCAGCGGCGAGGGGCCCCGGCGAACCATCCGGAGCGCCTCCCTGTCCGGGTTCGGCGGATGGCCCCGCGGGCGGCTCGGGTTCGGCGCCGTGGACGTGGACGGAGACGGCGTGCGCGAGCCGTACCTGGTGGGGTACGACGACGGAACGGAGGGGTACGGGATCGACCTGTCGGTGCTGCGCCCCGACGGCCGCGGCCAATACTCGTACCTGTACGACGGCGCCTGGGGCGACCTGACATCGCGCCGCGGGAGGTTCCCGGAGGGATTGCCGGTGCCCGGCCCCGCCACGCGCCGCTGGGCACGCCGGCTGGCCGAGCGCGTGGCCGATTCGATCGACGCCGGCGCGCACGATCCCGAGGTGATCCGCCTGTTCGCGGAGGAAGCCCGCTGGGTGGCCGAGCACGGCCGCGGCTATCACGACGGGCCGATGCATCCCCGCTGGGAGCGCGGCGGAGTGCCGAGCTGGCTGAAGGAGCACTGCCAGGCGCGCGACGGCACCCTGGGCTGGATCGCCCCGTTCCGGGGCAACGTGGTGGCCGTCGACACGGCACGTGGCCGGCACTTCATCGTGTTCGTGCCCCAGTACCGGCGCGGGGGTGTGGCAGGGATCGTCGTGGGCCGGCGCTACGTGTGGCTCGGCAAAACCGCGCGGGTGGGCAGCGGCTACGGGCTGCTGGCCTACGACAAGCCGCACGAGCGGCTGGTCACCATCCCCGTCCCCGAGCTGGCGGCGAAGGACCGGATCTGCCGCGGCACCGCGGTCTGCGGCGGCCCCTGGCTGTCGCTGCGCGGCGGCCGCATCTACGGAGACGGCACCCTGCTGACGCTCCCCGACAGCATCGACCCGCGCGTGGAGCTCGCGGGCGCCACGTCGTGCAGCGAGTGAGCGGACCCGGCCGCAGGCGCGCCCACCCCTGGGACGAGACCGGCCCCGGCGACGAGCTCGCCGGGGCCGGTCGATTTCCACGTGACGTCGACCTCACCGCGCGGCGCCGACGCGGCGGCGGAGGATGGGCTGGGGATCATCACGTGCCCAAAGACCATTTTGCGCAGAGACAAAGAGAACTCGCCGAGCCCGCGCCGCGTCTCTGCGTCTCTGCGTGAGAGATGCTGAGCAGGTGTCCGCTTATGGGACGAGGAATCCCACAACCGCTCAGCAAGCTGCGCCCGCAGCTTCATCCGAATAAGCATAAGTTGTTGATAGAAGTGTAGTTGAAGCATTCTTCATCTGCGGCACGGTCCTTCCTTTAGATAGAGGGTGTTCGCGTTCGACACACCCTCCCGAGGGAACCATGCTCAATCCCGACATCACCCTGATCGCCGTCGCCTGGCTGGGGAGCAGCCTGCTGGTGCTTCCGCTGCTGGCGTTCACGGCGCGCTTCGGCCTGGTGCCGCTGGTGGAGGCCGTCGCCGACGCGCGCGCCGCCGGCCGCGCGCCGCGCGACCCCGCGCTGGAGCAGCGCATCGCCACGCTGGAGCTCCGCCTGGCCGAGCTCTCCTCCGCGAGCCGCGCGCAGGGCCGCCCACGCTACACCGCGGGAGCCACCGTTGGACATCCCGCGCACTGACCGCCGCGCGTCGAAGCGCTGGCTGTACGTGGCCGGCGGCGTGGCCGCGCTCGCCGTCGCCACCGTGGCGCTCGCGAAGGTGCGCCCCGCCGCGCCCTCGGTCGACGACGCCACCCTCTGGCGCGACACCGTGCGGCGCGGGGAGATGGTGCGCGAGGTCCGCGGGCCCGGGACGCTGGTCTCGCAGGACATCCGCTGGATCAGCGCCGTCACGCAGGGGCGCGTCGAGCAGAAGCGGGTGCAGCCCGGCACGACGGTGACGGCCGGCACCGTGCTCCTGGTCCTCAGCAACCCCGACGTGGAGCGCAGCGCCCTGGAGGCCGAGCGCCAGCTCCGCTCCGCCGAGGCCGACCTCACCACGCTGCGCGTGAACCTGCAGGGCCAGCTCCTGAGCCTGGAGGGGAGCGCCTCGCAGCTCCAGGCGCAGTACAGCGAGGCCGCCCGCCAGGCACGCTCGGCCGAGGGGCTGGCGCAGCGCGAGATGATCTCGCAGCAGGAGCTGGCGCGCGCCCGCGACAACGCCGAGGACCTGCGCACCCGCCTGGCCGTCGAGCGCCAGCGGCTGGGCCAGCAGCGCGCCTCGCTGCAGCAGCAGCTCGCCGCGCAGCAGGCGCAGGTGGAGATGCTCCGCCGCCTCTCCGCCTTCAGCCAGCAGCAGATCGCCTCGATGCAGGTGCGCTCGCCGCAGGACGGCGTGCTGCAGGAGCTGCCGGTGGAGCTCGGGCAGTGGGTGCAGAGCGGCGCCACCCTCGCCAAGGTCGTCCAGCCGGGCCGGCTGAAGGCCGTGCTCCGCATCGCCGAGACGCAGGCGCGCGACCTGGCGCTGGGGCAGCCCGCGAAGGTCGACACGCACAACGGTGTCGTCGCCGGCCGCGTGGTGCGCATCGACCCCGCCGCGCAGAACGGCACCGTCACGGTGGACGTCGCGCTCGACGGCGCCCTTCCCCGCGGCGCGCGGCCGGACCTGAGCGTGGACGGCACCGTGGAGATCGAGCGGCTGCGCGACGTGACCTACGTCGGCCGGCCGGCGTACGGGCAGGCGGAGGGGTCGCTCGCCATGTTCCGCCTCCTCCCCGGCGGCCGCGAGGCCGAGCGGGTGATGGTCACCCTGGGCCGCGGCAGCGCCAGCACCATCGAGGTGCGCGGCGGCGTCCGCCCCGGCGACGTGCTCATCCTCTCCGACATGTCGCAGTACGAGTCGTATCCCCGCGTCCGGCTGAAGTAGCCGATCCGGAGATAGAGCCAGCGCGCTTCGCCGCCTCACGTGCGGACGCGGTTATAGATCCTTCGGCCTGCAAGTCGTTTCTGATCGATGGTTGCAGCGCGGCCGGCCTCAGGATGACGTCAGGGTGTTACGCAGGTCATACAAGGATCCGGCAATAAAGCCTGTGGTCGTTGGAGTCCACGAAGGCGGACTGTGTGCGGTTGTAGCGGCGACTTCAGTCGCATCGTCGCGTGATCCGCGGACGCACTCGTTTGCCGGATTCGGTATTACGGCAGCTCGACCGCCGGCAGTCGATCCACCCGTCGGTGCGGCCTCTCGCACCTTCGCACTCTCGCACTTTCGCACCCGCGATCCCCATGTCCACCCAGACCCAGTCCGTGATCCGCCTGGAAGGCGTGAGCAAGGTGTTCTATACCGACGAGATGGAGACCCACGCCCTGGCCGACGTGCACCTGGACGTGCAACACGGCGACTACCTGGCCATCGCCGGGCCGTCGGGGAGCGGCAAGACCACCCTCCTCTCGATCCTAGGGCTGCTCGACTCGCTCACCGGCGGCACCTACACGCTGAACGGCACCGACGTCTCGCGGCTCACCGCCGCCGACCGGGCGCGCATCCGCAACCGCGAGATCGGCTTCGTCTTCCAGGCCTTCAACCTGATCGGCGACGCCACCGTGGCCGAGAACGTGGAGCTCCCCCTCACCTACCGTGGCATGCCGGCGCAGGAGCGGAAGGAGCGCGTGGCCGAGGCGCTGGAGAAGGTGGGGATGAGCCACCGCATGCGGCACTACCCCTCGCAGCTCTCCGGCGGCCAGCAGCAGCGCGTGGCCGTGGCCCGCGCCATCGCCGGCAAGCCGTCGATCCTGCTGGCCGACGAGCCCACCGGGAACCTGGACTCGACCAACGGCGAGGCGGTGATGGAGCTGCTGGGCGAGCTGCACCGCGAGGGTGCCACCATCTGCATGGTGACCCACGACCCGCGCTACGCCGAGCACGCGCAGCGCACCATCCACCTCTTCGACGGGAAGATCGTGCGCGACGAGCGCAGCGCGCTGGCCGCCGAGCTGGAACGCCACGGCTTCGAGGTGGCCTGATGGACACGCTCCTCCAGGACCTGCGCTACGGGGTGCGCCGCCTGATCGCCGACCCCGCCTTCACCGTGATCGCCGTGCTCTGCCTGGCGCTGGGGATCGGCGCCAACACCACCGTGCTCACCGCGGTGAACACGCTGCTGCTGCGCCCCCTCCCCTTCACCGACCCCGACCGGGTGATGTCGCTCTACAGCATCGCCCCGGGCGGCCGCGGCGACAGCCGCGAGAGCCTCTCCTACCCCGACTGGCAGGACTGGGGGACGCTGGGCGGCGCGCTCAGCGCCACCGCGGCCTTCGACAACACCACGGTGAACCTGGGCGGGATCGACCAGCCCGAGCGGCTCTCGGCCACCCGCGTGAGCGCCTCGCTCTTCCCGCTGCTGGGGGTGAAGGTGGTGCTGGGGCGCGGCTTCCTCCCGGAGGAGGAGCGCGACGGGAAGGTGGTGGTCCTCTCCCACGACCTCTGGCAGAGCCGCTTCGGGGGCGAGCGGCAGGTGCTGGGGCGCAAGGTGATGGTGAACGGCGAGCCCTACACGGTGGTGGGGGTGATGGAGCCCGGGATCCGCTTCCCCGAGACCTCGCGGCTCTGGGTCCCGCTCCACCCCGGCGAGGGGGCGACGTCGCGCGGCTGGCGCACCTTCCAGGTGCTGGGGCGGCTGGCCCCCGGCGTGACGGTCGAGCAGGCCTCGGCGCGCGCGGCGGCGAAGGCGCGGGAGCTGGCCGAGCGCTACCCCGACGCCGACGCGCAGCGCGGGGGCGCGGTGGAGCCCTACCGCGAGCTCTTCTCGCGGCAGGTGCGGCCGATGATGCTCATCATGCTGGGCGCGGTGGGCTTCGTGCTGCTGATCGCCTGCGCCAACGTGGCCAACCTGCTGCTGGCGCGCGGCACCACCCGCCGCCGCGAGATCGCCGTGCGGCTGGCGGTGGGCGCCGGCCGCGGCCGGGTGATCCGCCAGCTCCTCACCGAGAGCCTGCTGATCGCGCTGCTGGGCGGCGCGCTGGGGGCGCTGCTGGGCACCTGGGGAATCGACGCGCTCGCCCGCTCGCTCCCGGCCGACCTCCCCTTCTGGATGGTCTTCGAGGTCGACGGCAGGGTGCTGCTGATGACGCTCGGCGTCTCGGTGGCCTCGGCGCTGGCGTTCGGGTTGGTGCCGGCGCTGCGCGCGTCGGACCTGGAGCTGGTGAGCGAGCTGAAGGACGGCGGGCGCGGCACCACGGGCGTCCGCGCGGGGCGGCTGCAGGCGGCGCTGGTGGTGGCGCAGCTCGCCCTCTCCATCGTGCTGCTGGTGGGGGCGACGCTGATGATCCGCTCCTTCCTGCGGCTGCACACCGTCGACCCCGGCTTCCAGGGGCAGGGGGTGCTGACGCTGCAGACCTCGCTGCAGGGGCCGCGCTACGAGGGCGACTCGGCCGTCGCGCGCACCTACCGGCAGATGCTGGAGCGCATCTCCGCGCTCCCCGGCGTCGCCGGCGCGGCGGCGGTGTCGAGCCTGCCGGTGGCCGACTGCTGCAGCAGCAGCACCTTCTACCCCGAGGGGAAGGAGTACCCCGCCGGGAGCGCCCCCGAGGCGCTGAGCGGCGTCGCCACCCCCGGCTACTTCGCCACCATGCGCATCCCCATCGTGGCCGGCCGCGAGTTCGGCGAGGGCGACGGCCCGGGGGCGCCGCGGGTGGCGATCGTGAACCGCATCCTGGCCGAGCGCGTCTGGGGGAGCGCGAACGCCGTGGGGAAGCGCTTCCGCTTCGGGGCGAGCGACAGCACCTGGTTCACCGTGGTGGGCGTCGCGCGCGAGGTGAAGCACCACAAGCTGAACGACGAAGACCTCCCCCAGCTCTACCTGGCGCAGGCGCAGTCGCCCTGGCGCACGCTGTCGATGGTGGTGCGCACCCCGGGCGACGCGGCCGCGCTCGCGCCCTCCGTCCGCGCCGCGGTGCGCGCCATCGACCCCGACCTCCCGCTCACCCGCGTGCAGACCATGACCGAGGTGGTGCGGCTCAGGATGTTCGAGTCGCGCGTCTACGGGTCGATGTTCGCCGTCTTCGCGCTGGTTGCGCTGCTGCTGGCGAGCGTGGGGCTCTACGGGGTGATGTCGTACACCGTGGCGCAGCGCACGCACGAGGTGGGGGTGCGCGTGGCCCTGGGCGCGCTCCCGAGCGACGTGATCCGGCTGATGGTGGGGCGCGGCGCGCGGCTGACCGCCTTCGGGCTGGCGATCGGCGTCCCCGCGGCCTTCCTGCTCGCGCGGGTGCTGCGCGGCGCGCTCTACGGCGTCTCGGCGAGCGACCCCGCGACCTTCACCGCCATCGCGCTCCTCCTCACGGGGGTGGCGCTGCTGGCGTCGTATCTCCCCGCCCGCCGCGCCGCGCGGGTGGAGCCGATGGTGGCGCTGCGAACCGAATAGTCCCTGGTGCCTGGTGCCTAGTGCCCAGTATTTCCGCGTGCGCATCGATTTCGAGGCACGCGCGGACCCACTGGGCACTAGGCACTAGGGACTAGGCACTAGGGACCCAGGCACCAGGCATTAATCCCTTTTTCGATCGAACGATGGAAACGCTCCTGAACGACCTTCGCTACGCCCTGCGCGCCTTCGCGCGGGCGCCGGGGTTCGCGCTGACGGCGGCGCTGACGCTGGCGCTGGGGATCGGCGTGAACACCGCCGTGTTCAGCGTGGCCAACGCGGTGCTGCTGCGCCCGGTGGACGCGCGCGACCCCGGCCGCATCGCCCGCGTGTACCGGGGCCGCCACTCGCCGCTCTCCTGGCGGGAGTTCGACTTCGTGCGGAGCCGCTCCCGCACCTTCCAGGGGCTCTGGGCCGAGCGCAACGCCGTGCTGGCGCTGCAGACGCGCGCGGGGAACGAGAAGGTGCAGGCGGAGCTCGTCTCCGGCGACTTCTTCCCCGCCCTGGGGGTGACGCCGGCCGTGGGGCGCCTCTTCGGCCCGGCGGACGACTCCGTCCCCGGCGCGAGCCCGGTGGTGGTCCTCTCGCACCGCTACTGGCGCGAGCGCTTCGCGGCGGACCCGGCGATCGTGGGGCGCGCCATCAACCTGAACGGCCGCCCCTACACGGTGGTCGGCGTGGCGCGCGAGGGCTTCGCCAACCCCTTCCCCGGCTACGCGCCGCAGCTCTGGGCGCCGATGGCGGAGATGGGGCCGCTCACCGGCGGAGACCTGCGCGGCGCGTCGAGCGTGTACGTGGCGGGGCGGCTGAAGCCGGGCGCGGGGATCGACCAGGCGAACGCCGACGTGGCGGTGCTGGCCGCCGCGCTCACGCGGCAGGACCCGGCGCTGCGCGAGCCCATCCGCCTCTGGGTGGGGCACGCGCGCGGCGTGACCGAGGAGCTGCGCGGCGGCGCCACCGCCATGCTGGGCGCGCTGCAGGTGGTCACCCTGCTGGTGCTGCTCATCGCCTGCACCAACGTGGCCAACCTGCTGCTGGCGCGCGCCGCCGCCCGGCGCCGCGAGATCGGCATCCGGCTGGCGATCGGCGCCTCGCGCGCCCGGCTGGTGCGCCAGCTCCTCACCGAGAGCGTGCTGCTGGCCGTGGCGGGCGGCGCGCTGGGGCTCCTCCTCACCTCCTGGCTGCTGGCCGCGGCCACGGCGCTCATCCCCGCCGACGCGCCGGTGTACCTCGACGTCTCGCCGGACCGGCAGGTGCTCGTCTTCACCCTGGCCGTCTCCCTGCTGGCCGGCGTGGTCTTCGGGCTCGCCCCGGCGCTGCGGGCCTCGTCGCCCGACGTGGTGACGGCGCTCAAGGAAGATTCGGTCGCCCCGCGGCGCTCGCGGCTGCGCAACGCGCTGGTGGGGGCGCAGGTGGCGCTCTGCATGGTGCTGCTGGCGGTGGCCGCGCTCTTCCTGCGCTCGCTGGGCAACGCCAGCCGCATCGACCCCGGCTTCGACCCCGCGCCGCTGCTGGTGATGCCGGTGGACCTGCGCCTGGGGCGCTACGACGACACGACCGGGCCCGAGTTCTACCGCCGCCTGCTGGAGAGCGTCCGCGCCCTCCCCGGCGTGCAGGGCGCCTCGCTGCAGCAGGTGATGCCGCTGCACGGCGACAACATGGAGACGCGCTTCGTGCTGGAGGGCGACGACGCGGCGCGCCGCGCCACCAACTTCGACGTGGTGGCCCCCGACTACTTCCGCACGCTGGGGATCGCCGTGCTGCGCGGCCGCGAGTTCGCCGACGCGGACCGGGCCCAGGCGCCGCCGGTGGCGGTGGTGAACGAGACCTTCGCCCGCCGCAACTTTCCCGGCGGCGACGCGGTGGGGCGGCGGGTGTCGATGAACGGCGCGGCGGGGCCCTTCATCACCATCGTGGGGGTCGTGCGCAACGCGAAGTACGTCTCGCTGGGCGAGGAGCCGCGCGCCATGCTCTATCTTCCCTTCGTCCAGATGTACGACCACGAGATGGTGATGCACGTGCGCGCCGCCGGCGACCCGGCGCAGCTCGTCGGCCCGGTGCGCCGCGCGGCGCACGCGCTCGACCCCGTGCTCCCTCTCCCCGAGCCGGTGACGATGCGGCAGCAGCTCCGCGTGGCGCTCCTCCCGGCGCGGATCGGGGCGGGAGTGCTGGGCGGCTTCGGCTCGCTGGCGCTGCTGCTGGCGGCGGTGGGGATCTACGGCGTGGTCTCGTACGCGGTGAGCCAGCGCACGCGGGAGATCGGCATCCGCGCGGCGCTGGGCGCGGGGCGCCGGGCGCTCGTCCGCCACGTGCTCGCCGGCACGCTGCGCGTGGTGGGGATCGGCGTCGTGGTCGGACTGGTGCTGGCGCTGCTGGCCGGCCGCGCCGCGCGCGCCTTCCTCTACGGCGTGGCGCCCACCGACCCGGTGGTGCTGCTGGGGACGCCGCTGGTGCTCGCCCTCGTCGCCCTGGCCGCGAGCTGGATCCCCGCGCGCCGCGCCGCCTCCGTCGATCCGATGATCGCGCTCCGGGCGGAGTAGGGGGATCAGGGCCGGGCGGAATTGCCCAGGCGAATGAATTCGCGGCAACAACGGCCCGAAGTCCGCCTTCGCGGACTCCCTTGCCGGCTTTGCTGCGCCTCCTCGGGCACCGGCTCTGCTTCTGGGCCGGAGGGAGGCTCGAACGCCGTTCCTGCCGCGGATCGAGCCGTTGCACGGGTTGGCCACGAAGCCGAGTGAGCGAGTCCGCGAAGGCGGACTTCGGGAAGTTGTTGCCGCGGTTTCAACCGCCCGGCTCAGCCCGGCTCCCATCCGAACGTTGCCGATCGCATCCGCCAGACCCATCCTGATGTCCATGTCCATCCAGGCCCCGCCCCGCGTCCTGATCGCCGACGACCAGCCCGACGTGCTGGAGGCGCTCCGCCTGCTGCTCAAGGGCGCCGGCTACCAGATCGCCACCGCCGGCTCCCCCGCGGGGGTGCTGGCCGCCGCGCGCGGCCAGGAGCTCGACGTGGTGCTGATGGACCTGAACTACACCCGCGACACCACCTCGGGGCGCGAGGGGCTGGACCTCCTCCCCGCCCTGCAGGCGGCCGACCCGACGCTCCCCGTCGTCGTGATGACCGCCTGGGGGAGCGTGGAGGGCGCGGTGGAGGCCATGCGCCGCGGCGCGCGCGACTACGTGGAGAAGCCGTGGGACAACGCGCGCCTCCTCGCCACCCTGCAGGCGCAGGTGGAGCTGGGGCGCGCGCTGCGGCAGACGCAGCGGCTGGAGCAGGAGAACCGGCGGCTGCGGCGCGACGGCTACCCCGAGCTGATCGCCGAGAGCCGCGCCATGCAGCCGGTGCTGCACCTGATGGAGCGCATCGGGCCCTCCGACGCGCACGTGCTCATCACCGGCGAGCATGGCACGGGGAAGGACGTGGTGGCGCGCTGGCTCCACGCCTCGTCCCCGCGCGCGCAGCGGCCGCTGGTGACGGTGAACGCCGGCGCCATCGCCGAGGGGGTGTTCGAGAGCGAGCTCTTCGGGCACGTGAAGGGCGCCTTCACCGACGCGCGCAGCGACCGCGCGGGCGCCTTCGAGCTGGCGGACGGGGGGACCCTCTTCCTGGACGAGATCGGCACCATGCCGCCGGAGCAGCAGGCCAAGCTGCTGCGGGTGCTGCAGACCGGCGAGTTCCAGCGCGTGGGCGCGTCGCGTACGAGGAAGGTGGACGTGCGGGTGCTCTCCGCCACCAACCTGGACCTCGCCCCGGCGGTGGCCGAGGGGCGCTTCCGCGAGGACCTGCTCTTCCGGCTGAACACGGTGGAGATCCACCTCCCGCCGCTGCGCGAGCGGAGGGAAGACATCCCCCCGCTGGCGCGGCACTTCCTCCGCCGCCAGGCGGAGCGCTACCGCAAGCCGCTCACCGGCTTCGACGCCGAGGCCGTGCGGGCGCTGCTGGAGTACGCCTGGCCGGGGAACGTGCGCGAGCTGCAGCACACCATCGAGCGCGCGGTGCTGCTGGCGGCGGGGCCGGAGATCCAGGCCGAGGACCTGGCGCTGCGCGCCCGCCGCGGCGGCCCGGCGCCCACCCTGGAGGAGCTCCCGCTGGAAGAGGTGGAGCGGCTGCTGATCCGCAAGGCGCTGGAGCGCCACGGCGGCAACGTGAGCCACGCCGCCGACGCGCTGGGCCTCTCCCGCAGCGCCCTCTACCGCCGCCTCCAGCGCTACGGGCTCTGATGCTCCACGCCACATGCGCCCGCCTCGCATCGTGTCATCCTGAGGCCCGGCCGCGCTGGGGCCATCTTCGCGCCGAATTCCGCAGGGCCGAAGGATCTGCTTGCGGCAGCCGCGGGCTCCGCCGCGGAAGCCGCACCTCTGCGGCGGCTGCAGTGGATGCGAATCGGCGGAGCGCAGGGGTGGCGCCGCTGCCGCGCCCACGCCCCGTGGCTGCCCTGAGTAGATCCCTCGGCCCTGCGGACGTCCGTGCGGCGATCGGGATCGAGAGGTCGGGCCTCGGGATGACACCTCGTTGGCGCGTCCCTTCAGACCCGACATGAGCCAGCGGCCCGCGCGCCGGCGGAGGAGCCGCTCGTTCGAGAGCCAGGTTCTCCATCTCTCCTTCCTCACCGGCGCCATCGGCACCGGCGCCGCTCTCGTCCTGCTCTGGGCCGGCGATTACACGCCCAAGGTGCAGTGGACGCTCACCCTCCTCCTCGTCACCGGGTGGGTGGTCTCCGCGGTGGCGCTGCGGGAGCGGGTGGTGCGCCCGGTCCAGGTGCTCTCCAACCTCCTCTCGGCGCTGCGCGAGGGCGACTTCTCGCTGCGCGCGCAGCGGGCGGACACCACCGACGCCATCGGCCTCGCCTTCCTGGAGGTGAACGCTCTCGCCGGCACCCTGCAGGAGCAGCGGATGAGCGCGCTCGAGGCGACCACGCTGCTGCGCCGGGTGATGGAGGAGATCGAGGTGGCCGTCTTCGCGCTCGACGCGGAGCGCCGGCTGCGGCTGGTGAACCGCGCCGGCGAGCGGCTGCTGGAGACCCCCTCCGCGCGCCTCCTGGGCCGCCGCGGCGACGAGGCGGGGCTGGCGGCGGCGCTGGAGGTGCAGCCGGGAGAGACGGTGCAGCACGCCTTTCCCGGCGGGAGCGGGCGGTGGCAGGTGCGGCGGGCGCCCTTCCGGATGGAGGGGCGCCCGCACGAGCTGCTGGTGATCAGCGACCTGAGCCGCGTGCTGCGCGAGGAGGAGCGGCTGGCGTGGGAGCGGCTGATCCGGGTGCTGAGCCACGAGATCAACAACTCGCTGGCCCCCATCCAGTCCATCGCCGGCACGCTGCGCGGGCTGGTGGACGCCGCGCCGCGCCCGCCCGACCTGGACGACGACCTGCGCAGCGGGCTGGGGGTGATCGCCACCCGCTCCGAGGCGCTGGGGCGCTTCATGGCCGCCTACGCGCGCCTGGCGCGGCTCCCCCCGCCCGAGCCCGCCGAGGTCGACGTCGGCGCCTGGGTGCGCCGCGCGGTGGCGCTGGAGACGCGGCTCCCGGTCGCCGTCGTCGCCAGCCCCGACGCGGTGGTGCACGCCGACCCCGACCAGCTCGACCAGCTCCTGATCAACCTCCTCCGCAACGCCGTGGACGCGGCGCTGGAGACGGGCGGCGGGGTGCGCGTCGGATGGCGGCGGGAGAACGGCTCCCTCGCGCTCTGGGTGGAGGACGACGGCCCGGGGCTGCCGGTGAGCGCGAACCTGTTCGTCCCCTTCTTCACCACCAAGCCACGCGGCTCCGGCATCGGCCTGGCCCTCTCCCGCCAGATCGCCGAGGCCCACGGCGGCACCCTCGCGCTGGAGAACCGGGAGGACGGCCGCGGCGCGCGGGCGCGGCTGTCCCTGCCCGGAATCCCGGGATAATCACACGCTCTTCCCGCAGCATGCGCCCCACCGTACGCAAATGTTTGTTTGACGCGGATCGCATTCGAGAGGACATTGTTGAATAGACCGACTGGATTGAACCATTTTTATGGAGGGACCCCATGCGCCGAATCGCCGTCACCCTCGCGTCGCTGCTCCCGTTCGCACCCGGGACAGCGACCGCGCAGACCTCCGTGCCTCTGTGAGAGCCTTCTGTTGCGACCGGCGGAAGGCAACCTGAAGGGCCCCGGCCAGGACTTCCGTGCGGCGGTAGCCCGGTGGACCGGGTGATTCACCCTCAGTCACGGATGGAGGCGCGTATGTCTGGAAGACGACCGCGGTACGCTGGCATCGTACTCGCCGTTCCGCTGGTGTTCGCTGCATGCCCTTTCGGCGCGAAAACCGGTCTGCGGGTGCCGGAGCCGGAGCAGGGCCGCCCCCAGCCCTGTTCGAGTACGGTCCACAATCTCCACGTGCGGACGAATTTCGATTCCAGGCAACCACCTACGTCGCCTGTCGTACGAGTGACCTGGTCGTTCGCGGTGAGGTGCGGGAATACGATGCCCACCTCCTACCGATTGAGCGTACGGCAGGGCGCCGATGGCTCATTGGAGCCACTGAGCCCACCGCCCTTTCCGCTCGAGTTACATACGGCAACCGACCCGTTCGCCTTCACCATCCGCGGTCCGACTGAAGGAATCTGGTGCTCCAACGCGGAAGTTGAGTTCGCGGATGGAACGGTCGTCAGAAGCGGCGAGTTCGGGACGTTCGAACCCGCGACGCGAAGCGAGGGGATGGACATCTTCGTGATCGTCATTGGCTATCACGGTGCGAACCAGGTCAACAGCCTGGTCCGTCTGCCGGGTCATTGCTCGCTCTAGACCAGCCTACCCCGCCGCACCTGTTCCTCTCGGGCCGGAGCCGCCCGCGAGCCGGGGCCGCCTCCGTTTCTCCGTGCCTCGGTGAGAGCCATCCGTTGCGCGGCCGGCGGAATGCAACCTGCACTTCGCGCCGCGACCGCATCGGGGAGGTGCTTGCGCGTAGGTGGAGGACGACGGCCCGGGGCTGCCGGTGAGCGCGAACCTGTTCGTCCCCTTCTTCACCACCAAGCCCCGCGGCACCGGCATCGGCCTGGCCCTCTCGCGCCAGATCGCCGAGGCCCACGGCGGCACCCTCGCGCTGGAGAACCGCGCCGACGGCCGGGGGGCGTGCGCTCGCCTCTCCCTGCCGGCAAGCTCCGGATGATCGCCCCCATCTCCCCCTGCACCCATCGCATGCAAGCAAATGTTTGTTTGACGCGGGAATCCTCTGACGGAAGATTCCGATGGAGTCGATTGGTTTGAACCATTTCAATGGAGGGACCCATGCGCCGAATCGCCCTCACGATCGCCTTGCTCCTTGCTCTCGCACCCCGGACGGCGACCGCGCAGATCAGGACCGGCTCGGAGCTGTACGCCATGCTCTCCACCTCGGCAGAGGCGAGCGCCCGGAATTTCAGCGCGGCGGGGCGTCACTCCGAAGCGGCGGCATGGAATGCCTGGGCGAACCACTACATGATCCTGGCGATGGGGACCATGCCCTGGACCGGATCGGTGGAGGTCGCCCGCAGCAACTATTCGATGGCGGCGCAGAATGCCAACACGGCCGCCCAGATGGGGTGGACGAGCCATGCAGCGTTCTATCGCACGTACGCAGGGTTCTGGCAGCGCCTGGAGGGCTGGCTCCGCGGCACGAACCAGATCCCGACGCTGCCGGTGGAGATGACCGTCGTGCTCCAGGAAGCGCCGATGACGCCCTGGTACACGGTCCCCGCCACTGGCTTCCGGCCGGGTTCCGCCGCATACGAGACGTGCATGGAGGAGAAGCGTCGACTCGGGCGGGAGGGCCGGATCGCCAGTGCTTCCGCGATGCGCTGCTGACGGCGCACCCAGCCTGGAGCCAGTCTCTCTCCTCCGGCTCGCTCAACCGGGCGAAGGACGAGCTCGGCGGCCCCGGCGACTGATCGCCGGGGCCGCCGCGTTTCACCGCGCAACCGTGGCCGAGGCCCGGTGGACCTCGGCTGAGGTGAAGCCGGTCGCGCGCCGGTGAACCCCGGCTCCACTGCGGCCTGTAGTCCGCGCAGGCGGCGCGCAGGCGGACTTCGTGTCGCCGTTGCAGCGAATTCTTCATTCGCCCCGCCACGGCGGAGCTACGCAGGCTGCGGCTCGGCGGCCGACGCATGCTCGCGCAGGCGCGCCACCTCGTCGGCGAGCGATGCGGCGCGGCCGCGGGCCTCGGCGGCGCGCAGCTCGTCCGGCGGCAGGGCGGCCGCGAGCTCGGCCAGGAGGGCGGCGGCGGCGGTGCGCGCCGTCTGGTCGGTGGCGGCGTGTGCGTCCAGCAGCGCGGCGAGCTCGGCGGCCTCGGCCGGACGGCCCTCCGCGCGGCGCAGGCGCGCGAAGCTCAGCACCACCTCCAGCGTGAGCGGCGCCTCGCCGATGTCGGCGGCGAGGGCGAGCGCCAGGGCGAAGGCCTCGCCCGCGCGCGCCGGCTCGCCGCGCGCGGCGGCCACGTTCCCCAGCGCGTTCAGGCAGAAGGCGAGCAGGCGGCGGAACCCCATCTCGCGGCAGATGGCCACCGCCTCGCCCAGGTGCGCCTCGGCCGCGTCGTAGTCGCCCGCCTCCCAGGCGGCGGCGCCCAGGTTCTGCAGCGCGTTGGCCACCAGGCGCGGGTTGCTCGCCCGCCGCGCCGCCGCCAGGCTCTCGCCCAGCAGCCGCCGCGCCTCCGGCCAGTCGCGCTCCACGCTGGCGATGATCCCCAGGTTGCAGAGCGGCGCGAAGAGCGGCCCGGCGTCGCCGGCCGTGCGCAGCACCTTCACCGCCTCGGTGAACGCCCAGCGGGCCGCGCCCAGGTCGCCCCGCGAGTACGCCACGTTTCCCAGGATCGTGAATCCCCGCCCGGTGCCGCGCGCGTCGTCCAGCGAGCGCCAGAGGGCCAGCGCCTCCTCCTCCTGCCACACCGCCTGGTCGTACTCTCCCGCGGAGCAGGCGAGGCCGGCCAGGTGCTGCAGCGCCAGCGCGGTCTCGCCCGCGTCGTGGTGGCGGCGGGCGCGCTCCAGCGCCGCCTGCAGCCGCTCGCGCGCGGGCGCCGCCCGGCCGAGCTGCGCCAGGAACACCCCGTGCCGCGCCATCGCCCACCCCAGCAGCCGGTCCACCGCCTCGGGCTCCGCGTCCGCGGAGGGGCGCATCGCCTGGATCCACTCCACCGCGGCGTCGAAGCTCTCCTCCCCCTCCACCGCGCGCCCCTGGCCGTCGTAGAAGACGAAGGCGCCGGAGAGCAGGTCGCGCAGCGCGTCCGCCTCCCCGTTCGCGGCCGCCCACTCCGCCGCCGCGCGCAGGTTGCTCAGGTCGGCGGCCGCGGCGTCGCGCAGCGCGTGCTCGCCCCCGTGCCGGGCGTGCTCCTGCGCCACCTGCCGCATGAGCCCGGCGTAGTGCTCCGCGTGCAGCCGCAGCGTCTCCGCCTCCTCCGCGGCGTCCTCGCGCAGCTCGTCGTGGGCGCAGGCGCGCAGCACCTCCAGCATCTCGAAGCGCCCCGGCCCCGCCGGCCGCACCAGCGACTTGTCGGTCAGCGCGGAGAGCACCGGCAGCTCCGCGCCGGCCACGCGCGCCGCGGCGGCACGGCCGAAGCCGCCGCGGAACACCGCCAGCCGGCGCAGCGCGCGGCGCTCGCCCGGGTCCAGGTGGCGCCACGACGACTCGAAGGCGCTGCGCAGGCTGCGGTGCCGCAGCGGCACGCCGGCGTGCTGCGCGGCCAGGAAGGCCTGGCTGGCCCGGATCTCGGCCTCGATCTCGGCGCACCCCAGCAGCCGCACCCAGGGCGAGGCGAGCTCGATGGCCAGCGGCAGCCCCTCCACCAGCCGGCAGATGCGGCCGATGCAGGCGCGCTCCTCCGGGTCCGGCGCGAACTCCGGCAGCACCCGCCGGGCGCCGTCCAGGAAGAGCCGCACCGCCTCGGCCTCGCCCTCTCCCTCGCCGCCGCCGGCCACCAGCATCCCGCCCAGCGGAAAGAGCAGCTCGCCGGGGAGCCCCAGCCGCTCGCGCGAGGTGGCGAGCGCCTGCACGCCCGGCGCCGCGTCGAGCATGCGCCCCAGCACGGGCGCGCCCGCCACCAGGTCGCCGAAGTCGTCGAACACCAGCAGCAGGCGCTTCTCGCGCAGGTAGTCGAGCACGGGGAGGAGCGCGTCGTCGCCTCCGCCCGGCGTGAGCCGCAGCGCGGCGGCGGCGGCGGGGGCGATCAGCTCCACCGCGCCCACCTCGGCGAGCGACACCACGCAGACGCCGTGGGTGAAGCCGGGGAGCGCGCGGGCGGCGGCCTCCAGCGCCAGCCGCGACTTCCCCACCCCGCCGGGGCCGGTGATGGTCACCAGCCGCCCGGCCGGGTCGGCGAGCCGCGCCTGCAGGGCGGCCAGCTCCGCTCGCGGCCCACGAAGGGGGTGGGCTGCGGCGGGAGGTTGTCGACGTACGCGGCCGGGAGCAGGGGCGCGGGCGGCTCGGCCACCGTGGCCGCGCGCCGGCCCCGCCGGAACTCGAACACCCACGACCCGGCGATGGTCACCGGCAGCCCGGCCACCGCGGCGACCACCAGGTAGAGGGTGGCATCCGCCGGGCCTCCCACCGCCTTGGCCAGCACGTCGCCGAACTGGATGAGCCCCGCGCAGGCCACCGCGTACGCCACCAGGGCACGGTAGACGGAGCGCGCGTGGAGCTGCGCGTTGAGCGCGCTCAGCCGGTCCAGCAGGCGGTCCGCGCGCGACGGCGGCGCGGCGGCGGCGGCGGGGAGCATGGCGGGAGGGTGGCGCGGCGGGCCGCCGTCAGTTCCCGGCGAGGGCGTAGATGCTGAGATGGGGGAGCTCGGCGGTCACGGCCGTCCCGTTCATCGTGCCGCCCACGTCGGCCCAGTCGTTGCCGCCCTGCCAGAGCACCACGGTGATGCCGGGGGCGCCCTCGCAGCCGCTGGCGTCGATGGTCAGCACGGCCCGGCTCACCGCCGCGTCGGCCGTGGCCTCCACCGAGCGGAAGGCCGCCCCGGGCCGGCGCGAGATCTCCACGCTCATCCCGGCGGGCCCGGCGCCCGCGGGGATCTCCAGCCAGTCGCCGACCGCGTTCCTCGCCACGGTGGGGCGGCCGGGGTCGGCGACGGCGGCGCGGCCCCGCTCGTCGCGCGCGCCGGGCGGGCAGCGGAGCAGGCGCAGCACGGCGATGGAATCGCCCTCCATCCGCGCGTAGCTGCCGCCGGGGCGCGCGCGCACGCGGATCTCGCCGGGGGCGGGCGGCGGGCCGGAGGCCGGCACGGAGCGGGCGGCGATCGAGGCGGCGGCAAGGCAGGATGCGGCCAGCAGGAAGCCGGCGAGGCGGGGTGCGATGCGGGGCATGCGTGGGCCCTCTGTCTCTGGGGAATGAGCCGGCGGGGGTCACCCCGGGAGTGCGGAGCGTGCGGTGGGTCCGCCGGCGGAAGGAGCCCGGCTGGCCGGGCATTGATCAAGGTAGCGTGCAGCAGGCGCAAGGGAAACGCCTTTTCGAGGCTGCGAGCGCGGCGGTGGCGCTTCGAGGCCGCACGGATCGGGTCGCGGAGCCGCCACGTGCAGCACAGGCGCATGTCGCGGCGCAACTCTCCCGGTGCCGACCCCCACCGCAACCTGGGGCCCGGGCGGGTGATCCGCGGCAACGAGCACACGAAGTCCGCCTGCGCGGCGCCTGCGCGGACTCCCGCCTCCCGTGAAGCCTCCGTCGCCGGGCACGCGACTGGCTGCACGGTGGCTGAGGCCCGCGAACCTCGGCTGATGCGTAGCCGATCGCGCGCCGGTGCACCTCGGCACCACCGCGGCCGGTAGTCCGCGCAGGCGCAATACCGTTTACCTAAGCACCTCCAGGGTCCGTCTCACCGTCCGGGAGCAGTCACTCCGTTTCCTGACCGGATAACGGCTCTGCTTTCGTTTTACCCCGCGCTTCACCTGCCGGCTTCGGCGCTCTCCGACGTCT
>JBJMPM010000285.1:0-32191 GCA_045803205.1 Longimicrobiaceae bacterium
CCGCGTAGCCGATGGTCTCCGGGCTCTTGGTGCCGTGGATCCCGTAGTGCTCGGCCGAGAGCGTCATCCACACCTTCCCCACCGCGCTGTTGGGGCCGGGGGGGATGTGGGCCTCGGGCGCGTCTTCGTGGCCGTGGTGCAGGATCGCCGGCTGGTAGTGCCACCACGGGTTCTCGGTGACCAGCAGCACGTGGAAGTTCCCCTCCGGCGACGGATCGTACGACGAGCCCACCGTGGTGGGGAACTGGTAGAGGATGCGGCCCGAGGCGTCGAGCGCCTGCAGGTAATGGTCGGGCCCCGAGACCAGCAGCGTCTCCACCACCCCCCGCGGCGGCGCGTCGGGGTCGCGGACGTTGGGGAGGTTGATGGCATCGCCCGCCTTCAGCGAGTTGAGCGCCACCCGCGGGTTGAGCTGGCGCAGCAGCTCCACGCGCACGTGGAAGAGCTCGGTGAGCTTCTCGGAGAGCGACTCGTAGCAGGAGCAGTCCAGCTCCGCCTGCGCGTAGATGCTCGACGGCATCTCGATGAAGGGCCCGCGCACGTCGGCCGCGGTGAGCGTGCGGCGCACCACGTACTCCGCCGGCCGCCCGGCCGCCGCCTGCAGCCGCGCGAAGGTGGCGCTGTCGACCACGCCGGTGGGGGTGAGCCCCTCGCGCGCCTGGAACCAGTAGACGGCGACGGAGGTGTTCTTCCCCCAGCTCCCGTCGATCATCCCCGGCGAGAAGAGCGCGCGGTCCAGCAGCACCTGCACCCGCAGCACCGACGGCCCCTTGTGGCCGGGGCCCACGGGGAAGACCTCGCGCCCGGCGTTCACCGCCTCGCGGGTGAGCTGCGCGGCCGTCTCGCCGTTCGATGCCAGCTTGGTCTCGTCCAGCGGCGCCGTCGGCGCGAGCGCGGGGGCGACGGCCGGGCGGCGCACCACCGGCCCCGTCGCGCTCGCCGGCCGTGCGGGCGTGGCCACGCGGGATGCGGGGGGACGGGCGTGCACCGCGGGGAGGAGCGGGAGCACCTGCGCGGGGCGGGGCCCCTGGGCGTGCGAAGCGACGGGGGCCGCGAGGATGCACGCCGTTGCCAGCGCCAGGAGCCGGACGCGTCGGAGAGCCTTCATCTGCGTGAGGGAGACATTCGGGGAGACTGCCGGCGTGGAGGGTCCTGCGCGCTCAATCTAGCGTGCGGCGGCGCAAAATCAACACTCGTGGGTGACCATCTGTTTTCACGCGCCGCGGCTCGGCGCCCTCTCCGGCTTGCTGAGGCTCGCCACCTCTCCCGTACCGGGAGAGGTTGAATTCCCCAGCGCCTGCGCCGATCCGCACCGGCCACGGAAGGGTCGAATCCACACAAGGGATTGCAGGCGATGACACTACCGCGTCCGCCCCCCTCTCCCGGTACGGGAGAGGGAATTGCGCTCTCAGGCGCAGGGGAGAGGGCGCCGCGGCGGCGGGTGCGCACCCGGTCCGCGCCCGGCCGGAAGAGGCCGCCGCGGAGACGCGGAAGACGCTTTCCCAACGCGCGGGGCGTGGGTAGCTTTCTGCATGCTCACCGCCACCGCCCGCCGCTGGGTCTTTCCCGCTCTCCCCGACGAAGCCCGCGTAGACCGCATCGCCCGGGAGCTGCGGCTGCCGGCCGCGCTCTGCCGTCTGCTGGTGGTCCGCGGCTACGGCGAGCCGGCGGCGGTGCGCGAGTTCCTCCGCCCGCACCTGGGGCAGATCCATCCGCCGCTGCTGATGGCGGGGATGGCCGACGCGGTGGAGCGCATCGTACGCGCCATCCGGGGCGGCGAGACCATCCTGGTGCACGGCGACTACGACGTGGACGGGATCTGCTCCACCGCCGTCTTCGTCCGCTCGCTGCGGATGATGGGCGCGAAGGCGCAGCCCTTCGTCCCCCACCGGCTGCAGGACGGCTACGACCTCTCCGAGGCGGGGATTCGCGCGGCGCAGGCGATCGGCGCCACCCTCATCCTCACCGGCGACTGCGGCGTGGTGGCGCACGAGGCGGTGCGGCGCGCCTGCTCGCTGGGGATCGACGTCGTCGTCACCGACCACCACACCCCCGGCCCCACCCTCCCCGAGTGCGTGGCGGTGGTGGACCCCAACCGCGCCGACTGCCCCTATCCCGACAAGTCGCTCGCGGGCGTCGGCGTGGCGTGGAAGGTGTGCTGCGCCGTGGCCGAGGCGGTGGGCTTTCCCCTGGAGCGGCTGCAGGCGTTCCTGGACCTGGTGGCGGTCGCCACCGTGGCCGACCTGGCGCCGCTCACCGGCGAGAACCGGGCGCTGGTGCGCTGGGGGCTGCGCGTGCTCCCGCAGACGCCCAACCCCGGGCTGCGGGCGCTCCTGCGCACCACCGGCCTCGCCGGGAAGGGCGAGATCTCGGCCGCGCAGGTGGGCTACGTGCTGGCGCCGCGCATCAACGCGGTGGGGCGGATGGGCGAGGCGCTCGACGGCGTGCGCCTGCTGCTCACCGACGACGACCGCGAGGCCGAGGCCATCGCCTGGTCGCTGGAGACGGAGAACCGCGCGCGGCAGGCGGTCGACGCCGACACCCTGCGCCAGGTGATGGAATCCCTGGAGCGCTGGTTCGACCCCGACCGGCACTGGGGGGTGGTGCTGGCGGAGGAGGGGTGGCACCCGGGGGTGATCGGGATCGTGGCGTCGCGCGTGGTGGAGCGCATCCACCGGCCCACCGTGCTGATCGCCCTCGCCGGGCGGGAGGACGGGAAGGGGAGCGCGCGGTCGATCCCCGGCTTCCACCTGTACGAGGCGATGCGCGCCTGCTCCGGGCACCTGACGCGCTTCGGCGGGCACCGGATGGCCGCGGGGTGCTCCATCCGCCCCGAGCGGGTGGACGACTTCCGCGAGGCCTTCGACGCGCATGCGCACGCGGTGCTGAGCCCGGAGCAGCTCGTTCCCGAGGTGCGCATCGACCTGGAGGTGGAGCTCCGCCACGCCGACGACGCGCTCGCGCGGATGCTGCGCCACGCCGGCCCCTTCGGCCCCGGCAACCCCACGCCGGTGTTCGCGACCCGCGGCGTGTACGCGGCCGCCCCGCCGCGAATCGCGGCCGAGCGGCACCTGAAGCTCACCCTCGCCTCGCACGGGAGCTCGATGGAGGCGATCGGCTTCAACATGGCCGGGGTGGGCGGCGAGCCGTGGGTGCTCGGCGGGCCGCTGGACGTCGCGTTCCGGCTGGAGGAGAACCACTGGAACGGAAACACCTCGCTCCAGGCCAAGATCGTCGACCTGCGGCCGTCGGAGGACTGACCGGCAAACGGCGTCTCACGCAGAGACGCAGAGGCACAGAGAGAACCCCATCCCCTCCGCCCGTCTCCTTTCATGCGCCGCACCGCCTCTCCCGATCCGATCGCCGACCACACGCTCCCGTGGTTTCCGAGCGACGCCGAGCCGACCGTCGATCCCACGGAGCAACGGCCGAAGCAGGGATGGCTGCGCCGGATCGCGGGATGGGCGCTGAAGGCGTTCGCCGCGTACTACGTCTTCTGCCTGGTGCTGCTCGTCGTCTACCGCTTCGTGGCGCCGCCGGTCACGGGGGTGCAGCTCCAGCGCCGCCTGGAGGCGATCCTCGCCGGGCGCGACTACGCGCCGCGCAGCCACGACGTGCGGCTCGCCGCGATGTCGCGGCACCTCCCGCGCGCCGTGGTGGCCGCGGAGGACGGGCGCTTCTGGACGCACCGGGGCTTCGACCTGAAGGAGATGCGCGACGCCGGGCTCGGCGCGGTGGACGGCGGGCGGATGCGGGGCGCGTCGACCATCACCCAGCAGCTCATGAAGAACCTGTTCGGCTGCGCCTGCCGGAACCCGGTGCGGAAGGTGTACGACCTGACGCTCACCCCGGCGGCGGAGCTGATCCTGGGGAAGAACCGCATCCTGGAGCTGTACCTGGGCGAGGTGGAGTGGGGCGACGGCATCTGGGGCGTGGACGCGGCCGCGCGGCACTACTACGGCGTGGGCGCGGACCGCCTCACCCGCTCGCAGTCCGCCGCGCTCGCGGCGCTCCTGCCCAACCCGCGCCGCCGCACCCCCGCCACCACCGGCGACTACCGCCGCGAGATCCTCCGCCGCATGCGGTACCGGGGCTGGTGAGATGATGGTCGTGACGGCGCCGTACCCCGCGTTTGCCGCGCTGGGGCTGTGCGTCGCCGGTGCCGCGCTGGAAGCGCTCTGCGCCGGGCCCGGCGTGCGCGACCGGCTGGGCGCGCTGCGCCTTCCGCGCTTCGCGCCGCCGTTCGCGGTCTGGATGGTGATCGGCGGGCTCTACTACGCGATCTGCTTCGCCGTGCTCTACCGGCTGCTGCAGGGCAGCCTCAGCGGTCCCGGCGGCGGCGCGCGGCAGGTGGCGCTGGGGCTCGCGATGCTCCTGCTGGTGGGGAACGCGGGTTGGAACTACTTCTTCTTCCGCCGGCGCGACCTGCGCGCCAGCATGCTCTACAGCGTCGCGTACGCCGCCATCGCCGTCGTCTTCGCGGTCGCGCTCTTCCGCGCGGACCGCGTGTCGGGGTGGATCTTCCTCCCCTACCTCGTCTACCTCGTGTACGGCACCTGGTGGGGCTACGCGCTCTGGCGGCTGAACGGCTGAGGCCGGTGCGCGCTCCGGCCGCGGTGGGCCCTCTCCCTGGCGCTTCGCGCCGGTTCCTCCCCCCAAACAACCTGGGGGAGGGACGGAGGCTCGCTTCGCTCGCGGCTCCTCCAGGTGCGACACGAGCAGCTGCGCGCGACCACGGCGTCACCGCGGCTTCCGACGGTCTCGACCCCTCACCCGCGACTCGCATCAACGGAGACGTCTCATGGCAAAAAGCAGCGCCGCGACGGTAGAGGAGTACCTCGCCGAGCTCCCCGAGGACCGGCGCGAGAGCCTTTCGCGGGTGCGCGAGGTGGTGCTGCGCAACCTGCCGGCGGGGTACGAGGAGCGGATGAACTGGGGGCTGATCAGCTACGAGATCCCCCTGGCGCGCTACTCGAAGACGTACAACAGGCAGCCGCTGACGTACGCCGCCCTCGGCTCGCAGAAGAACTACTGCGCCGTCTACCTGATGAACGTGTACGGCGACGGCGAGCAGGCGCGCCGGTTCAAGGAGGCGTTCAAGAAAGCGGGGAAGAAGCTCGACATGGGAAAGTCCTGCGTGCGCTTCCGCTCGGCCGACGACCTGGCGCTGGACGCCGTCGGCGAGGTCATCGCCAGCACGACACCCGAGCAGTACATCGCGATCTACGAGAAGGCGCGGGAGAAATGAAGGACTTTGACGCGGTCGCGATGACGCGAAGGATCCGCGACGCGCACGCCGAGCAGTTGGCCGGCGCTACGCCCGAGGAGCGCATCAGGTTCTATCGTGAGAAGGCAAAGCGCCTCCACGCCGCGCTCGCGAAAGATCGCAAGCGCCCGAACACCTGATCGACCAGTTCCTCACGCAAAGACGCAGAGTCGCAGAGAGGCCCTCTGCGCCCTCTCAGTTGCTCTGCGTCTCTGCGTGAGACGGCAGTTAGCGGGGCAGAGGCGCGCGGCTTAGTTTGTCGCCATGCGCATCGTGGCGGGGGAGTGGGGCGGGCGGCGGATCCAGGCGCCGCCGGGGCGGGGCACGCGGCCGACCACCGACCGCGTGCGCGAGGCGTGGATGAGCACCGTCGCTCCCCACCTCCCCGGCGCCCGCGTGCTCGACCTCTTCGCCGGCTCCGGCGCGCTGGGGCTGGAGGCGCTCTCCCGTGGCGCCGCGGCCGCCACCTTCGTCGAGCAGGACGCGAAGGCGCTCGCCGCGCTGCGCGCCAACCTCGACGCGCTCGGCGCCGGCGAGGCGGCGGCGGTGGTGAAGGGCGACGCGCTGAAGTACGCCCGCGGGCTGGCCGCGGGCGCGTTCGACGTGGCCTTCGCCGACCCGCCCTACGCGAAGGGGTTCGCGGGCGAGCTGGCCCAGGCCTTCGCCGCGGTCCCCTTCGCGGCGCTGCTCTGCATCGAGCACGGGAAGGGCGACGTGCTCCCCGAACTCGCCGATGCGCGCACGAAGCGCTACGGCGACACGTACCTCACCTTCATCCCGGCCCCCGAATGAAACCGCCCGTCGCCATCTGCCCCGGCTCGTTCGACCCGGTCACCCGCGGCCACGAAGACATCGTCCGCCGCGCGCTGGCGTTCTCGGAGCGGGTGATCGTGGCGGTCGCGCACTCGCCGCAGCAGCCGCGGCAGGGGATGTTCACCATCGACGAGCGGGTGGCGCTGATCCGCGAGGCCTTCGCCGACGAGCCCCGGGTGGAGGCGGCCGAGTTCCAGGGGCTGCTGGTGGACTTCGCCCGCAAGCGCGGCGCGCGGCTGGTGATCCGCGGCGTGCGCTCGGTGAAGGACTTCGAGTACGAGCAGCAGATGGCGATGATGAACCGCTCGCTCTTGGCCGAGCTGGAGACGGTGTTCCTGGCGCCCGACCCGGCGCACGCCTTCGTCTCGGCCACGCTGGTGCGGCAGATCGCCTCGCTGGGCGGGCACGTGGCGCCCTTCCTCTCCCCCGCGGTGCTGCACCGGGTGCTGGAGAAGGTCGGCGGCGCGAAGCCGCGCGGCAAAGCCTGACCCGCTCGAAGCCGAACGGCCGGCCGATGGATTTCCTCGCCAGCATCCGGCGGCGCGCGCGCGAGCGCCCGCGCCGCCTCGTCTTTCCCGAGGGGCACGACGCGCGCACCCTGCAGGCCGCCGCCCGCGTCGCCGCGGAGGGGCTCGCCCTCCCCGCGGTGATCGGCGGGGAGCTGACGCGCGCCGACCTCGACGCGCTCGGCGCCACCAGTGTCGAAGTCGTCGACCCGGCGACGGACCCGCGCCGCGCGGAGCTGGCGGAGCGCTACTGGCAGCGCCGCCGCGCGAAGGGGTGCAGCCAGGAAGCCGCGCTCCGCCAGTCCGCCGACCCGCTCGTCTTCGGCGCGCTGATGGTGGGCGCCGGGTACGCCGACGGCTCCGTGGCCGGCGCCGCGAACACCACCGGCGACGTGATCCGCGCCGCCATCTACGGCGTGGGCCCGGCCGCGGGGATCCGCACCGTATCCTCCTCCTTCTACATGGTGGTCCCGCCCTTCCGCTCCGGGGAGACGGAGGTCCTCACCTTCACCGACGGCGCGGTGATCCCCGATCCGACGCCCGAGCAGCTCGCCGACATCGCGCTCGCCGCCGCCGAGGCGCGCCCGCGCATCGTGGGCGACGAGCCGCGCGTCGCCTTCCTCAGCTACTCCACCGCGGGAAGCGCGCAGGGGCCGTCCATCGACAAGGTACGGGCCGCGCTCGCCCTCTTCCGCGAGAAGGCGCCGCACGTCGCGGTCGACGGCGAGCTGCAGGTGGACGCGGCGCTGGTCGAATCCATCGGCGCGTCGAAGGCCCCGGGCTCGCCGGTCGCGGGGCGCGCGAACGTGCTCGTCTTCCCCGACCTGGACGCGGGGAACATCGCCTACAAGCTGACGCAGCGCCTGGCCCACGCCGAGGCGATCGGGCCGCTGCTGCAGGGGCTCGCGCGCCCGTGCAACGACCTCTCCCGCGGCGCCAGCGTGGACGATATCGTCAACACCGCCTGCCTGACCTCGCTCATGGCCGAGTGAGCCGAACCGGGAGAATTTTAAACCACGAAGCTCAGCGGTATACCGAGCGGGCGTAGGATCTTCGCCATTCCACGTGGAAGGCGGGCGCCAGCGCGAACTCCGCGTCGGCGGCGCCGAGCAGTTGGATCCGGGGCTCCTGG
Organism: Longimicrobiaceae bacterium; assembly: GCA_045803205.1. Classification (GTDB taxonomy): domain Bacteria; phylum Gemmatimonadota; class Gemmatimonadetes; order Longimicrobiales; family Longimicrobiaceae; genus Longimicrobium. The sequence continues at coordinate 7,718 of JBJMPM010000285.1, forward strand.
CCGCTCACCTCCGCGACGACGCGGTTGCGGACCTGCCGGTACAGGTCGCAGTAGCTGCCGCGGAAGGCGCCGTTGTTCCACACCTCGAAAAGGTGCCGGGCGAACACCCCGTCGCGCGCGTGCTGGTCTTCGCGACAGGCGGCGAGCAGCAGCAGGCTGGCGTGGATGCCGTTCGCCGCCTTCGGCGGCTCGACGCACGACTCCGTCCCGGCTCCGGCGTCTCCGGTCCTTCCCACCGCGCCGCGGAAGACGATGGGCTGCGGGGGCTGCGCCTCCCCGGACGTGCTCCCGTATGGGGTGAGGGATTTTTCCTGAATCCGGCCCATTCCGCCGCTGAAGGAGCTCTCGGACACCACCAGAATGCGCACTCCCGGCTCGAACAACCGCCAGTAGTCGGCCAACTCGTCGTCTGCCAGCACGTCGTCGAAAAGGCACCACATCTCGTCGAATCCATCCCGCTCCCAGTCCGCGGTGGGACCGAATGCGACGTCCCGCACCAGGGTGCTGTGCCCCGCGAACGAGACGAACAGGGTATCCCCGGCCCGAAGCGTCCCCGCGGCGTCCGCCAGCGCGTTGTTTACCGCCTGGCGAGTGGCTTCCTTGCCCCGGAGCACCCGCAACGAATCGTAACCGGCCTGCTCCGCGACCACCGCCATACCCCAAGCGGTGGACTCGCTGTACTGGAGCGGAAGGCCGGGGGAATGCTTCTGCGGCTGGTTGACGCCGATGTGGATGGACATGCCACGGGTAGGGGAGCGCGCTCTCTGTCTGAGGGTCGTTGAAATAATCGTTTGGTACGATAAAGTAGCTGCTTCCTCAAGGATTTCTTCCTCACGTTTGACGAGTTCCCGAAGTTTGGGCTGCTCCTGTGCGAGAGATAGTGCCTTTTCGATCCAGATCCGCGCGTCATCGTACCGAACAAACATTCGGTCGACATAACCCTTAAGGTAGGCAGCCCAACGGAGCGCAAAGCTATTCTGAATTAGGAAGGAATCACTTAACACAGGAAGCACCAATGCGTCCAATTTGTCGAATTGAGATTCCTCTGCCCATCTGCGGGTTTGGGCCACAAACCGTGCGACGTCCCGAAGTTCCCCCACGACTAGCTGATGGTAGAATGTTTCCGCCAACCAGGCAATATCATTTTGATCTTGTCGTGTGCAATACTCGGCCGCGCGCTGGTGGAGTTCCAAAGCACGTGAAGGGTCCTGCTCCCACAATTTCTTCAGGAGCAGGAAGCGACTACGTTCATGTACGTTGAATCCTCGTCCACGAAACCGCTCGATTATTGATAGATCTTTGATCTGGTCCAGAACTGCGTCTGCACTGTGGCCGATTAGCGCTCCTAAAAACGATGTGTCGAACCAATGAGGGACGGCTGCGGCCCATATCCCCTCGCGAACTTCGGGATTACTCCGCTGTATCGTGGCATCTAAAATGATCCACTCCCGCTCTTCATCACTGCGGGCCGTTTCCAGAGCTCTCAGTAGATCAGTCATTATTTAAACCCTCCCGAACTGGCAAATCTTCGATCACCTGCATGATCCTGCTCGGATGACCGTTAAGAACATGACAGACTCCCCCTAACCACGAGAGGGGGCTATCTGTATGCTTCGGAACTGCTCGTCCCATATGCTCGACGATGGGAAGCCATTCCTGTGCGTCCGGAACGCCAATCAGGCGATGCAGCTTGCAGCAGCCGCCCCATTCGATGTTATTGGCGCTTGGAACGATTCGACCCGCAATGAGAACGCGAACCTGTCTGACACCCGCGGTTCGCGCGAGGAACGGACCGCTGATCCATTCTTGGACTCTGTGCGTGCTTGGTCATAGGTATCAAGAACGAAAAGTAGCGGGCGTTTGAACGTGCGGAGGTCCTCGAACAGCGCCTCGGTCAATGATACAAGTCGGTCATCGCGGTCTTCAACGCGGTTTGAGTCCAGCGCGACTTCGATCCGGTTGTTGATGCCAAACGAACGATTTCCCTTGATTTCGATTCGTGTGCTCTGAAGGTATTCGACGCATTCGAGTAAGCGCGGCAGCCGGTCCGCTCCCAGCCGGTCCAACGACCGGGAGAGGATCTCTGCCACTCCGACGGTACCGGCGCGCAACTGAATTGGCACCTGAAGCAGTTCTGGGAGATGCATGCCACAGTAGGAGAGGAGCGTTGTCTTGCCACTCCCTCCTGCACCATGGAAAAGCAGGATGCGCTTCTCGCAGCCTTCCAGCGACAGCGACTCGATAGCGGCTCTCTCGTCACGATAATTCGCGACAGGAGTACTCATTGTTGCTCCTCGGGATTGTTGATGGAGTCTTCTGTCACCTGTAGCGTCTGACGCTCCCCCTTCTGCCTGAAGCGCTCGATGTCGACATCTGCACGAGAGACGGTGATGGTGTGGTCCTTTCCAGTTTGTGACGAGTCTGAAATACGTACTCCCCCTGGACGAGTGGATGTGGAGCTAGCTTGTTGGTGTGTTTCTACTTCAGCGCTCGCTCCGTGTTTGTTGACACCTAAGTGAATACGCTTTGCGTTTTTCCGGTACGCGAGCACGATGGCGATCGCGACAATAGCGGCAACGATGATGGCTACGAGTTGTGCTGACTCGCTCATAGGAACTCCTTAAGGAAGGAATGCGGATGACTCTAGTAGTCCGTCGCGATGTCTTTCCCTCCGCAATCTAAATGAAATCGTCGCGGTCGCTACTCCGGAATATTTTGAGGCCGTCCCCCGGATACATTCGACCGATCCTCATCTTGGGTGGCTGACAATCTGCGGGAACTGCGAGCGGCTGAGCGAGCAATGAACGACGACGGCGGGTTTGCGCTGGCGAGCGAGCGTGCGTAGCTTCGCAGACAGCGCGGCGGACGTGGGGCGGTGGATGGCGCGCTTGTTGCCCCTGCGGCGGCCCGACCGGCGGTGTGGAACGTCAACCTCGTGAACGGACCAGAGGAGCCATGAGCTTCCGAACGAGCAAGCAGAACGGTGTGACCGTGGTGGACGTGGACGGGCAGCTCATCGTGGGGAACCGCCAGGAGCTGAAGCAGAAGGTGATCGACGAGCTCGAGGGCGGCGAGCGGAAGTTCCTGATCGACTTCACCAACACCGGCTACATCGACTCGTCGGGGCTGGGGGTGCTGGTGAGCCTGTCGAAGAAGATCCGCGAGCAGGGCGGCGAGCTGCGCCTGGCCAACCTCAACGAGGACCTGCGCACCCTCTTCGAGCTCACCAAGCTCGACACCCTGTTCAACATCGCCGACTCGCGCGACGCGGCGCTGGCCGCCTTCTGAGCCGAGCCGTGTCCGTTCCCGGGGCGCGCCCTGCGCGCCCACCGCGCGCCGGCCGTGCCCCGTTCGCTTTCCGGGGCCCGGCCGCATGAGCCCGCACGACCGGGGCCGCGACGGGACCCGCTTCACCCTGGAGCTCCCCACCGACCTGGGGCTCATCGACAAGGCCATCGCCTACCTGGCCGGCCGGCTGCGCGACTACGGCTACGAGGGCTCGCGCCTCACCCTCAACTTCCGCGTGGGGGTGAGCGAGGCGCTGGCCAACGCAATGATCTACGGCAACCACCGCGACCCCTCCAAGCGCGTGCGGGTGGAGGTGGACCTGGCCCCCGAGCAGGTGGCCGTGGTGGTGCGCGACGAGGGGCACGGCTTCGACCCCCTGAGCGTGGACGACCCCACCCTCCCCGAGAACCTCGAGCGCCCCGGCGGGCGCGGCATCTTCCTGATCCGCGAGCTCATGGACGAGGTGGACTACGCCGGGTGCGGCAACTGCGTGCGCCTGGTGCTCTACCGCGCCGAGCCGCTCTCCCGGGCCTCGTAGCCCCCCTCTCCCATGGCAGCCGCCGCCGCTCCCCCGGCGCTCGCCCGCCCCGCCCGCGACGTCTTCGACGACCTGCGCCGCGCCTTCGGTGACGGCGTGGTGGTCTGGGCGCGCGCCGGCGACGGCTGGCGCGCGGTGCTGGGCGACGCCGCGCTGGCCACCGCGCCCTCCGACTGCGCGGCCGAGGTGCCGGGAACGCCCTACCGGCTGGAGCTCCCCGGGGCCCCGCCCGAGGTGGCGGCCGGCGCCGCGCGCTTCCTCGCGAGCACCCTGGCGCGCGTTACGCGCCATGACGACGAGATCCGCTCCTTCAGCCGCGAGATCTCCGAGCGCTACGAGGAGATCAACCTCCTCTATTCCATCAGCGAGACGCTGGGCTCCATCATCTCGCTGGAGCAGGCGGCGGGCACCATCATCACCGAGGTGGCCAGCATCCTGGGCGCCAGCCGTGCCGCGCTCTGGGTGCACGACGCCGAGGCCGGCCACCTCCAGCTCACGGCCGTGGAGGGCGGCGGCGGGCACGTCGGCCCCATCGCCGTGAGCGACCCCTGCTCGGTGACCGCCGCGGTCTTCCGCGAGGGGCGTCCGGTGCTCCTGGCCCCCGGCGAGGCCTGGGTCCGCGACGGCTGCCCCGCGCCGTCGGAGCCGCTGCTGGGGGCCTTCCTCTCCGTGCCGGTGAGCTACACCCCGCCCGAGGGCGAGGCGCGGCGGGTGGGGGTGATCAACCTCACCGGGCGCCCCGGCGGCTTCAGCGCGGGCGACCTCAAGCTCCTCTCGGCAATCGCCAGCCAGATCGGCGCGGCGGTGGAGAACAGCCGCCTGATCGAGGAGTCGCTGCGGCAGGAGCGGCTGGTGCGGGAGATGGAGCTCGCGCACGACCTGCAGCTCAAGCTCCTCCCGCCGCTGGAGCAGTTCGCCAGCTACGCCGAGGTGGCGGCGCGATGCGTTCCCGCCGAGAGCGTGGGGGGCGACTTCTACCACCTCTTCCGCCTCCCCGGCAACCGGCTGGGGGTGCTGATCGGCGACGTGAGCAGCCACGGCTTCGGCGCGGCGCTGATCATGGCGCTCACCATGAGCGCCGTGGCGATCCACGCCAGCGAGGGCGACCCGCCGGCCGAGGTGCTGCGCCGCACCCACCTGGCGCTGATCGACGAGCTGGAGACCACGGAGATGTACCTGACGCTCTTCTACGGCGTCATCGACCCGGCCGAGGGGACCATCGCCTACGCCAACGCGGGGCACTCGCACGCCTGGCGCGTTCCCCCCGAGGGCGAGCCGCAGCGCCTGGCCGTCACCGACCCGCCCTTCGGCATCGTCGACCGCTCCACCTATGGCGAGGCCACCGCGCCCTGGGAGCGCGGGCGCGACCTCCTCTTCCTCTTCACCGACGGGCTCTCCGACGCGCTGGACCGCGGCGAGGTGGAGGGGGAGCGGGTGCTGGTGGACGAGGTGGCGCGGCTGCGCGCCAGCCCGGCGGACGAGATCGTGCGGCGCCTCTTCGAGCGCGTGGGCGAGGCCGGCAGCGTGCCCCCGGACGACCGCACCGCTCTGCTCGTGCGCTTCTGACGCGGCGGCCGCCCCGGTGCCTCCCCGCCAGCTCCCCTACCCGGACGACCTCCCCCGCGCCAAGCGCGCGCTGGGGCAGAACTTCCTGATCGACCCCAACGTCCAGCGGAAGATCGTCTCCGCGCTCGAGGCCGGCCCCGGCGACGAGGTGCTGGAGATCGGGCCCGGCGTGGGCGCGCTCACCCGGCACCTGGCCGGGAAGGTGCGCCGTCTCGTGCTGGTGGAGCTCGACAACGACCTGGCCGCGCGGCTGCGCGAGGAGTTCGCGGGCGACCCCTCGGTCGAGGTGCTGAACGAGGACGTGCTGGAGGTGCCGCTGGAGCGGATCTCGGCCGACCCCGGGCGGCTCAAGGTGATCGGCAACATCCCCTACAACATCACCACGCCGATCCTCTTCGGGCTGCTGGAGCGGCGCCCGCGGCCGGCGCTCGTCGTGCTGATGGTGCAGCGCGAGGTGGCCGACCGCATCCTGGAGCCGGCGGGGAGCAAGACCTACGGCGCGCTCGCCGTCGGGGTGCAGGCGGTGGCCGACGTGAGCCGGGTGATGAACGTGAGCCGCGACGCCTTCCGCCCCGTGCCCGACGTGATGTCGAGCGTGGTGCGGATCGTCCCCCACGCCCCGCCGCGCCTCACGCCCGAGGACGAGGGTGCGCTGCGCGAGCTCACCCGCGCCGCCTTCCAGCAGCGCCGCAAGCAGTTCCAGCGCATCCTGCGCGACGCGTACGATCTCTCGGTCGATGAGGTGGCGGAGGTCGGCCGGGCCGCGGGGATGGACCTCGTGCAGCGCCCCGAGACCTTCCCTCCCCAGAAGTTCATCGACCTCGCGCGGGTGCTCCGGTCCCGCTGAACAGCGAACAGCGATTTCACGCAGAGGCGCAGAGGAACAGAGAGACCACGGCTGTTCTCTCCGCGCCTTAACGTTGTCGCGCAGTGTATGGTTTTAGGACGTCCAGCGTGAGCGCTTTTGTCGTGGTCCACGATATCGTGAGCCGCTTCCCGGAAGGCGGAGTCAAAGTATCCGGAATTATACCCTTGAGCGACTATCGGACGGGAGATAGATTAGATGGCGTGGGAGGTTGTCGCCTCGGAGCAGTTCAACGCCTGGTTCGCGAGCTTGACGGAGGCGGAGCGCGGAAGCGTGATCCGCAACATCGAATTGCTGCGGCGGTTCGGGCCTCATCTGCCCGACCGCTACAGCCGCCGAATCACCCAAAGCCGGCACTCGCACATGCGCGAGCTACGGATCCAGCACGCGGGGAAGCCGTATCGTGCGCTCTATGCGTTCGATCCACGCCGTAGGGCGGTGCTTCTGGTCGGCGGCGACAAGACAGGGGATGACCGCTGGTACGAGAAGAACGTTCCCGTGGCAGACCGGTTGTACGACGAATGGCTGAAGAAGCTCGACGAGGAGAAGGGCTGATGGAGTGGTACAAGTGGGAAGACGTTCGGGCCAAGGCGGCTCCCGAGACGATCGAAAGTGCCTTGCGCGAGGCGGAGGTCCTCGCTGCCGGGATCGAGCTGAACGAGCTCCGCAGGGCGCGACGGCTGACGCAGGAGCAGCTCGCGGAACGCCTCGGCATCCGCCAGTCGAACGTGTCAAAGATGGAGCGGCGCGCGGATCTGCACGTGAGCACGCTGCGCGACATGGTGGAGGCGATGGGCGGAGAGCTGCGCGTCACCGCGCGCTTCCCGGACGCCGAGTACGAGCTCGATTACATCGGGCGGGCGAACGGAGCCGCCGCGTAGCCTCCCGCGACGGCGCCCGCTCCTGGCCCTCGTTGACGAGCGCGGAGCGCGGCCATATCTTGTGAATGATTTCACAAGCCTTGGACGGGCGAAAGCCCGATGGCCCGCGAGTCGCAGCGTGATGCGTGGCATGAAGAAGATCTCGGAGTCGGCGGTGCGCCGGCTTTCGCTGTACCTGCGCTTCCTGCAGGAGGCCGCGGCGAGCGGCGCGGAGACGATCTCCAGCGGCGAGCTGGCCCGGCGCGGGGGGACCACGTCGGCGCAGGTGCGCAAGGACCTGTCGCTCTTCGGCTCCTTCGGCAAGCGGGGGATGGGGTACTCGGTGCGCGAGCTGCTGCGCGAGATCCGCTCCATCCTGGGGCTCACCCGCCCCTGGAACGTGGCGGTGATCGGCGCGGGCCGCCTGGGCTCCGCCCTCTCCAGCTTCCGCGACTTCGAGGCGCGCGGCTTCGACATCCGCGCGGTGTTCGACGCCGACCCGGCCAAGATCGGCCAGAGCTGGGGCGGCCTCACCGTGCTCGCCGACGAGGAGATGGACCAGACGCTGCGCGGGCAGAACGTCGACATCGCCATCGTCGCCGTTCCCGCCGAGGCGGCGCAGGGGGTGGTGGATCGCGTGGTGGCCGCCGGCGTGAAGGCGGTGCTCAACTTCGCCCCGGCGCGGTTGCGCGTCCCCCGCGGCGTCACCCTCCGCAACGTGGACGTCACGCTGGAGCTGGAGGGGCTCTCCTTCGCCTTGGTGAACGGCAAGGGCTGAGGAACTGCCGTCTCACGCAGAGACGCGGGGAGACACGGAGAGAGGCTGGGCGGTTCTCTCCGTGTCTCCGCGTCTCTGCGTGAGACGATCGTTTGCGAGGCCGTTCACTCGTTGCCCGGCCAGCGCGCCGGGGCTATTTTCCACCCCCTATGCCACCCGCTTCGAGCACACCCCGCGTACGCGTCACCTCGGAGATCGGCCGGCTCCGGACGGTGATCTGCCACACTCCCGGCGCCGAGCTGCTCGCCGTCACCCCGTCGAACCGCGAGCAGTTCCTCTACGACGACATCATCGACCTGGAGCAGGCCCGGCGCGAGCATCAGCGCTTCCGGGCCATCCTGTCGCGCTTCTGCGACGTGCTGGACGTGCGCGAGCTCCTGGCCGACATCGTCGACGAGCCCGAGGTGCGGCGCTTCCTGGTCAACCGGGTGATGGAGGTGGCGTCTTCGGAGCCGCTGGTGGGGGAGCTGGCGGAGATGCCGGGCGAGGAGCTCATCCGCCGCTTCATCGAGGGGGTGGAGGCGCCGATGGGGCCCATCTCCAAGCTCCTCCACAAGGTCAGCTACGAGCTCCCGCCGCTCCCCAACCTCTTCTTCACCCGCGACGCCGCCATGGTGGTGAACGACGCGGTGATCATCGGGGCCATGCGCTACGCGGTGCGCTGGACGGAGGAGCTGCTGATGAAGGCGCTCTTCGTCTACCACCCCGCCCTGCGCAACGGCGGCTTCATCTACGACGGCACCGAGGAGCACCGCAGCGACTACACCATCGAGGGCGGCGACGTGCTGATCCTGCGCCCCGACCTGGCGATGGTGGGGCTCTCGGAGCGGAGCAGCCCCGCGGCCATCGAGGGGCTGGTGGACGGCCTGCGCACCACCGCGGGGATCGACCACGTGCTGGTGGTGGTGCTCCCCTCCGAGAGCCCGGCCATCCACCTGGACATGATCCTCACCATGGTGGACCGGGAGCAGTGCGTGGTCTATCCCCCCTACTTCTTCGGCCCGGCGCGGCTGCCGGTGCTCTACTACAAGCCCGACGGGAGCGGGGTGAGGGCGTTGGACGACGTGTTCGCCGCGCTGAAGAAGGTGGAGCTGCCGCTGGAGCCCATCTGGTGCGGCGGACAGCACCCCACCCGGCAGGAGCGCGAGCAGTGGTCCAGCGGGTGCAACTTCGTGGCGGTGCGCCCCGGCGTGGTGCTGGGCTACACCCGCAACGAGGCCACCATGCGCGAGATGGAGCGCGAGGGGGGTTATCGGGTGATCGACGCCATCGAGTTCCTGACCGGCGAGGTGGAGCTGGAGGAGGGCGACCGCGCGGTGATCGCCTTCGAGGGGGCCGAGCTGGTGCGGGGCGGCGGCGGCGGCCGCTGCATGACCCTTCCCGTCTGCCGCGACGACATCTGGTGAGCGCGAGCCTGGTCCCCCTGGACGGCGTGCGCTTCGAGCGCGACGGGGTGCTGGTGCGCAGCGCCCTCGACCTCCTCTCGTCCGCGCCCGCGCCCACCGCCGAGGTCGCGTCGCGCGTCCTGGGGATCCGCCAGGCGAACGGCGCCGCCGCGGCCGCGGTCTTCGCGCTCCTGGGCACCGACCCGCGCTTCGCCGTCTCCGGCGAGGGCGTCTGGTCGCTCGCCGCGCCCTCGCCGCCGCCGATGGCGTCGCCCGATCCATTCTCGCTCCCGCTGCGCTCGCTGCGGGAGGAGGAGTGGGTCGTCGTCGACCTGGAGACCACCGGCGGCTCGCCCAAGCGCGGGCACCGGGTGACCGAGGTGGCGGCGGTGCGGGTGAGCGGCGGGCGGATCGCGGAGAGCTGGGCCACGCTGGTGAACCCCGCGCGCGCCATCCCCCGCTTCGTGACCGCGCTCACCGGGATCACCGAGGGGATGGTGGCGCAGGCGCCGCACTTCCACGAGGTGGCGGAGCGCGTCTCCGAGGCCATCGGCGGCAAGGTGTTCGTGGCGCACAACGCGGCCTTCGACTGGCGCTTCCTCTCCTGGGAGATGCAGCAGGCCACGGGGACGTCGCCCGTGGGCCGCCAGCTCTGCACCGTGCGGCTGGCGCGCAAGCTCCTCCCCGAGCTGCCGTCGCGGAAGCTGGACGCGCTGGCCTGGTACTTCGGGGTGGAGATCGAGAACCGGCACCGCGCGCTGGACGACGCGGTGGCGACCGCGCGCATCCTGATCCGGCTGCTGGAGATGGCGGAGGAGCGCGGCGCGGAGGACTGGGAAGCGCTGGAGGTGGTGCTCGGCCGGCGCGCGCGACGGAAGAAGCGGAAGCGCACCGCCACCCCCACCTCGATGGAGTCGGCGTGACGGAGCGCGAGCTGGCGGCCGGCACCCTGGTGCGCACGCGCGCGCTGGGCGACTTCCGCATCCACGCGCTGGAGGCGGGGCTGGTGCGGCTGGACGGGGGGGCGATGTTCGGCGTGGTCCCCAAGCCCCTCTGGGAGCGCCGCATCCCGGCGGACGAGCGGAACCGCATCCCCCTGGCGCTCCGCTGCCTGCTGGTGGAGACGCCCGACGCGCTGGTGCTGCTGGAGACGGGGCTGGGGAACAAGGAGAACGAGAAGTTCCTCGACATCTACGGCGTCGAGAACGCGCCGTCCGGCGCCCGCTGGCCGGACCGGCTGCAGGAGGCGATCGCCGCCGCGGGGTTCTCGCCGGGCGACGTCTCGGTGGTGGTCGACACGCACCTGCACTTCGACCACGCGGGGGGGAACACCTTCCGCGACGGCGAGGGCCGGGTGCGCCTCTCCTTCCCCAACGCCCGCTACCACGTGCAGCGCGGCGAGTGGGAGTGGGCGCACCGCGCCAACGAGCGCACCAGCGCCAGCTACCTGCACCACAACTACGATCCGGTGATGGAGGCGGGGCGGCTGGAGCTGGTGGAGGGCGACGTGGAGATCGTTCCGGGGGTGTCGGTGTACCGGACGCCCGGCCACTGCCCGCACCACCAGTCGGTGCTGCTGGCCTCCGGCGGCGAGACGGCGTGCTTCCTGGCCGACGTGATGCCGACCATGGCACATCTCCCGCTTCCGTGGATCATGGGCTACGACGTGGAGCCCCTGGTCACGCTGGAGAGCAAGCGCGCGCTGCTGCAGCGCGCGGTGGACGAGCGGTGGCTGCTGGTGAGCACGCACGACCCGTTCACCCCGTGGGGGTATGCGGTGGCGGACGGGAAGGGCGTGCGGCTGGAGGAGCCGGCGTAGGAAGGCATCGCGCCGCGGGTGGTGAGGTTGGCAGGGCGGTTGAAACCGCTGCAACAACCACACGAAGTCCGCCTGCGCGGACTACCGGCCGTGGTGTGGCCGCGGTCTCGAGGCACGCGATGGTCCTCGCATCGGCCGAGGTCCGCGAGCCGCGGCTGCAGGGGTGCCGGTCGCGTGCCCCGCGGCGGAGGCGACACGGAAGGCGGGAGTCCGCGCAGGCGGACTTCGTGTCGTTGTTGCTGCGGATTTATCCGCCCGCCCCATGCGGCGGCACGCGAGGTTGTCTGGAGAAGCGGTGCAGACTGGTCGACCACGAACATCTCACTCAGGGAGCTGGAATGATCGATATCGCGCGGGACCCGAAGACCACGGCGGTGATCGTGAGCGCCGTCCGCACCCCCATCGGCCGCTACCTGGGCGGGCTGGCCTCGCTCTCGGCACCCGACCTGGGCGCGGTGGCCATCCGCGAGGCGGTGGCGCGCGCCGGGGTGAAGGCCGAGGACGTGGCCGAGGTGATCATGGGGAACGTGGTGCAGGGCGGGGTGGGGCAGGCCCCGGCCCGGCAGGCCGCCATCAAGGCCGGCCTCCCGCCCACCGTCTCCGCGCTCACCATCAACAAGGTGTGCGGCTCCGGGCTCAAGGCGGTGATGCTCGCCGCGCAGTCCATCCGCGCCGGCGACAACGCGGTGGTGGTGGCCGGCGGGCAGGAGAGCATGTCGAACGCCCCCTTCTACGTCTACGGCTACCGCGGCGGGGTGAAGTTCGGCGACCAGACGCTGGTGGACGGGCTGATCCGCGACGGGCTCTGGTGCTCCTTCTGCGACGTGCACATGGGCGGGCACGCCGAGTACACCGCGAAGAAGGCCGGCATCACCCGGCAGATGGCCGACGAGTTCTCCGTCGCCTCGCACCGCAAGGCGGCGGCGGCGATAGAGGCCGGCAAGTTCAAGGACGAGATCGTCCCCGTCGAGATCCCCGGCCGCAAGGGGCCGACGGTGGTCGACACCGACGAGGGGCCGCGCGCCGACAGCAGCCTGGAGACGCTCGGCAAGCTCAAGCCCGCCTTCACGAAGGACGCGCCGAAGGACGTCACCGATCCCGTGGTCACCGCCGGGAACGCCAGCTCGATGAACGACGGCGCCTCGGCCGTGGTGGTGGTGAGCGAGGAGTACGCGCGCGCGAACGGGCTCGAGATCCTGGCGCGCGTCACCGCCTACTCCACCGGCGCGGTGGAGCCGAAGGAGCTCTTCTTCGCCCCCATCGAGGCGGTGAAGAAGCTGATGAAGAAGAGCGGGACGGCCATCGGCGACTACGACCTGATCGAGGCCAACGAGGCCTTCGCCGTGCAGGCGCTGGCGGACGGCTCGGGGCTGGGGTGGGACTGGGACCGCGTGAACGTGAACGGCGGCGCGGTGGCGCTGGGCCACCCGATCGGCGCGTCGGGCGCGCGGGTGCTCACCACCCTCCTGCACGCGCTGAAGGACCGCGACCAGGAGACCGGCCTGGCCACCCTCTGCCTGGGTGGCGGCGACGCCGTGGCGCTCTCGGTCGAGCGTGTCTGACGCCAGGGAACAGCGGTCTCTCACAGAGGTCACGGAGGACACGGAGGGGCGCCGGGTCGCTTCCTCCGTGTCCTCTGTGAGCTCTGTGAGAGACCTGTTCCTGGGTCCGTTCGGGGTGCGCGCGGGGTGGCGGATGGCGATGTGGGCGGGCGCGGTGTTCTGCCTCCTCGTCACCTTCGGCACGCTCGCGGCCTCCGCGGGGCTGGGCCGCAGCTTCGCGGCGCAGGTGACCGTGGAGCTGGCCGCGGCGCTGATCGCGGGGTGGCTCCTGCTGCTGACCCTCGATCGCCGCCCCCTGGGCGCGCTGGGCTACGCCGCCGACCCCGCCGCCCCGCGCGACGCCGCCATCGGCCTCGGCCTGGGCGCCGCGGCGATCGGGGTCGCGGGAGGCGTGCTCGCGGTGGCGGGAAGCGCGCGATGGGTTGCCGACGCGGGCAGCGTGCCCGAATATGTCGCCGCCCTCGCGCGCGCGTTCGCCTTCTTCGCGGTGGCCGCGGCGGCGGAGGAGGCGCTCTTCCGCGGCTACGGCTTCCAGGCGCTGGTGCAGGGGATCGGCGCGTGGCCGGCGGTGCTCCTCTCGTCGGCCGCGTTCGCGCTGGCGCACGCGGCGAATCCCTCGGTCGACGGGGTGGCGCTGGCGAACATCTTCGCCGCCGGGGTGATGCTGGGGTGGGCGTACCTCCGCACCCGCTCGCTCTGGTTCTGCACCGCGCTGCACCTGGGGTGGAACTGGGCGATGTCGGCGGTGCTGGAGTTCCCGGTGAGCGGGATGCGGCGCGACATGCCCCTCTACGACCAGGTGTCGATGGGGCCGCGCTGGTTCACCGGTGGCGACTTCGGGCCGGAGGGCGGGGTGGCCGCGACACTGGTCATCGTCCTCCTCACCCTGCTCCTGCTGCGGGCGCGGTGGGTGCGCGAGTCGCCGCGGATGCGCGCGCTGCGGCCGCTGGTGGACGACCGGCTGCACCCGCGGGGGGAGGCGGCATGAGGCGCGAGGACCTGCGGTTCTGGGGGAGCGCGGTGCTCGCCGCGGCGGTGTTCGCGGCCCTGGTGCCGGTGCTCTTCCCGTTCGGCGCGCTGGGGCCGGTCCTTCCGGCGGAGCGCACGCGCATCTGGCTGCTCACGGTGTTCTGCACCGGGGTGATGGCCCTCCTGCTGGGGCTGAGCGCGGTGATCGGCTCGCGCCTGGTGGGGCTGCGCGACGTGCTGGACGCGAAGAGCGCGGCCATCGCCATCGAGCGGCACCGGGAGTCGCGCAGGTCGATGACGGGGCGCGGATGGCGCAACGCGGGCGGGTGGACGGTGGCGGCGGGCGCGAGCCTCATCGCCATCTACTTCATTCTCTGGATGGTCCTGGCCTGAGAGACGTTCGCGGAGCCGTCGGACACCTCAGACGTCATCCTGAGGCCGGTCACGCCGCGACCGTCGTCCGCAGGAGACCGTGCAGGCCGAAGGATCTATACCCGCGGCAGCACGTGAGCCGGGAGATTTGCCCAGGCCGGGGGCGATGGCCCAATCGTGGTCTACGTCGGCTGAGTGCTTGCACCGGCTATAGATCCTTCGGCCTCCAAGGGATCGGGGAAGCAGAAGGTTCAGTGTGGCCGGCCTCAGGATGACGTCAGGGGTGGACGAGGTTTTTCAACTGTTCTGAGCCGGGGCCTTTACGACTTTCGAGAAGGGCGGACGATGGGCGAGATCCGGAAGGTGGCGGTGGTGGGCGCGGGGACGATGGGGAACGGGATCGTCCACGTCTTCGCGCAGAACGGCTTCGACGTCACCATGATCGACGTGCGCGCCGAGGCGCTGGAGCAGGCCAGGAAGACCATCGCCGGCAACTTCGACCGGCAGATCAGGAAGGGTACGCTGGCGGAAGCGGACCGCGACGCCGCCCTCGCGCGCATCTCCACGCAGACCGAGCTCGCCGCCGTCGCGGACGCGGACCTGGTGATCGAGGCGGCGACGGAGAGCACCGAGCTCAAGTTCCGCATCTTCGAGCAGCTCGACGCGGCGGCGCCGGCGCACGCCATCCTGGCGAGCAACACCTCCTCCATCTCCATCACCGAGATCGCCGCGCGCACGAAGCGCCCCGACAAGGTCATCGGGATGCACTTCATGAATCCCGTGCCGGTGATGAAGCTGGTGGAGATCATCCGCGGGCTGGCGACCTCCGACGAGACGGCGCGCACCACCGTGGAGATTTCCGAGCGGCTGGGGAAGACGGTGGCCGAGGCGCAGGACTACCCGGGCTTCGTGGCCAACCGCATCCTGATGCCGATGATCAACGAGGCCGTCTTCTGCCTGATGGAGGGGGTGGCCACGGCCGAGAGCATCGACACGGTGATGAAGCTGGGGATGAACCACCCCATGGGCCCGCTGGCGCTCGCCGACCTGATCGGCCTCGACACCTGCCTGGCGATCCTCGAGGTGCTGCACAGGGGGCTCGGCGACGACAAGTACCGCCCCTGCCCGCTGCTGCGGAAGTACGTGGCGTCGGGGAAGCTGGGGCGGAAGACGGGCGAGGGCTTCTACTCGTACGCGGCCTGACGTGAGCGGCAAGCTCCGGCAGGCCGCCGAGCTTTTCGTGCGCCTGTCGAAGGACGCGGGCCGCGAGCTGGGCTACGACGCCGCCGGCGTCGCCTGGGCCGACCAGTACGCCCAGGCCGTGCGCCCCGTGGAGAGCGACGACCAGCTCCGCGTGCAGACCGCGCTGCTCGGCTCCTACCTGGGCGAGACGCTGATCTCCGTGCACGGCGGCGCCTGGGTGGAGGAGGAGGGCGAGTGGCGCGTCGAGCTCGGCGACGGCCGCCGCGCCTTCCCCTTCCGCGCGGCGATGGAGCAGCTCAGGGAGGGCGAGGGGTCGATCCTGGAGCTGTTCCGGTCGCTGCAGGGGGAAGGGGACGGTGAACAGGGGACAGGGGACAGCCAGCCGCAGCCGGTGTCCGAAGAGCCCGTCGTCACCCCCGCGTCGCTGCGCGAGACGGCGGACAAGCTCGCCTCCGTGGTCGCGGCGAACGGCGGGCCGGAGGCGTACGGCGAGGCGATGGTGGTGTTCGTCGACGAGTTCGTGGAGAACGCGCGGCCGGTGGGCGACGACCTGCTCGACCAGTACACCGCGCTGGTGGGCGCCGTCCTGGGCGAGAGCCTGATCGCGGAGCTCGGCGGCGCGTGGAGCGACGCCACCGGCGCGTGGTCGGTGCGCGTCGGCGGAGAGGACGTCTACCCCTTCGCCGCGGCGCGCCGCCAGCTCCAGGGCGAGGCCGGCGAGTCGATCCTGGCGGTGTTCCGGAAGGCCGGCTCGGCGGGGTAGAGCGGGTTGCGGGGGCGGATACGGACGATGGCGCGTTTCCGCGGCCGCGGCGCCCTCTCCCTGCGCCTGAGAGCGCAAACCCTCTCCCGTACCGGGCGAGGGGGATGGCGCGGCGGTGGTTCGGCCTGCACGGGGCCGTGTGAGCCAGCGGTGGCGCGGCCGGTGCGGGTGGCGCAGATGCTTGGAAATTCAACCTCTCCCGGGACGGGAGAGGTGGCGAGCCTGAGCGAGCCGGAGAGGGCGCTGAGCCGAAGCGCGCCACGGTGGCGGGACCGCTCCGCATTCGGCTGCAGATTTTGTTAAGTGCTGGAGCAAAATCGCCGCGACCGCCGCGGCTGCAGCGAGGTGCTGGCCAACGTGGGCAGCAGATGGGACGACGCGTGAACGCACTCCCGCACTCACGCACTTCCGCACTGTGAGTCGAATGACGCCCGAACAGGAACAGATCCGTGAGCTGGCGCGCGAGTTCGCCGAGAACGAGCTCATCCCGCACGCGGCGGAGTGGGACCGCGAGTCGGCCTTCCCGCGCGAGGTGATCGACAAGCTGGGCGAGCTCGGCTTCCTGGGGATGCTCATCCCCGAGGAGTTCGACGGGCTCGGCCTCGACATCCTCTCCTACCTGGTGGCGCTGGAGGAGATCGCGCGCGGCGACGCCAGCGTGGCGGTGGCGATGAGCGTGCACAACTCGCTCCCCACGCAGATGATCCTGGCCAACGGGACGCCGGAGCAGAAGGAGCGCTTCCTCCGCCCCATGGCGCGCGGCGAGATGCTGGGCGCCTTCTCGCTCAGCGAGCCCGACAGCGGGAGCGACGCGGCCGCCATGCAGGCGCAGGCGCGCCGCGTGGACGGCGGCTGGGTGCTGAGCGGCGCCAAGGCCTGGGTCACCAACGGCGGCTTCGGCGACGTGGTGGTGACCATGGTGCGCACCGACCAGCCGTCCAACCGCCGCGGCTCGCGCGGGATCGGCGCCTTCATCGTGCCGACGGACACGCAGGGCTACGTGGTCGGGCGGAAGGAGGACAAGATGGGCCAGCGCGCCTCGGAGACGGTGGGCGTGGCCTTCGAGGAGATGTTCATCCCCGACGACCAGGTGCTGGGCGACCCCGACCACGGCTTCATCTACGCCATGCAGGGGCTGAACGGCGGGCGGATGGGGATCGCCGCGCTCGCCGTCGGCATCGCGCAGGCGGCGCTGGAGCACTCCGTCGCCTACGCGGGCGAGCGGCGGCAGTTCGGCAAGCCGATCAAGGACTTCCAGGGGATCCAGTTCAAGCTCGCCAACATGGCCACCCGGGTGGAGGCCGCCCGCGGGCTGCTGCACCGCGCCGCCGTGGTCAAGGAGGCGGGGAAGAAGGTCACCTCCATCGCCAGCATGGCCAAGCTCTTCGCCAGCGAGGCGGCGATGTACGTGACCACCGAGGCGATCCAGGTGTTCGGCGGCTACGGGTACGTGAAGGAGTACCCGGTGGAGAAGCTCTTCCGCGACGCCAAGGTCACCGAGATCTACGAGGGGACGAGCGAGATCCAGCGGACGGTGATCGCCCGCGAGCTGTACCGGTAGCGCGCCGCCGGGAACGAGAGAGGCACGCAACCGCAGCAGCGGCACCCGCCGGGCACCTCCGGCACCACACAACGGGACGATGGAACGGGCATGGAACTATTCGAGCTGATCTCGCAGCACGCGCACGAGCAGGTGGTCTTCTGCCACGAGCCCGCCTGCGGCTACAAGGGCATCATCGCGATCCACAACACCGTGCTGGGCCCGGCGCTGGGCGGCACGCGCTTCTGGAGCTACGGCAACGACCAGGAGGCCTTCGTCGACGCGCTGCGCCTCTCGCGGGGGATGACCTACAAGGCCGCGGTCGCCGGGCTCAACCTGGGCGGCGGCAAGAGCGTGATCATCGGCGACCCCAAGACCATGCGGCGCGAGGAGATCTTCCGCGCGCACGGCCGCTTCGTGGAGACGCTCAAGGGGCGCTACATCACCGCCGAGGACGTGAACACCTCGCCCGACGACATGGAGTACGTGGCGATGGAGACGCAGCACGTGACCGGGCTCCCGGGGACGAGCGGCGACCCCTCGCCGGTGACGGCGTACGGCACCTACCAAGGGATCAAGGCCGCCGCGAAGCACCGCTACGGGAGCGACGACGTCTCCGGCCGCACCATCACCGTGCAGGGCGTCGGCCATGTGGGCTACTACCTCTGCCAGTACCTGTCGGCCGACGGCGCCAGGCTGGTGGTGACCGACATCGACCAGGGGAAGATCGCCAAGGTGGTGCACGACTTCGGCGCCACGGCGGTGGGGGCGGACGAGATCTACGGGGTGGAGGCCGACGTCTACGCGCCGTGCGCGCTGGGGGCCACCATCAACGACCAGACGCTGCCGGTGCTGAAGGTCGACATCGTGGCGGGGGCGGCCAACAACGTGCTGGCCGAGGAGCGCCACGGCGACGAGCTGCACCGCCGCGGCATCCTCTACGCGCCGGACTACGTGATCAACGCGGGTGGGCTGATCAACGTCTGCGGCGAGCTGAACGGGTGGGCGCCGGAGCGGAGCATGCGCAAGGCGGGCGACATCTACAACACCCTGCTGCGCCTCTTCGAGCTGAGCGCGGCCGAGGGCATCCCCACCTACCAGGCCGCCGACCGCCTGGCCGAGGACCGCATCGCCGCCGTCGGGAAGATCCAGAGCACCTGGGTCTGAACGGAAGTGCCTAGTGCCTAGTGCCTAGTGGCTAGTGCCTAGTGCCTAGTGCCAGGTGTTCTTGCCTGGCACCTGGCACTTTCTCTGCGCCTCTGCGTCTCTGCGTGAAAGTGCTGTTTCAGTGCCGGAAGTTGACCAGCACGACCTCGGCGCTGGCGTCGTCGCGCAGTTCCTCGCAGGTGGAGTAGTTCGCGTCGAGCCAGGGCGCCACGCCGTCGATGGTCTCGTTCTCCAGCCCCCCGGCCTCGTGCGCCAGCCAGCGCGCGGCCTCGGCGTCGGGGGCGCGCACCACGAAGCCGAAGGCGCGCTCGCGGTGCGGCGACCAGGGGTCCTTCCCCTCCACGCACCACCAGAGCGTGTCGTGGCGCGGGGTGAGCTTCCAGAACTTCATCGGCCCTCGTCTGCGCCGGTGGGGAACCGCGGGAGCGGGGGGATTGTATCGCCTCCGCCGCGCGCGCGGGAGGGCTCCCGGCGCGCGGGATGCAGTCACCCGCACCGACCATGAACCGCACCCGACCGGAGACGCGATGACGCGCGCCCGCCTGACCACGCCGGCCCTGCTCGCCCTGCTCGCGGCCGCGTGCTCCTCTCCCCGCTACACGGCGGCGGACTACTACGCGCTCCTCCCCGACCTGGTGCGCTTCGCCGAGGCCGACGCGCGGCAGAACGGCGGGCCGCAGCCGCCCACCGGCCCGCTCTGGCTGGACGTAAAGTCGTTCGCGGGGGGCGGCTGGCAGCTCACGGACGAGACGCTGAGCCGCGACACCGTCTTCGCGCGCATCGGCATGCCCTCGGCGCAGCGGGTGGAGAAGCCGCAGGACGCGCTGATGATCCAGGACACGGGGACGGTGGCCGCCACCCCCGAGGCCGCGGCCGGGTTCGCGGGCGGTCGCTGGGTGAAGAGCTACGGGGTGATGCTGCACCTGAACCAGGTGAAGGCCGACAACCGGGAGATCGCCGCCACCATCACCAGCTACGTGACCGACCGCCGGAGCTGGCCCACCGGCATCTGCCGCCGCATCCAGCGCGTCACCTACCAGAAGGACGCCTCCGGCGCCTGGAAGCGGGTGAAGAACGAGCTGCGGAAGGGATGCGACGATCCGGATTGAAAAGAAGTGCCTAGTGCCTAGTCCCTAGTGCCCAGGAACAGCACGGATACGTCGGCCCCGAACCGCGACACGGGGCACTAGGCACTGGGCACTGGGCACTGGGCACTGGGCACTAGGCACTAGGCACTAGGCACTAGGCACTAGGGACTTTCGTTCCTTCATCGCCGCCGCCAGCTCCTGCACCTGCGTCGCGACCGCGCGCTCCGCCTGCGGCGACACCGCGGACGAGGCGAGCCGCACCGCCTGCTCCACGTGGTTCCAGTCCCGCGCGACCACCGAGGCGCGCGCCAGCTCCAGCAGCGCCCGCGCGTGCTTCCCCGCCTCGTCCGGGCGGCGGTTGATCACCGTCCACGCATCCATCCAGCTCTCCTGGTACAGCGGCGTGTTCTCCGCGCCGGCGGCGGCGCGCGCCAGGATCGCCAGCGTGAGCGCCCGCTCCACCGGCTCCACCCGCGTCGGCAGCAGCTTCTGCAGCATGGGGATGGCGCGCGCGTAGCTCTCGCGCCGCACCCACAGGTAGGCCACGTCGTGCACCAGCTCGGGGAGGCGCGGGTTGCCGCGGCCGTAGGCGCGCATGGCGCCCCGCGCGTAGCGCTCCGCGTCGTCCAGCGACCCCGCCTCCACCGCCAGGTTCAGCAGCCCGTGCAGCGCCGCCCCCCGCACCGCGATCAGCCCGTGGCGCCGCGCCGCCCTGAGGCCCTGCACGAAGAAGCGGTGCGCCATCCCCGCCTGCCCGCGGCGCAGGTAGAGCCCGCCCAGCTCCACCCAGGCCTGCGCGTACTCCTCCCACTGCCGCCGGCGCCGCGCCAGCCCCACCGTGCGCCGCAGCCAGGTCTCGGCGCGGGCGCTCCGCCGCCAGCGCAGCGCCAGCGTTCCCGCCGCCAGCGCGGGGCTCGCGTCCAGCGGCACCACCTGCGCCGCCGCCTGCGCGAACCCCATCGCCGCCGCGAAGGCGCCGCGCTCCTCCGCCCAGCGCGACACCTGGATGCACACCAGGCTCACGATCTCGGGGTTCGCCGTCTCCGGGCTCCCCACCAGCGCCGCCAGCGTGGTGAGCGACACCTCCAGCGCCGGCTCCGCCCCCGAGGCCAGCAGCGCGCCGAGCCGCGTCCGCGCCGCGTCGGGCTCGAAGAGCCCGGCGCGCTCCTCCGGCTCCACCGCGGCCCAGAGCGTCACGTCGCGCAGCGACTGCCAGAGCACCAGCCCCACCTGGCTGGGGAGCTCGTCCAGCACCCCGGAGCCCTCCAGCAGCTCGTCGGGCTCGTGCAGCAGCGCGGGGGGAACGCACCACCGCCGCGAGGCGTTACGGCGCGAGACACGCGCCCGGGTGGGTATTTTCCGTCGTTGCCGGGCTTCCATGGTCGGCCTCCATCGCCGTGCTCCCGGGGTGGTGGGGGAGAGGAAAACCCGCCCCGGCCTTGACGCGAGCCGGGCAGGCGCCCTATCGTTCTCCACAGCCCCCACACAAAGTGGACAAAGTGGACGAGCGGAAGATAACTTCCTGAAAGCGGCGCGTCAATGGTGTCGATGAATGCTGCCATGAACGTGCCGGAGCTGCGGCGGGCGCTCCGCGACGAGGTCGACGCCACCTCCCTCCGCCACGTCTCGCGCCAGACCGGGATGACCAGCGGGGGGCTGCAGAAGTTCCTCGACGGCGGCCGCCCCTACACGGCCACGCGCCGGCGGCTGGAGCGCTGGTACCTGCTGCACGGCCCCGGGCGGCACGAGACGGCGCTCAGCGGCCCCTCGGCCCTGGCCATCCTGCGCGTGCTGGTGCAGGACCTGGCCCCGGCGCGCCACCGCCCCACGCTGGAGCTGCTGGTGCAGAGCCTGGAAAACGCCTACGCCCTGGCGCGGCTCCCCGAGCCCGCGTGGCTGGGCGAGGTGCGCGGCGAGATCGGACGCGGCGCGGCGGCGTGAGCCGCCCGCGAACGTAAGACCCGGGCGGCCCGGCCGGCCCGCGGGCACCCTGCCCCGGCCGGCCGCGCGTGCGTCCGGCCCCCATCGACCGACCGGGCGGCACCGCCGCCCATCGACCCGGAAGCCATGAAGATCCGTTCCGCGACCGCCCTCTTCCTCCTCGCCGCCGCGGCGCTGGGCGGCTGCCGCGGCGGCGACCGCGGCGAGGTGGTGATCGGCATCGCCGGGCCGCTGGCCAAGCCCAACGGCCGCTCCATGAAGCTGGCGGCCGAGATGGCGGCCGCCGAGATCAACGCCTCCGGCGGCATCGGCGGGCGCAGGCTGCGCCTGGAGTTCGGCGACGACAACGCCGACGCCGGCACGGCCATCGCGGTGGCGCGGCAGCTCCGCGGTAACGCCGCGGTGGTGGCGGTGGTGGGGCACGTGAACAGCGCGGCGAGCCTCAAGGCGGCCACCATCTACAACGCGGTCGACAACGACAGCGTCCCCGGCGAGCCGGTGCTGCAGATCTCGCCGGCCTCCAGCTCGCCCCAGCTCACCGGGGCGGGCGACTGGACCTTCCGCATCTGCCCCACCGACCTGGAGTTCTCGCCGGTGCTGGCGCGCTGGGCGTCGCGGCTGGGGAAGCGCCGCGCCGCCGTGCTCTACGCCAACGACGACTACGGGCAGGGGGTGAAGACGACCTTCGCCGACGCCTTCACCCGCGCCGGGGGGCAGGTCGTCTCCGACGACCCCTATCTCCCGGCCACCTACGAGAGCCCCGACGCGCTCGACCCCTACCTGGTGCGCGCCTTCCGCCGCGGCGCCGACGCGCTGGTGATCGGCGGGCAGGCGAACGAGGGGCTCAAGATCATCGCGGCCGCGCGGCGGCTGGGCTTCACCGGGCCGATCCTGGGCTCCGACGGGCTCACCGGGGTGAAGGACGGGGGGCCGGTGGCCGAGGGCGTCTACGTGAGCTCGGCCTTCCTCCCCGACCGGCCGGCGGAGAAGGCGCAGCGCTTCGTGCAGGCGTACCGGCAGCGCTACAACGAGATGCCGGACCACCGCGGGGCCATGACCTACGACGTGCTCTACCTGCTCAAGGAGGCGATCGAGCGCGAGGGCACGGGGCGGCGCGCCGTGCGCGACTACGTGGCCGCCGTGGGGATCGGCCGGCCGAAGTTCGAGGGGGTCTCCGGCAGCATCCAGTTCGACCGCAACGGCGACGTGGTGGGGAAGGAGGTCGCCGTGGGCGTGGTTCGCGGCGGGCAGCTCGTCACCTCGCGCTGAGAGTGGATCGGATTACGCGGCGCCCCGGGTCTTTGGTCGGACCCGGGGCGCTGTTTTCCTCACGCAGAGACGCGGAGACAGGGAGAGAAATGACGGAGACGCTGCCGGCGGGCGGGGCTTCGCACCTGGAGTGCACGCGGTGTGGCGGGCGGTTCTCGGCCGACGAGCCGCACCGGCTCTCGCCCTGCTGCGAGAAGCCGCTCTACCCGCGCTACGACCTGGGGGCCATCGGGGCGCGGCTCCGCCGCGAGGACTTCGCCTGCCGCTCGGCCGACCTCTGGCGCTACGCCGAGCTCCTCCCCGTGCGCGACCCCGCGAACGCGGTGCGGCTGGGCGAGGGGTGGACGCCGCTGGTCGACGCGCCGCGGCTGGCCGACCGGCTGGGCGTCGCGCGGGTGTGGGTCAAGGACGAGGGGCAGAACCCCACCGCCTCGTTCAAGGCGCGCGGGCTGTGCATGGCCGTCTCGCGCGCGAAGGAGCTGGGGATCACGGAGGTGGCGCTCCCCTCGGCCGGGAACGCGGGGAGCGCAACGGCCGCCTACGCCGCCGCCGCGGGGATGCGCGCGCACGTCGTGGTCCCCCGCGACACCCCCACGCCCATCGTGGAGGAGATGCGCGCGCTCGGCGCCGGCGTGGAGCTGATCGACGGGCTGATCACCGACTGCGCCGTGCGGGTGGCCGCCGGCGCGCGCGAGCACGGCTGGTTCGACCTGTCGACGCTGAAGGAGCCGTACCGGGTGGAGGGGAAGAAGACGATGGGGTACGAGGTGGCCGAGCAGCTCGGCTGGACCCTGCCGGACGTGATCGTCTACCCCACCGGCGGGGGGACGGGGCTGGTGGGGATGTGGAAGGCGTTCGAGGAGATGGAGGCGCTGGGGTGGATCGGCCCCGAGCGCCCGCGGATGGTCTCGGTGCAGGCCGCCGGCTGCGCGCCGATCGTGCGCGCCTGGGAAGAGGGCACCGAGTTCGCCGCGGGCTGGGAAGACGCGCACACCTACGCCTCCGGGCTGCGCGTGCCGAAGGCGGTGGGCGACTTCCTGATCCTGGGCGCCGTCCGCGCCTCCGGCGGCGCCGCAGTGGCCGTGGACGACGCGGAGATGCGGCGCTGGACCCCGCTGGTGGGCGCCGACAGCGGGATCTTCTGCGCCCCCGAGGGCGCCGCCACCGCCGCCGCCGTCGAGCAGCTCCGCCGCACCGGCGCGGTCCGGGAGAGCGACCGGGTGGTGCTCTTCAACACCGGCAGCGGCCTGAAGTACGTCTGATGTAAGAGACGCAGAGAAAAAGAGAGAACGCAGAGGACTCCAGTGAGCCCTCTGCGTTCTCGCTTCTTCTCTGCGTCTCTGCGTTACCGGATGCGGACGACGTTGAGGTAGAGGATGTTGCCCACCACGTTCGAGACGTCGCCGCGGAAGCTGATCCCCCCGCCGCCGCGCCGCACCATGTGGCGCAGCTCGGCCCAGGCGCGCGTCCGGATCTCCAGGCCGGCGTCCCGGGGGCGCTC
>JBJMPM010000393.1:0-22970 GCA_045803205.1 Longimicrobiaceae bacterium
TCGATCATCGGGATCATCCTCCCTCGCCTCCGGCCGGTGGGGCATCTGCCCTGCGCTGGACGGCGAAACTTACGGGGTCAGTGATCCTGGACTGCGACAGAATTTAGAGAGGATCCGCGACAGAGTTTAGAGAACGCACACTCGACCCTTCGGACGGGTAGGGCCGTGGCAAACTGGCGCACATAGCCGTGCCAACGCCGAGAAGATTGAGGCATACATCAAGGAATGCGCGGTCTTCCGGCCTGCGGTGATCAGTGGTCTGCTTCGAGGAGACTTCAGCCTCCGCGAACTCTGGATCGCGAAGACGGAGTCGGACGAATTCAACGATCGCGTCCGTGATCTTCTCCGGACCGCCTCCGACCCATTACTCACCGAGGCCGCGCAAATCTATGGCCGTATCGCCAAGGACTCCCGGGTTAAGGACGCGCTCCCGCAACTCGCCGACTTGGCCGATCGTGTTGAGTGTGGTCGCGCAGAAGTAGCTCACCGTCCCCAGCCCAACGAAGGTTTAGTGCGTCTCTCGTGGCTGCTGAAGGCCAAGAACGTCACCGAGGTGTACGCGGTCGCACTGGAGACGCGAACCGGTTCGAGCGTTCGCCGAAGCATCCACCGGGCCGTAACTGAATTGCTGCAGCACCACTTTGGGAAGGCGCGCGTTCGAAACCTGATGCTGGATGTCAGAAACCGCCGGCCGATGATCATCGGGAAGTACACGTCACGCCTGAAGAGCTGCGCTGCGTGCTGAGTTACCTAAACCCAGATTTCAGGGATTTTGTGACGCTGGCAATCCTCCTCGCCGTTGATCGTGGTCCGCTCACTCGAATCCGTCCACGGTTCTATGATCGCGAAGCGGGTACTCTCGACGTGCTTGATACCAAGAGCAGCTACCGCCGCCGCAAGTTGCTACTTTCCGCGCCTGCCGCAGCGATTCTCGACCGGCTGACGAAGGGACGCTCCCCAGACGAGCTGGTGTTCACCTGGAGCGACGGCCAGATCAGGTACGCGTGGGAACATGCGAGGGACCGTGCTGCAAATGAGGGAGCTCTCGGCCAGCGGGAGCGGGAGCGGGACACTGACGGGAAGCTCGCGAAAGCCAACGGGTCTCGAATCGTGACGCTTCCGCAACTCCGCTTCAAGGACTTGCGACACGTTCTCCCCACAGTGTGGGAGAATCTGAAGCTTCCACGCGCGGAGCTTCAGATGGTGATGGGCCACGCGAAGGGATCGAAGATGACCGACCGCTACATCACGACGGTGGGCGATCGTACGCACATGGATGCCGTTGCTGAATTCCTGGCGATTGAGCGCAGGACGTTACCCGCAATGTAGCACTTGAACCCTGGATTAGGTTGTGCAACCGTAGCTCACGATACCCGGCCCGGCGTCGAACACTTCGGTGTCTTTCGGGTTGTGGTATCCCCGCCACAGCCGCGCACACCCGGTGGGTTTCGCTCAATACCGAAGGGGTCTCCAAATCACAATCGAATCTACCCTCTATCATCGACAGCGATTCAACAGGCCCGGCGGCTTGTTGGTAAACCTACGTCGGACTCGGCCAATGCACTGAGCGACTCTGGGCTCAGGCAAGGGCGGGTGGCAGAAATCGCTCTTGATCGGGCATCGCTGTGGGTCGAACGCCAATGATCGCTGCCGCCAAGCGGCGGCCGAGAGCTGGCATTGTCCAGTCTTCCGCCAGCGCGGTTCGCAGCAGATCGGTCGCGAGCGGCGTTTGCGTAAGTGCGCGACGAAGATCCCGGAGTCGTGCTGGTCGCGTACGCGCTCGGTCCGCGAGATAGAGGTGCCATGCTGGCCTGATCACCTCAAGCCACCACTCCGCAGCCTGGCCCCAGTCCAGTGTCGTCTCTTCGTCCGGATCGTCGGGCGTGCGGAGCCGGTCCAGAATTGCACGCGCCACGGCATGACGCTCCGGATCCGGCGCGGGACCGCTCCTCATGCACAGGCGCAGGTACCGCTGGAGTATCAATTCCATCTCGTCGATTGCGTGCTGCCGTTTGCGTGAGAGCAACGTGCGCTCGTGCCTAGCGACCTGCTTCAAATCGCGACGGAGCCGCTCGGCCGCCGCTTCGTCCGGCTTCAGGCTCGGCTGCCCGGGCTGGAGTCGCTCATGCAATCGCTCAGCGATGAATTCGAGGTCGGTTTCGGGCGTAGTCATGCCTTCCTCGATGAACGTCCAGCGAGGCGTTCGGCGGTCGGTACCGCTTATCGCAAAAAATCCCCATTCATGATCGGAAAGCACCACGCTTACCGAGGCGAGCACCCGCGCACGGCTGGTGCGCATACGCGCGTAGACCGGCCTGGGAACCAGCGGGATCTCTCCCTCGATCAGCGCGCGGACAGGGGTGAACGCATCGCCCAAGAGTGCGGTCTGCCGCTCCCGTGCCTCCTGAACGCGTTGCACCAGCGACCGTACCTCTTGCGCGCGGAACGTGTGCCCCGGCCGAAGGTCGTCGGGGAGCAGGATATTGGCCCCGAGCAGGCTTTCCACGTCATTGTGCCGTTGCACCAGGAGCTCGTCAGAGCTTAGCGCGAACTCGGGTCCGTCGTTCGGCCAGAGGACCTCCACGCGTCGGTGTGGGCTATCCATCCGATCGATACGACCGATGCGCTGTTCAATCAGACGAATCACACTCGGCAGGTCCAGCAATACGAGCGCGGAGGCGCCCTGGAGCCCAATTCCCTCCGACATCGCATCCGAGCACAGCGCGATTACACCCGTCGCCTCGGATTCGCGGTGGAAAATCGCGTTAAGACGAGCCGCTTGGGCGCGATCACCGCCGGTTGCGACGATTACGGCGGCCTTGCCCTGAAGTCGCTGCTCGAAATAGCGAAGTGTCAGCGGGTGGCGGTCAAATGCGATGACAAGGCGGTTGTGGCGCAGGAGGCGGAGCATTACGTCCACCTTCCGATCCTCGCGAGACGACGAGAGACGGCCGGCCAGTTCCGCAATCCGGCGGTAGATCTCCGATTCCTGGTGGCACGCCTCTCGGTGTGCATCGGCATCGGTCAGCCACAGTGGAAGATCTGCGACATTGCTGTCGACGGTTTCCCCCGCAATTTCGCTGAGCCGGCCCAAGACATTACCGGATGGCCTCCGTTTCGCTCCGGGCGCAAGTTCCGCTTGGCGCTCCGCTTCGCGCGTCCCCAGAAGGTGCTCCATAAGGGCTACCCGTGAAGATCGCAACGTTTCGCGAACCTGGTACGCGGCCAGCGCACGCGCCGACGCGAGACGATGGTCGCGGTGCTCAGCGTCCGAAAGCCGCTTTCGCAGGTGTGCCGAGATGCGGATTTTACGAAGCCGCACCAACCCACGGAGCTCGCGCGCTGCCGCGTGGATCTCACGTGCGATCTCCCGATCCGCAGCCGATTCGCCGCCCGCATAGTCGAGCGCGTGGTGCTCGGGGTACTGGCACCGGCGACCTTGGGCGTCGACGTATCGCTGAGGTTCCTCGGCAATCAGCCGGTTCAGCGCGGACTTCGTTCGCCGGACAGTGAACTGCTGGATCGCCTTGCGAAGCATCGCAGACTCCTCTGGCGCGGCCGAGCGGGTCCGCTTCCAGAGCACCCTGACAAGGTCCAGAACGGGCTCGTCAAAGTTGTCCGCTCCCAGCATGTCGACGATCGCGAGCAGATCGCGGGTCCCCCGGTTGATCGGCGTGGCCGTGAAGAGCACCACGTGGTCCGCCCGGTTCGCGTAGAGAGCCTGTGTGCGGGCTGTGACCCGGTTCAGGTAATTGTGAGCTTCGTCGACGGCCAGCACGTCGGCGCGACGGATGGCTTCCTGCGATGTTCCGTGGGCTTCGACGTTTCGGCTTCCCACAACGCCCTGCGAAATCGGATTGAGCGCGATCCCACATAGGGTAGCCTCTCGTTCCCAAGCGGGACGGACTTTCGGTGGGCACACGAGCACAGCGAAGTCTCGGCCGCCCCGACCGGTTCGGTGTCGTTGCGTGGATACCGCCTTCAGCAGCCGCGCGCCCATCCGCGTCTTACCCGAGCCAGTGGCGTCCGCAACCAGCGCGCTTCCGGCATTTCGGAGCACCCACAGAGCCTGCGCGATGCCCTGCTCCTGAGACGGCCAGAGCGGCGGCTCGCCGATTGTCACCGCTACTTGGTGTCGTGCGGACAGGCCTTCCAGCAATTCGCCACAGGCACGAGCAAGTGCTTCTTCCCACGTGACGACCGAGAGGAGTTCGCGGAGGAGGTCTATCAAACCTTGGCGATAATCTTGGCCGGTCACCCAGATAGCCTCTGCGAGCTGACGGGCCTCGCCGAACCACGGGCTTTCGTCTTGAGTCAGTCGTACATTCCCTTCGTGCTGCTGAGAAAGCCCTGCGCGGCTGAAGTTGCTCGACCCAATGACCACCGCACGGTCGGAGACATAGACCTTGGCGTGCACCAGTCCATCTCCGGAGCGCCTGACCTCGATTTCGCCGCGTTCAAGGAGTTCGATCGCGCGAATCACCTCGGCACACCGGTAAATCGAAATCCCTTGCTGTAGCCAGTGGTCACGGATCGGATCGGGCAGTCCCCCGGCTGGACCTGAAAACGTGCTGCGCTGCGTTGGCATCGGTTCTGTGCCGAGCAACAGCCGGATCCGGTCCCAGGCGCTTGGCTCGTCTTGACGGGCGCGGTGACGCTCGGCAAGGAACGCGATCAACCGCTCGAGAGCGGAGTAGCCGGTGATGATGAGGGGATCACGAGCAAGGTCCAGGTCTTCCAGGACCACATCACCTACCCTGTAGCCGCCGCGGTTGAACGGGAAGCGGAGGTGAGGCGGCCACGAGGGACCAAATCCAGGAAGGAAGAGGCCGTACTGGTCGGAATCTCTGGGGTCGGCGGGACGACTCATCTACGATCGGGGAACGGGATCCGGGGCGTGGAGGAGACGTCAGTAGATGCACATCGGCGTCACCGAGTTGTTCGACAGCATGAGCTGACGATATGGCGGGAGAGTGCGCGAGGCTGAAGTGTTACGCAAGAATCCTTTGCGTCGGAACAGATTGGGAGGGAATCCCGCGGCCCACAGCCGTCGGATAATTCCGTGCTACCCAGAATGCTACCCAAGACACAGACCGAAGTCATACGAAGGGTTATGAGCACCCATAAATCCTACCAAATGAGAGGAACAGCGCCCGTTTCGCGCACCGCACCCGAAAGCAACGAAAACGGCCCCGCCGCTCTACTGAGCGACGGGGCCGTAAATCGTTGCACCGCAACAACTTAAGAACGGAGGCGGAGGGACTCGAACCCCCAAAGGCTTGCGCCCGCCGCATTTCGAGTGCGGTGCCTTACCAGTTAGACTACGCCTCCAGATCCGACTTCAGTCGGGACGGCCGGATTTGAACCGGCGACCCCTCGCTCCCGAAGCGAGTGCTCTACCGGGCTGAGCCACGTCCCGAAAACCAGCCCCGGACTACCCGTCGTTGTACCAGCCTTGGCCTGCATCCAAGCGGACCGGGTGGGATTCGAACCCACGAGGGCTGTTAACCCCACACGATTTCCAATCGTGCTCCTTAAGCCGCTCGGACACCGGTCCCCAAGCTGGAGCGGAGAGGGCGGGATTCGAACCCGCGTCTGCCTTTTGGGCAGGACGGTTTAGCAAACCGTTGGTTTTAGCCACTCACCCACCTCTCCAAACCGAGCCTGCAAGTTGCCCCCCCAGGGCTCGAACCTGGACTTTCCTGATCCAGAGTCAGGCGTGTTGCCAATTACACCAGGGGGCAATCGAACCGAAGTTTTCAAACATCTCTAGAGCGGGAGACGGGGTTCGAACCCGCGACCCTCAGCTTGGGAAGCTGATGCTCTGCCAACTGAGCTACTCCCGCGCTCGGACTGCAAATTTAACCGTCCTGCCGCCGTTTGACCAGAGCCACCGGTCGGATTTGAACCGACGACCGCTCGATTACGAATCGAGTGCTCTACCCCTGAGCTACGGTGGCAGCCCGTCCTTGCGTTCCAGTGGAGCCGACCGGGATCGAACCGGTGACCTCTGCAGTGCGATTGCAGCGCTCTCCCAGCTGAGCTACGGCCCCAAAACCCTTTGCTGCGACCTGCCAGTGGGCGGTACAAGACTCGAACTTGTGACCTCCACGATGTCAACGTGGCGCTCTAACCAACTGAGCTAACCGCCCGCCTGCCTTCAGTGGTGGGGGTAGGATTCGAACCTACGTAGGGCTGTGCCCGGCAGATTTACAGTCTGCTGCCATTAGCCACTCGGCCACCCCACCATCAGACCTTCGTTCTACACGAGTGGAGCCGAGGGGAATCGAACCCCTGACCTCTTGAATGCCATTCAAGCGCTCTCCCAACTGAGCTACGGCCCCGTGAGCCGACCCGTGTTTTCAAAACCGCCGCGGCGCGCGTGGCGCCTCTTTGCGATCCCAGCGGGGCCGACGGGACTCGAACCCGCGACCTCCGGAGTGACAGTCCGGCACTCTAACCGACTGAGCTACGGCCCCAGAGCGTTGTTGTTCCGGAGACGCAACCTCCGGCCCTGCATCCATCGAGAGCGGGCAACCGGGCTCGAACCGGCGACCTCAACCTTGGCAAGGTTGCGCTCTACCAACTGAGCTATGCCCGCGTACTCCCTGGTCCTGCTCCCTGCAGGCGCTCCCACGGGGAGTCGAACCCCGCTCTCCACCTTGAAAGAGTGGCGTCCTAACCGATAGACGATGGGAGCGACTCTTTCAACTACAAGCTCGCGATGGGACTCGAACCCATGACCTCTTCCTTACCAAGGAAGTGCTCTGCCGGCTGAGCTACGCGAGCACCCGACGCTTCCGGGCGGTCCCACATCAGTACCGCTAGGGGGATTCGAACCCCCGTTACCGCCGTGAGAGGGCGGCGTCCTGGGCCTCTAGACGATAGCGGCGTGCAACCCCTTGCTCAGCACGGCAGGAGGGAATCGAACCCCCAACCGCCGGTTTTGGAGACCGGTGCTCTACCAATTGAGCTACTGCCGTCCGTGCTGCCCAGTGGCCAGGGAGGGAGTCGAACCCCCGACACCACGATTTTCAGTCGTGTGCTCTACCAACTGAGCTACCTGGCCCTTGCTCCCCCAACAAAAAGCCGCCCGGCGGCGGCGGGGGTCTGGCAATAGCGGGGGCGGGATTCGAACCCGCGACCTTCGGGTTATGAGCCCGACGAGCTACCAGGCTGCTCCACCCCGCGTCAAGGACAGGTAATTTAACCGCGCGCCCCCCGCCCGTCAACCCCGCGCCGCCCCCGGTCCGCGGCCTCCGAAGCGCCGCCCGGCCTCACGGGGGCCACGATTATACACGAGGGCGGCGGAATTGTGAAGCCCCTTCGCCCCGCCCCCGCTTGCCCGCCCCGCCGCGCCTGTATATCGTCCGCAGCATCTTCCCCGGACATTCCGCCGCGCCCCCTCTCCGGGCCCGCGGCGGACCGCTTCAGCAGGACGCACCCACGCATGAGAACCCTCGTACGCACCTCGGCCGCGCTGCTCGCGCTGGCCGCCCTCGCGCCCGCCCTCTCTGCGCCGGCCCAGCGGCTCCAGTACCCGCAGGCGCGCACGGTGGAGCAGTTCGACGACTACCACGGCACCCGTGTGGCCGACCCGTACCGCTGGCTCGAGGACACGGAGTCTCCCGACACGCGCGCCTGGATCGAGGCGCAGAACCGGGTGACCGAGCAGTACCTGGCCGCCATCCCGCAGCGCGACGCGATCCGCCGCCGCCTCACCGAGCTCTGGAACTTCCCGCGCTGGTCGTCGCCCACGCGGCGCGGCGCGCGGTACTTCTACTTCCGCAACACGGGGCTGCAGAACCAGTCGGTGATGTACGTGGCCTCCTCGCCGCGGGGTGAGGCGCGGGTGCTGCTGGACCCCAACACGCTGCGGGCGGACGGCACCGAGGCGCTCTCCTCCACCGCCATCTCCGACGACGGGTCGATGCTCGCCTACGGGGTGGCGTCGGGCGGGTCGGACTGGCAGGAGTTCCGCATCCGCGAGGTGGCCACCGGGCGCGACCTGCCGGACCGGCTGCGCTGGATCAAGTTCAGCGGGATGACCTGGACGAAGGACGGGAAGGGCTTCTTCTACTCCCGCTACGCCGAGCCGGCGGGGAACGCGCTCACCGCGGCGGTGCGCAACCACAAGGTCTACTACCACCGCGCCGGCACCGCGCAGGAGCAGGACATGCTGGTGTACGAGCGGCCGGACCAGCCGGACTTCCTCATCAACTCGTCGGTCACGGAAGACGGGCGCTACCTCGTGATCAACCTCTCGCAGGGGAGCGACCGCCGGAACCGCATCCACGTGCTGGAGCTGGGCGACCCCCTGCACCCGCGCGTGCAGGGCACCATCGTGCGCATGCTGGACGCCGGCGACGCCAGCTACTCGGTGGTGGGGAACGACGGGCCCGTCTTCTACGTGCAGACGGACAGGGACGCGCCCCGCGGCCGGCTGATCGCGGTGGACCTGCGCAACCCGGCGCCGGGGAGCTGGCGGACCGTCATCGCGCAGGGGCCCGACGCGCTCTCGGGGGTGCGGCGGGTGAACGGGAAGTTCGTCACCGTCTCGCTGCACGACGTGGCCTCGCAGCTCCGCCTCTACACCGCCACGGGCGCGCCCGCGGGCGAGGTGCGGCTCCCGGGGCTGGGCACGGTGGGTGGGCTGAGCGGGCGCAACCAGGACCGCGAGCTCTTCTACTCCTTCACCTCGTTCCTCTCGCCGGGCACCGTCTACCGCTACGACTTCGCCACCGGGCGCTCGGAGCCGGTGTGGCCGGTGCAGACGGGGTTCGACGCGAGCCGCTACGAGACGAAGCAGGTGTTCTTCACCAGCAAGGACGGCACGCGGGTGCCGATGTTCATCACCCACCGCCGCGGGATGCCGCTGGACGGGAACAACCCGACGCTCCTCTACGGCTACGGCGGCTTCAACTCGGCCACGCTCGCCGGGTTCTCCACCTCGGTGGCGGTGTGGCTGGAGATGGGCGGCGTCTACGCGTCGGCCAACATCCGCGGCGGGAGCGAGTACGGCGAGGACTGGCACCAGGCGGGGATGCTGGCGAAGAAGCAGAACGTGTTCGACGACTTCATCGCCGCGGGCGAGTACCTGGTGGCGCAGCGCTACACCTCGCCGCAAAAGCTGGCGATCAGCGGCGGGTCGAACGGCGGGCTGCTGGTGGGCGCGGTGCTGAACCAGCGGCCGGACCTCTTCGGCGCGGCACTCCCGGCGGTGGGGGTGATGGACATGCTGCGCTTCAACCGCTTCACCATCGGCTGGGCCTGGGTGAGCGACTACGGCTCGCCGGCGGACCCGGCGCAGTTCCGCACCCTCTACGCGTACTCGCCGCTGCACAACATCCGCGAGGGTACCCGCTACCCTGCGGTGTTGATCACCACGGGCGACCACGACGACCGGGTGGTGCCCGGGCACTCGTTCAAGTACG
The DNA here is from genome assembly GCA_045803205.1 of Longimicrobiaceae bacterium. Taxonomy (GTDB): domain Bacteria; phylum Gemmatimonadota; class Gemmatimonadetes; order Longimicrobiales; family Longimicrobiaceae; genus Longimicrobium. The sequence goes on from JBJMPM010000393.1 coordinate 9,435, forward strand.
CCGCGGCGATGCAGCGGGCGCAGGCGGGCGACGCGCCGATCCTGATCCGCATCGAGACGCGCGCGGGCCACGGCGCGGGCAAGCCCACCTCCATGCAGATCGACGAGGCGGCGGACCGCTGGGCCTTCCTGGTGAAGGCGCTCGGCTTCACCCCCACGCTCTGAACCGCAGTTCTCACGCAGAGGCGCGGAGACACGGAGAGAAACGTCCAACCCCTCTCCGCGACTCTGCGTCTCTGCGTGAGACGCCTTCCCAGGCTTGATCGCAAGGTGAAATTCCGGCTCCGGCATTACTCCGTCCTCTTCCTTCCCCTGCTCCTCCTCTGCCGCCCGGCGGGGGCGCAGGCGCGGCTCGTCGTGGAGAACGACCTGTTCGCGCCCCATCCGCTCGACCAGAAGGCGCAGGACCGCGACTACACCGCGGGCACGCGCCTCTCGTGGACGTCGTCGAGCTCCGGATGGTGGGCGAAGCCGCTGGGGGTGGGCGATTCGGCGCGGCTGGCGACGCGGTGGGAGCTGGGCCAGGAGATCTACACGCCTCGGATCGACGCCGCAGTGCTGCCCCCCGGCGAGCGCCCGTACGCGGGATGGCTGTACGGCGCCATGACCGCCGAGGCGACGAAGGGCGCGCGGACGCGGTCGCTCACGCTGCAGCTCGGCGTCACCGGGCCGCCGTCGCTGGCGGAGCCGGTGCAGAAGGAGATCCACCGCATCGGGGGGTTCGAGAAGCCGCTAGGGTGGAATTCCCAGCTCCCGTTCGAACCCGGCGTGGTGGCGCGCTACGGCGAGTCGTGGGTGCTGGCCCGCGACCTGGGCGGGACCGTGGCCGAGGCCGGGCCGGAGTGGGAGGTGGCGCTGGGGAACGTGCTCACCGGCGCGCGCGCGGGGCTCCACGGGCGGATCGCCCACCGCGGCGTGTACGCCTCGGCGGCGGTGCGGGAGGACTGGGTGGGGCGCAACCTCTTCCTGGACGGCAGCACCTTCCAGGACGGGCCCCGCGTGGAGAAGCTGGCCTTCGTGCCGCAGGCGGAGGTGGGCGTGGGGGCGCGGATCGGGTGGCTGGGGATCGGCTACCGCACCGTGTACCGCGGCCGCGAGTACCGCACGCAGCGGAAGGCGCACGCGTGGGGCTCGATCTCGCTGGAGATCCATCCCCGGTAAGACAGCGGGCGAATGGAATTCGCGGCAACAAAGGCCCGAAGTCCGCCTTCGCGGACTCGCTCGTCGATATCTGCGCACGACCTCCGTCGGGACGCCCGGATGACCCTCATCGAGCCTGCTTCCAGGCCGAAGGCGCTCCGGTGCCCAGGTAATCGCACGAATGCCATCGTGGGAGTCCGCGCAGGCGGACTTCGGGCCGTTGTTGCCGCGGTTTCCAACCGCCTGTGGCCGGTACTCGATCAGGGGAGAAAGCGGCCCTCGGAAGCGAGCGCGTCCATCAGGCGGCCGCGCTCGTTTTCGTCGCGGGCGGCGGCGCGGAGGGCGGGGGTGGCGTGGTGGCGGGCGCCGCAGGCGTCGCAGGCCAGGTAGTCCTGATCCCAGTGCCGCTCCTCGCGCCAGCTCCCGGTGCAGTCCGAGAGCACGTGGCGGATCCCCCGCGCGTCGGCGGCGATGGCCTCCTCGGTGGCCAGGTCGTACGCCTCCAGCGTGGGCTCGAAGTGGCAGGCGAAGCAGGTGAGGGTGTGCGGCAGGTCGATGCGCGCCCCCGCGCGGACGCGGAGCGGGCGCGAGCAGCGCGGGCACTCGCCGGCGAACCAGGCGACCACGTAGCGCCCCGTCCACGCGCGGTGCGCCAGCCACGCGCCGATGCAGAGGGAGAGCACCGGCCACGGGTAGTGCGGCGGGAACATCACCACCCAGGGCGCGATCCCCCAGAACAGCGCGAGCGCCAGCACGGTCTTGAGCGCGCGCCCCGTCAGCGGCTGGTAGACCACGCCGATGCGCGCGGGCACCGGCGGGTGCGCGCGCAGCACGAGGTGGACGGGGGGTGCTTCGACGGTCTTCATCGCGGGTCCGGCGCTCGGGTCTTCTTCCAACCTAAACGCCTCCGACGGAGTGCGGCAGTGGCAACGCGTCACCATCCTACCACCTCGCCCCCAAAAGACGTCATCCTGAGGGAGCCGCTGCACCAGGCCGGCGTTGGCACAAACGCGTAGCGGCGACCGAAGGATCTGTAGCCGCGGCATCAACACGGCCGCGGATACGAAAGAAGCATCCGGCAACTGCGAAGCAGGGGGTGCCGGAGGTGCGGCAGGCGTCGAACAAGCTGACGTGCGGACTCGGCTATAGATCCTTCGGTCGCCGCCAAACAACGAGGTGAACGCAGGATCCGCGCGGCGGCTCCCTCAGGATGACGTCCCGGGGGAGGGACGAGGTTTTCTCAACCGTCTTTCAGGATGATGTCGTGGGGGGCGCGCCAGCTGTCGAACCGGAGGTACCGAAGGGTGATTCCTCGTAGTGCGCCAGGAGGTCGGCGGCATCCTGGTAGATGGCGACGGCGTCCGTCAGCGCCGCGTCGTCCCAGCCGCCGGAGCGGAGCGCGACGCAGCGGACGCCCGCGCGGTTCGCCGCCTTCACGTCGTACGGCGTGTCGCCCAGCATGACCGCGTCGCCGGCCGGGACGCCGGCGTTCTCGAGCGCCGCCTCCACGATGTCCGGCGCGGGCTTGCTCTCCTCCGCGTCGGCCGACGAGGTCTTCGCCTCGATCAGGTCGGCGACGCCGGCGGCCTTGAGCAGCGCCTTCATGTCGTCGGCGCTGGCGGAGGTGGCGACCACCAGCCGCATCCCATCCCCCGACATCCGCTCCAGCAGCTCGCGCGCGCAGGGGAAGGGGCGGCAGGAGGGAAGGTAGCGCTCGCGGAAGACCTTCCCGCGGCGCTCCTTCATCTCCTGCCCCGTCTCGCTCTCCTCCGAGAGCCCGGTGAGCGCCGGGAGCACCCGGTCGCCGCCCATCCCGATCAGCTCGCGCACCTTTCCGAAGGCCACGGGGAAGCCGAACTCGTTGCACACGTCCACCCAGGCGTGCGCGTGGGCGTCGTTGGTGTCGATGAGCGTGCCGTCCACGTCCAGGATCACCGCGCGGGGGCGGCTCATCCCTCGGCGCCCTCCAGCGGCTTGAGCCCGGTGAGCGCGGGGCCGTTCAGCACCGTGTCGCCCGTGGGCGAGAAGCGCGAGCCATGGCAGGGGCAGTCCCAGCTCTTCTCCTCGCGGTTCCACTGCACCACGCACCCCAGGTGGGTGCAGTAGGCGCTGCGCTGGTGCAGCACGCCCTGATCGTCGCGGTAGGCGGCGACCTTGGCCATGCCGCGCTGCAGCACCGCGCCGGTGCCGGGGGCGATCTGGTCGGCACCCGGGACGTCCCCGCCGGTGGGGAGGAGGTCCTTGTACTGGAAGGCGACGTCCAGGTTCTCTTCCAGGAACATCTTCGCCGAGTCGAACGAGAGCGTCTTCCGGCTGGGATCGTACAGCTTCTCCCACTCGTTCGGGCGGCCGAGGACGAGGTCGGAGATGAGGATGCCGGCGATGGTGCCGTGCGTCATCCCCTGCCCCGAGTCGCCCGTGGCCAGGTAGACGTTCTCCTTGTAGCCGGGGTCGCGCCCGATGAAGCCCATGTAATCCACCGGCTCCAGCACCTGGCCGGACCAGCGCAGCTCGAAGCTCTGCACCGGGAAGCGCTGCTTCGTCCACGCCTCCAGCCGGGCGTAGCGGTCCTCGGCGTCGTCGTGGTGGCCGGTCTTGTGGTCCTCGCCGCCCACGATCAGCCAGGCGGCGGTGGGGTCGCCGTCCACCGGCTGGGTGCGGACGTAGTGGTAGGGGTCGAGCGTGTCCCAGCAGAGGAGGCGCGGCACCGCGGCGGCGGGCACCTTCCCCGCCACCACGAAGGTGCGGTAGGGCGCCTGCTTGGTGTGCATGGCGAAGAGGTCGCTGATGGGCGAGTTGGTGGCGACCACCACCGCCCCCGCGGAGACGGAGAAGCCGTCGCCGCTCACGTTCGGGTTCTTGCCGCCCTCGATGCCGGTGACGTGGTTGCCGGTGTGGATGCGCCCGCCGGCGGCCTGCACGGCGCGGACGAGCCCCTCCAGGTAGCGGAGCGCGTGGAACTGCCCCTGGTGGGGGAAGCGCAGCGCGGGCCCGCTCTCCCACCCGTCCACCGGGACGCGGGGGACGATCTCCAGCCCCTGCGCGCCGGCGCGGGTGGCGGCGTCGCGCTCCTTCTCCAGGAACGCGACGTCGCGGTCGGGGGAGAGGAACCAGTAGCCGTCGACGCGGAAGAAGTCGCAGTCGATCCCCTCCGCCTGCACGATGCGCTCGATGGCGTCGATGGCGCCCTGGTGGCTCTCGTGCGCGATGCGGGCGCCGTCCTTCCCGTGCACCTTCTCCAGCACCTGGTAGTAGTCGTCCATCGCGGCGGTGAGGTGGGCGGTGGTCTGCCCCGTCTCGCCTCCGCCGACGGCGTTGTCGTCGAGCACCACCACCTTCTGCCCCGCCTTCGCCAGGTGATAGGCGACGCTCATCCCCGCGATCCCCGCGCCGACGATCACCGTGTCGGCCGTGTCCGCCCCCGAGAGCGGCGGATACTCCTGCTGCGGATTGGTCGTTTCCCAGACCGACAGCGAACGCTCGGAAGACTTCATCCCCACCTCCCCGTTGAACCGTGACGAGCGAAGCGGGGAAGGATTGCAAAACAACTGCCTGTCTCTCACAGAGGGCACGGAGGCCACAGAGGAAGTTCCTCCGTGGCCTCCGTGACCTCTGTGAGAGATTGCAGTTCGTCAGTTGCGCACGACGTTGACGCCGCCGGAGCCGGTGTCGATCACCACCCGTCCGCGCCCGTCGCCGATGGTGCCGGAGAAGTGGGTGCGCGAGGCGCGGCGCACGTTCGCGGGCACGTCCACGTGGATTCCGCCGCTCCCGGTGTCGATCTCGGCGTCGGCGCCGAAGCCCTGCGGGAGGCCGAGGGTCACGCCGCCGGAGCCGGTGTCGATCTTCACGTTCTCGGCGTCGCGGCGCAGCCGAAGGACCACGGAGCCGCTGCCGCTGTCGACCTCGATGCTGCGCGCGTCCACCCCCTCCAGCCGCACCCCGCCGGAGCCCACGTCCACGTGCAGCTCGCCGACCGACACGTCCATCGCCGTCACGCCGCCGCTCCCGGTGTCCACGCCCAGGCCGCTCCCGCGCACGCCGTTCACACGCACGCCGCCGGAGCCGGTGTCGAGCGTCACGTCGCCCTCGGCGTTGGAGACGGTGATGCCGCCGGAGCCGGTGTCCAGGTCCAGCCGCCCGCGGGTGCCGCTCGCCTCGATGGCGGCGGCGTACCCCCGCACCTGCACGTCGCCGTTCACGTTCACCACGTCGATGCGGCCGACCGCCTGGTGCACGGAGACCCGCCGCCCCGCGGGGACGAGCACGCGCACGTCGGCCCAGGCGCGGATGCCGCTCCCGCTGCCGCGGATGGTGGTGCGCCCGCGCCCGCCCAGGCGGAAGCCCGCGTCGCCGCCGAAGGTGCCGTCGGAGCGCACGTCGAGGGTGGTGCGGGAGCGGGCGCCCATCTCCGGGTACACCACTTCGTCGCCGGGATAGACCACGGCGAGCACGTCCCCGTCGGTCCGCCGCAGGGAGAGGCGGCCGGCGTCGGGGCCGCGGCGCGTGACCTCGACCACGATCTGCGAGCCGCTCCCCGCCTCCACCCGCATCTGCCCGGCGAGGTTGTAGACCGTGGCGCGCTCGCCGCTCACCGCGAACCGCTCCTGTGCCGCGGCGCCGCTGGCCAGCGTGAGCGCGGCACCGGCCGACGCGAGCGTGGCGAAGATTCTCTGCATCATCCGATCTCCGTGTGGTGATTCGATTTTTCGCGACGATGCGGCTGAAGCCGCCGCTACAACCTCACGCAGTCCGCCTGCGCGGACTTCACGGCTGCTTCCACCGCATGCCGTTGGTGTCCGCGAAGGCGGACAGTGTGCCGTTGTAGCGGCGAGGCGGCGAGTTCACTCGCATCGTCGCCACCAACCCTTCCCTACAGGCTCACCCACCAGTTCACCTTCACCAGGAACACGTTCGTCGGGGTGTAGCCGAAGAGCGCGCGGGTGTCGGGGAGGAGGCGGAAGCGGCCGTCGCTCACCGCGCCGTCGCGCGAGTGCGACCAGGCGAAGTACATGGTGGAGCCCAGCCGGTACTCCCAGCGCAGCACCGCGTTCAGGTTGAAGGCGCGGTAGTCGAAGTCCGGGTTCTCCCAGCCCACGCCGTTCGCGGTGAAGCCGCCGCCGTCGTCCTGCGTGGCCGCGAGCGGGCTGAAGCGCTCGCCGAAATCCTTCGCGCGGGGATTCGCCACCTCGCGGTAGTCCGTGAAGCTCCCCGCGCTGATGAAGGGCTGCGCGTAGAGCTGCAGCGAGAGGGTGGGGGTGAAGGTCTGGCTCATCCGCACCGACATCCCCACCGTCTGCTGGTCCAGATCCCCGTACAGGTAGTGCGTGTTGCCCGCCGCGTCCGCCGGCGAGTCCACGTACTGCCACCCGCTGCGGTTGCGGTTGTAGAAGGGCGAGAGCGAGATGGTGGCGCTGGGCGTGGGCCGCCAGCTCAGGTAGAGCGAGCTCCCCCAGCTCGTGGCGCCCGTCTCGCCCTCGCGGCCCAGGTTGAAGCTCAACTCGCCGCTCAGCCGCTTGCGGCCGTCGCTGTACACGCCCCACCACCCGCTCGTCCACGGCGTGCCGCGAATGGCCGGCCCGCCGCGAAGCGAGCCGGTGTTGAGCGCGGCCAGGTCGTGCTCCACCCCGCCGTACACCCCCCAGTAGCTCAGGAACTGCGCGTTGAGGTTGAGGTTGCCGCCGCGCGAGGTGCTGCGCCCGCCGAAGTCGCGCCCCTCCCAGGCGTTGCTCCCGATCCGGTAGTTGCGGAAGATCCCCACCGGGTTGAAGGCGCGGTGCTGCAGGTACACCGCGTTGGTCACCTGGTCGGCCTGGCGCAGGTATCCCACGTCGTTCACCTCGAAGCCGGGCGAGCGCGCGATCCCCAGCACGCCGCCCTGCCAGCGCCCCTTCACCTTCGCGAACATGTACCCGCCCGCCCAGCCGTTCAGCGCCGTGGCCGAGGAGTCCAGCCGCACGTAGTCCGCGTCCGGGCGCTGGTAGTAGCGCGCGGGAGAGGTCTGCAGCGCCAGGATGCCCGGGCTCTCGCCCCGGACGGTGGAGCCCAGCAGGTAGCCGTTCGCCAGCCAGGCGTCGCTCCCCCAGCGGTGCGAGAAGTCGAGCCCGCCCGCGTAGGCGTCCGACGGGAGGTCCAGGATCTCCGTGCCGCTCAGGCGCCGGTGCACCCCCGTGCCCACCGCCCCGATCTGCGTGCGCCCGCCGTTCAGCTCGCGGCGCACGCGCAGCACCCCGTAGCCGGTCAGCGGCTCCACCACCTGGTTGAAGCGCGTCCCCTGCTCGGTGATCCCCAGCCCGCTCTCCTCGCCGGTGACGGCGCCGAGCGCGCCCACCGACCAGCCGGCGCCCACCCGCCCGGAGAGCTTGGCGGCGCCCAGGATGGTGGTCTGCGTGGGCTGCGAGGCGTACTCCCCGTCCACCGAGTAGTGCGGCGTGCGGCCGATGCGGCGCGAGTAGAAGAGCGACTCGGTGGCGTTGTCGCCGTCGCCCAGGGCGATGCCGAAGCGGAAGATGTCGGCGCCCTCGGTGAAGAAGGGGCGCTTTTCCGCCAGGAAGGTCTCGTACTGGGTGAGGTTCACCTGGCTGGGGTCGGCCTCCACCTGCCCGAAGTCGGGGTTCACGGTGGCGTCGAGGGTCAGGTCGGAGGTGACGCCGTACTTCACGTCGAGCCCCGCGGAGCCGCGCCAGGCGGTGGACTGGTAGAAGGGATCGGCCGCCGCGCCGGGGGCGCGCGTGACGCCGCTCAGGGTGTAGGGGAGCACCTCCAGCCGGCGGGGGGACGGAAGCCCCTGCATCCCCCGCAGCTCGCCGAAGCGGCTCACGAAGCGGCTGTCGTCCTGCTTGAGGGGGGCCCAGAAGCTCTGCTCGTTCGTCCGCGGCACCGCGCGCGCCACCTCGAAGCCCCACACGCCGTCGCCGTTCGGCGCGAAGCGGAGGGCGGAGAGGGGGATGCGGAACTCCGCCGTCCACCCCTGCGCGTCGGTCTTCACCGCCACGTCCCACACCGCGTCCCAGCCGGTGTCGTCCTCGGCGCCGTCGGCGATCACGAAGTCGCGCTTGACCCCCGCCGGGTTCACCATGAAGGCGTAGGCGGTGCGCTGGTCGTGGCGGCTGTCGAAGGCGATCAGCAGCCAGTCCGACGCCGAGTCCTCGTCGCGCCGGGTGAGCTGCGCCACCATCTTCGCCGGCTCCGGGTCGACCGCGCGGATGCCCACGTACACGGCGGTCTCGTCGAAGACCACGCGCGCCACGGTGGGGAAGCGGGTGGGCTTCCCCTCGTCGGGCGTCTTCTGGGTGAAGGAGTGGAGCGAGTCGGCCGCGGCCCAGGCCGGGTCGTCGAGCCGCCCGTCGAGCGCGGGGGCCGCGACGGGCGGGGTGAGCCGGCGGGCGGTGACGACGGAGGGCGCGCCGCCGGAGGGCGGCTGCTGCTGCGCCGCGGGACCCTGCAGGGCGGGCGCCTGCGCGGCCAGGGCGGCGGAAAGGAAGAAGGAGGCCAGCATCGGCTTCTGCTCCGGGAGACGAACCACGAAAAAAGGGGGATGAGCATCGCTCATCCCCCTCTACGGCTCACCTCCCGGTGAGTTTCACGGATCCGGAGAAGGTGCGCACGGCCACCCGCGCGTCCCCGCTCCCCACCAGGATCTTCGCCTCGCGGCGCGATTCGCGGCTCAACCGCGCGCCGCGGTAGTCGGAGCTGATGTCGCCGCTGAAGGTGCTCGCCTGCACCTCGGCCGAGGCTCCGGGAGAGAGCGCCAGCGTCACGCTCCCGCTGTGGGTGGTGAGCTCCAGGTCGGCGCCGCGCGCCAGGTCGCCCACCAGGATGATGGAGCCGGAGACGGTCTGGAACTCGCCGCTCAGGTTGCGCCCCGTCACCCGCACCTCGCCGCTCACGCTGTGGACCTCGGCGCGGCCGCGCATGGAGGCCACGGTGACGGTGCCGCTCACCGAGCCGGCCTCCACCTCGCCCGCGGCGGCGGTCACGTTCACCGCGCCGCTCACGCTGTTGGCCTCCACCCGGTCGCGCACGGTGCCGGCGATCCGCACCCCGCCGCTCATGGAGACGGCCTCCACCCGGTCGGCGTCGGCGGTCACGTCCACCTCGCCGCTGCTGCTGTTCACGCTGATCTGCCGGGCGCGCCCGCCGGAGACGCGGATGGAGCCGCTCGCCGTGTGCGCCTCGGTGGTGCCGTCGATCCCCTGCACCTCGACGTCGGCGCTCGCCGCGCTCACCTCCACGTCCTTGCGGACGGGAACGCGCACCTCGAGGTCGGCGCCGCGGCCGCTGTAGGCGTGGGCGCGGCCCTCGGCTTGGACCTTCCCGTCGCGGGCGCGGACGCGCACCCTGTGCTGCCCGGGCACGACCACGCGCACCACCACCGAGCCCCCGTCGTTCTCCACCTCCAGCCGCTCCGCGGAGCTCCCCAGGGTGCCGGTCACCTGCACCTGGTTGCGGCTCCATCCCACCACCCGCACCCGCCCGGCCGCGGTGTGCACCTCCACCGTGCCGGTGGGGGCGGTGGCCCGGGTCTCGTTCACCTGCTGCGCCGCCGCGCCGCCGGCGGCGCCGGCCGCCAGCAGGGCGGCCGCGGCGATGGTCGTCTTCAACCGCATGGGAGTGCTCCCTTTATCCGTCAGGTGTGTGCCGTTCGGGGCCTAGAGCTCCACCGCGCGGCGGAGGAGCTTGACCTTGGCGTCGTAGGTGGACGAGAGCATCTGCGTGAGCTCCCGGCTGTTCGGGTCGTTCACCAGCGCCGCCCGCGACTCGGCGATGGCCGCGTCGATGATGGCGAGGTTGCGCTCCAGCGTGGCCACCGTCTCCGGGGCCAGCGACGCCCGGCGGGTCTCCAGCACCCGCGCCAGGTCGTCGACCGCCTGCTGGTACTCGCGCTCGGCCGGGCGGAAGGCCGCGAGCGCCGTCATCTGCGCGTTGCCGGCCACGGGCGCCGCCGGGTTGTTCACCTGCCGCGCGTCCGGCGCGGCGGCCAGGGCCCCCGGGTCCGCCGGGGCGGTCCGGCCGGGCGCCGCCACCTGCGCCGCGGGGAGGGTGGCGACGGGGCCCGCCGGGTCCTGCCGCATCACCCGGGCGGTCACCAGCGACGAGCCCACCACCAGCACCACCGCTGCCGCCGCCTGCAGCGCCCACCGCGGAGGCTGCCAGGGCTTTTTGCGCGGAGCGAAGGGGATGACCTTCGTCTCCTCGCCCCGCGGCAGCTCGGCCGCGCGGGGCTCCAGCCGCCCCGCGATCCCCTGCCAGAGGTCGGCCGGGGGCGCGATGGCCGTGGGAAGGGTCGAGACCTCCGCCAGGAGCGCGCGGATGGCCTCGGCCTCGGCGCGGCAGTCGCCGCACTCCTCCAGGTGCCGCTCCAGCAGCCGGCGCTCGATGTCGGGAAGCTCCCCCGACGCGAAGTCGTCGAGCCGTTCGATCGCCTGTTCGTGGGTCATCGTTCCAGTGCCTCCCTCAGCAGCCGGCGCGCCCGGTGGAGCTGCGCCTTGCAGGTGCCCACGGCGATGCCGTGGAGCTCCGCGATCTCTTCGTGCTTGTAGCCTTCCACGTCGTGCAGCACGAACACCGTCCGTGCGCCCGGCGGGAGCGTGGCGATGGCGCGCTCCAGGTCCAGCGCGTCGCCGGGGTCGCGCGGCTTCGTGGGCGTCTCGTACGCCTCCAGGTCGTCGGTGCCGAAGACCTTGCCGATGCGGATCCCCTCGGCGCGGCGGCTCCCCAGCACCACGTTCACCGCCAGGCGGTGCAGCCAGGTGGAGAAGGCGCTCTTCCCCTCGAAGCCGGCCAGCTTCTCCCAGGCGCGCACGAACACGTCCTGGGTGAGCTCCTGGGCCCGCACCGCGTCGCCGCTCATGCGCAGGCAGAGGGCGTAGATGCGGTCGACGTTCTCGCGGTAGAGCCGCTCGAACGCGGCGACGTCGCCCTGCTGCGCGCGGCGTACCGTATCCGTCACGGCGGACGGTGCGTCGCGTTCAACCAGCATCGTCGCCATCGAGCCCGGCAGGTGAAGGGTGCGTCGTTCCCGCGCTGCCACTCTGATGCGCGCCGGCGCGCGTTGGTTTGAACGGCGTTGCCGGGAACGGGTCGGGGAAGGTCATGCATGAACCGCGGAGACTGCGTGGAGGGGGGATTGGAAGGGTACGAAGATAACTCCAATCCCCCCTTTGTTGTAGCCGGCCTTTACGGATTCGTCTCACGCAGAGACGCGGTGACACGGAGAGGCTCGGCGGCTCTCTCCGCGCCTCTGCGTCTCTGCGTGAGATCAACCGGCCGGGCGACCACGGCGACGACGGGGCGGCGCCAGAGGACCAGCCGCACCCGCCAGAGGAGGAGGAGCGCCACCACCGCCAGGGAGAGCGTGAGCCCGGCCCAGATCCCCACGTGCCGCAGCGGCGTGTGGAAGCCCAGCCAGTACGCCACCGGAATGCCGATCCCCCAGTAGCCGAGCAGGGTGATCAGCATCGGCACGCGCGTGTCGGCGGCGCCGCGCAGGAGCGAGATCCCCGTCACCTGGGCGCCGTCGAAGAGCTGGAAGAGCCCCGCCATCAGCAGCAGCCCCGTCCCGTAGCGCAGGATGTCGGGGTCGTGCGTGTACAGCTCCACGAAGAAGCGCGGGAAGAGCAGGAACGCCGCCGCGGTGAGCGCCATGAACCCGCTCGTCACCCCGTACGACGCCAGCACCGCCCGGTGCACCCCGCGCCGGCTCCCCGCCCCCACCGCGCGCCCCACCCGGATCGACCCCGCGATGGCGGCTCCCACCGCGATCATGAAGGTGGCCGACGCCAGGTTCAGCGTGACCTGGTGCGCGGCGAGCTGCGCGGGGCCCATCCACCCCATCATCACCGCCGCCACCGAGAAGGTGCCGATCTCCGCCCCCAGCTGCGCGCCGATCGGCCCGCCGATGCGCCCGATCCGGCGCAGGCGCTCGCCGTCGGGGCGCAGCCGGGCGCCGCGGAAGGGGGAGAGCTCCGGGTGGCGCGCCACGTACACCGCGATCACGCCGAGCATCGCCCAGCGCACCAGGGTGGTGGAGAGGCCGGAGCCCACCACCCCCAGCGGCCGCACCACGCCGGGCACGCCGTAGATGAAGATCCGGTTGCCGAGCACGTTCACCGCCACGCCCACGAAGGTCACCCACATCGCCACGCGGGGGCGGCCGAGCGCGTCGAGATAGTACTTGAGCACGGCGAAGAGGAGCGTCGGCACCACGCCCGGCGCGAGCGCGAGCATGAAGCCGCCCCCCATGGCCGCCACCCCCGCCTCCTGCCCCAGCGCCAGCGACAGCGGGCGGCCGAAGACGGAGAGCGCGATCACCGGCAGGGAAAGGAGGAGCGCCAGCCACAGCCCCTGCACCGCCGCGCGGCGCGCCTCGGGCTCGTCGCCCGCGCCGTGGCTCTGGCTGACCAGGGGCGCGATGCCGCTCAGCACCCCCGACACCGAGATCAGCACGGCCATGTACAGCGCGTTCCCGAGCCCGGCGGCGGCGAGCGCGCGGGGACCCAGCGGCCCCACCATCAGCGTGTCGGTGGTGTGCATGGCGATGGAGCCGAGCTGCCCCACGGCGATCGGCACCGCCAGCCGCAGCAGCGCGCCCACCTCGTGCGCGAGCAGCCGCGCGCGCCGGCGCTTGCCGGGCACCGGGGCGGCCTCCGCCGCGCCGCGCATCCTTATCCAGCGTTTGATCGTCATGATCCGTCCGTCCGTCTCAAGTCCCGATCGAAGAGAAAAGAAGAGGCCCCGCGTCCATGGTCCGCGGGGCCCCTCAAGCCGTTCCGTGTGGGTGCGCGTCAGTTGCGCTCCTGCGCATGCTGCGCGGCCTGCACGGATAGAAGCTTGGTGTCCCCGGCGGAGATCAGCGCCTCGGCGAAGTCCTGGCGCTCCTCCAGCAGCGTCAGGCGGCTGTCGATGGAGGTCAGGAGCTCGCGGATGCGCACGGTATCGTGAGGGTCGGTGTGGGCGGCGCGCAGCTTCTGCTGCGTCATCACCTCCAGGAGCGTCCCCAGGCGCTTGCTGATCGGCCGGAAGATCAGCACGCCGCCCGTGGTCACGATGGCCGTGACCATCACGGTGAGCATTACGATGTCACCCGAGTACATGGACGCTCCTTGAAGCGAGTTCCGCCGGAGTCGGAGGGGGCGCGTGGCCCGTGGAGAGCCGTACGGCCGGTGGGGCGAGGGGGATTCAAGCCCCGCAGCGCTCCTTTTGCAAACGTATTCGGAAACGCCGGGCAGGGCAATGCCTGAACATGGGACGGTCCGCGCGCCCGGAATTCCGCGCCCGGACGTGGTCTCCTATCAGGTCGGACACATGACTGTGCATTCGGACATTCGGAAACACCAGCACGGAAGATCCTCACACGGAGTCAACGGAGTCAACGGAGTGCCTGTCTGTCCTCCGT
>JBJMPM010000418.1:0-13923 GCA_045803205.1 Longimicrobiaceae bacterium
AGGACATCCGCGCGACCGGCGACACGGCGCTGCTGCTCACGATCTCGGCAGTCGACGATGATTTCAGGCCCGAGGAGACCGCTCAGGCCTGAAGTCAGCTACAGAACGTTTCACGCAGAGAACGCAGAGGAACAGAGAGAACGCAGAATCGCCCTCTGCGTTCTCTCAGTTCCTCTGCGTCTCTGCGTGAAACGGCCGTTGGCTGAATTCAGGGAACGGGAATCTTCCAGATGCGCTCGGCGTACTCGCGCACGGAGCGGTCGCTGCTGAAGAACCCGCAGCGCGCCACGTTCAGGATCGCCTTGCGCGTCCAGTCCTCCTGCGCCAGGTAGGCCGTGTCGACCTCGGCCTGCGCCGCCAGGTAGGCGTCGAAGTCGGCCAGCACCATGAACGGGTCGTGGTGCAGCAGCCCCTCGATCAGCGGGCGGAAGAGCCCCGGGTGCTCGGGGGAGAGGAGGCCGCTGGCCACGAAGTCCAGCACACGCTTCAGCCGCGGGCTCGCCTCGTACTCGGCCCGCGGGTTGTACCCCGCCGCCTTCTTCGCCTCGACCTCGTCGGCGGTCAGGCCGAAGATGAAGATGTTCTCCGCCCCCACCCGCTCCGCGATCTCCACGTTCGCGCCGTCGAGGGTGCCGATGGTGAGGGCGCCGTTCAGCGCGAACTTCATGTTCCCCGTTCCCGAGGCCTCGAAGCCGGCGGTGGAGATCTGCTCCGACAGGTCGCTCCCGGGGAAGATCCGCTCCGCGATGGAGACGCGGTAGTCGGGGATGAAGACCACCTTGAGGAGCTTCGACACCTGCGGGTCGGCGTTCACCGCCTCGGCCACGGCGTTGATCAGCTCGATGATCAGCTTGGCCGCGTGGTAGGTGGGCGCCGCCTTCCCCCCGAAGAGCACCGCGCGCGGCACCCCGCCCCCCTCGCCCCCGTCGCGCAGCTCCAGGTAGGCGTCGATCACCCGCAGCGCGTTCAGGAGCTGGCGCTTGTACTCGTGCATCCGCTTCACGTGCACGTCGAACATCATCGCCGGGTCGATGCGCACGTTGGTGAGGTCCACCACCCGCTCCGCCAGCCGCGCCTTGTTGTGCGCCTTCACCGCGCGCCAGCGCTCGCGGAAGGCCGCGTCGTCGGCCCACGGCTCCAGGCGGGAGAGCTGCTCCAGCTCCACGTGCCAGCCGCGGCCGTCGCGCTGCGGGTCGCGGATCTTCCCGTCGATCAGCTCCGAGAGCTCGGGGTTGGCCTTCAGCATCCAGCGCCGCTGGGTGACCCCGTTCGTCACCGAGGTGAAGCGCTCGGGCCAGAGCTCGTGGAAGTCGCGGAAGATGCTGTCCTTCAGGATCTCGGTGTGCAGCTCGGCCACGCCGTTGGTGGTGTGGCTCCCCACGATGGCCAGGTGCGCCATCCGCACCGCGCCGCCGGCCACGATGGCCATCCGCTCCTCGCGCGCCACGTCGTCGGGGAACTTCTCGCGCACCCGGGCGCGGAAGCGGCGGTCGATCTCCAGGATGATCTCCAGGTGCCGCGGCAGCATCCGCCCGAAGAGCTCCACCCCCCAGGTCTCCAGCGCCTCGGGGAGCACGGTGTGGTTGGTGTAGGCGAAGGTGTCGCGGGCGATCTCGAAGCTCTCGTTCCACTCCAGCCCGTGCTCGTCCATCAGCAGCCGCATGAGCTCGGGGATGGCGACCGCGGGGTGGGTGTCGTTGAGCTGCGCCTGCACCTTGTCGGTGAAGTCGGCGAAGGAGCGGCGCTCGGAGAGGTAGCGCACCACGATGTCCTGCAGGGTGGCGCTCACGAAGAAGTACTGCTGCTTGAGCCGCAGCTCCTTCCCCGCGCCGGTGTCGTCGGGGGGATAGAGGACCTTGGAGATGGTCTCGCTGTCGGTCTTGGCCTGCACCGCGGCGATGTAGTTGCCGCGGATGAAGTCCTCCAGGTCGAACTCCTCGGTGGCCTTGGCGGCCCAGAGGCGCAGCGTGTTGACGGTGTTGCACTCGAACCCGGGGATGGGCACGTCGTGCGCCATCGCCAGGATGTCGCTGGTGTCCACCCAGTCGTAGTGGACGCGCCCCTCGTGGTCGGGGCGCGCGGCCACGCGGCCGTAGAGCTTCACCCGGTAGGTGCGGTCGGGGCGGGCGATCTCCCACGGGTTCTCGTCGCGCAGCCAGTTGTCGGGGCGCTCCACTTGGCGGCCGTCCACCAGGTCCTGGCGGAAGATCCCGTGCTCGTAGCGGATCCCGTAGCCGTAGCCGGGCACGCCCAGGGTGGCCATGGAGTCCAGGTAGCAGGCCGCCAGCCGCCCCAGGCCGCCGTTCCCCAGCCCCGCGTCGGGCTCCGCGGCCTCCATCTCCTCCAGCGTGGTCCCCAGCTCCTCCAGCGCCTCGGCGGTGGCGGCCTCCAGCCCCAGGTTGAGGAGCGCGTTCCCGAGCGTCTTCCCCATCAGGAACTCGAGGGAGAGGTAGTAGACGCGCTTGGCGTTCTGCAGGTGGTAGCGCGACTGGGTGGCGGCCCACTTCTCCGCCAGCCGGTCGCGCACCGTCCAGGCGGCGCTGAAGTACAGGTCGCGGTCGGTGGCCGTGGCCCGGTCGCGCGCCAGCGTGTAGGTCAGGTGGTCGGAGATGCGGTTCTTGAGCGCGTCCACGCGCGTGGTGCGCCGCCCGGCGTCCAGGGTAGTGCTCATCGGTTAAATGTCAGGGAAGCCAACAAATGCGCGCTCGCGGAAGGCCGGCTGCAACGAGCAGGCCGCGGGTCAGGGGGTGGTACCCGGAAGCTAGCCCCCGGGGTTCCGGGTGGAAAGATCCAGAACGGATCGTCTCACGCAGAGACGCGGAGGCACGGAGGAGAGACGCGGAGACTTCAGCCGCGGGTGCCGCCGCCGGCCTCGCGGTCGGCGGCGCGGCGGTAGGGGAGGGAGAGGAGGAAGCGGGAGCCGCGCTCCCCGTCGAACTCGGCCCAGGCGCTGCCCCCCATCCCCTCCACCGTCTCGCGCACGATGCTGAGGCCCAGGCCGGTGCCCTCCACCCCCGTCACCGTGTCGCCGTGGGCGCGGTAGAAGCGGGTGAAGAGGTGCGCGCGCTTCTCCTCCGGCACGCCCAGCCCGTTGTCCCTCACCTCGATCACCAGCCGCGCGGCGCCGTCGTCCGCCGCCTCGTCGACGCGGCCCACCACCTCCACCCAGCGCTCCTCGACCTCCGCGTCGGAGTACTTGATGGCGTTGGAGACGTAGTTGGTGAGCGCCAGCTCCAGCGCGGCGGAGTTCACCTCCACCTCGGGGAGCTCGCGGATCCGCACCTTCACCCCGCGCGCGGCGGCCATGTCGCGGAGCTGCCGGCAGACCTCGGCGGCCACGCGCGGGAGGAGCACGTTGCGCTGGCGGCGCGCGCCGGGGTCCATCCGCGAGAGCTCCAGCAGGTTCTCCAGCACCGCCTGCATCCCCTCGGCGTTCTGCACCACCATCTGCGCGAAGCGGGCGCGCTGCCGGTCGTCCGACGCGATCTCCGGGTCGGCCAGGAGCTGCCCCGCGCCCAGCACCGAGGCGATGCGGTTCTTCAGCTCGTGCGTGACCATGCGGTTGAAGCCGCGCAGCCGCTGCTCGCGCTCGCCCACCTGCTCGGCGGCGAGCCGCAGGTACTGCATGGTGGTGACCTGCTGGATGACGGAGACGGCGCGGAAGAGGCGGTGCGCGCAGGCCAGCAGCTCGCTGGGCGGGCAGGGCTCGTTCACCTCGTCGACCGTGCGCACCAGGAAGGCGAAGAGCACGCCGCCCAGCAGCTCGTACTCCTTGAGGATCTCGTGTGCGTCGAAGCCCTGCTGCCAGCGCAGCTCCCCCAGCTCGAGCGCCTTGCCGGCCACGGGCGCGTCGGCGGTGATCTCGTCCGAAGGATTTTCCAGGTAGTCGGCGATGCGGTCCATCAGCAACGGGACGTGGTCCAGCAGCTCGTCGGTGGGAAAGATGCGGTTGGGGTCGAGCTCCACGCGCGCGGCGATGCGCTCCAGCCAGCGAAGGGTAAGCTCCTCGCTGCTCTCGCGCAGCCGTTCGGCCAGGGCGCCGGCGAGCCGGCAGTTGACGAGCGTGTCGATCGCGTCGGACAAGGCGCGCATCCAGGGTTCTCGCGTGTGCGAGGCTGGACAAGCACGATGCGGGCCACGTTACGGCTCTACGCGGACGCGTTCGACGGGTTGGAAACCCGCCGCTGGAACGGCACGAAGTCCGCCTTCGCGGCGCCTTCGCGGACTACCCTCGCCGGCTGTCGCGAGCCAGGAGAGATCGGCCGCACGCACTTCAGCACTTGGCACTTGGCACTTGGCACTTGGCACTTGGCACTTGGCACTCAGCACTTAAGCACTTACTCCGCGAGTCGCGACCAGACGTCGGGGGCGCGGCGGCGGCTGACGTGCACGGTGGCGCCGCCGCGCATCCCCAGGGTGGCGCTCCCGTCGCCGTTGCGGACGATGCGCTCCACCGCCTCGGCGTTCACCAGCTCGCCGCGGCTGGCGCGCACGAAGCCGTCGCCGGCGCGCTCCTCCAGCTCGGCCAGGGTGTAGTCCGTCAGCCGCTTCTCGCCGGTGGAGAGGTGGGCGTAGACCACGCCCTCGTCGGCGGTGAAGCGGGTGACGGCGTCGAGGGCGACCAGCCGGTGGCCGCGCCCCTCGCGCACCAGCAGGCGCGCGCGCCGGGGCGCCTCGCCGCGCAGGGTGGAGCGCAGCGAGCCCAGGAGCGCCGCGTCGAGCGCGGGGGGCGCCGCGGCGGAGAGGCGCTCGCGGGCGCGGCCCAGCGCGCGGCGCAGCCCGTCGAGGGTGACGGGCTTCACCAGGTAGTCGAGGGCCGCGTGCTCGAAGGCGCGCAGCGCGTGCTCGTCGTAGGCGGTCTGGAAGACGATGAGCGGGCGCGGCTCGGGAAGGTGGCGCGCCACGTCGAAGCCGTCGACCTCGGGCATCTCGATGTCGAGGAGGAGCAGGTCGGGGCGCCGCTCGCGGGCGATCTCCAGCGCCTCGACGCCGTTGGCGGCCTCGCCGGCCACCTCCTCGTCGAGCTCCTCCAGCATCAGCGCCAGCCGCCGCCGCGCCGCGGGCTCGTCGTCCACCACCAGCACGCGCATGGGAAGATCCTCGGAGTGATGAAATCGATGAAATCAGGGATGCGTGCGGCCGCGGCCGGGGATCCCTCACCCGAAAAAACAGATGAGACAAACCCCCGTCTCATCTGTTTTTTCGACCTCTCCCAAACAACGTGGGAGAGGTAACGGCAACTAACGGCAACGGCAACGGCACGACAGCTTCGGTGCGCAGCCGCGAGCGAAGCGAGCCGTCGCAGTTCACCCTCTCCCAGCAGTTGGGAGAGGGTCGGTTCGGGCGGCAGGCACCTGTACCCTCGTCGAACCGGGATCTTGCGCCGCCCGAACCGGGGTGAGGGGTGGATGCCGCGGACGTGCACCGCGGTCCGCGCCACCCCGTCCCGCATCACCCCCTGCCGTTCCCCGGCACCGTCACCACCACCCGCGCGCCGGCCGCCGGATGCTCGACGGTGAGCGCGGCGGCGGGGCCGTAGAGCGTCTCCAGGCGGCGGCGCAGGTTGCCCAGGCCGGTGCCCTCGCGCGGGTCGCGGGGGAAGCCGGCGCCGTCGTCCTCCACCTCCATCCGCAGGCGGTCGTCGTCGCGGCGCACGCGCACCGTCACCCGCCCCCCCTCCAGCTTTCCCGCGATCCCGTGCTTCAGCGAGTTCTCCACCAGCGGCTGCAGCGTCATGGTGGGGATGCGCAGCGGCTCGGCCGCCGGGTCCACCTCGAAGTCCACCCGCAGCCGGTCGCCGTAGCGCTCGCGCTCCACCGCCAGCCAGGCGCGCAGGAAGTCGACCTCGTCCTCCACCGTGCACTCGGTCTTGCGCGTGCGGTCCAGGGTGCGGCGCAGCACGCGCGCCAGGTTCTCGGTGGTGGCCTCGGCCGCGCGCGGGTCGGTGCGCACCAGCGCGGCGATGGTGTTCAGCGCGTTGAACAGGAAGTGGGGGTTGACCTGCGCCTGCAGCGCCGCGAGCTGCGCGTCCGAGGCCTCGGCGCGCGCCCGCTCGGCCGCGTCGGCCTGCTCGCGCGCGTGGAAGTAGAGGTAGCGCGTGGCGTCGGACAGCAGCTTGGCCGAGGCCGCGGTCACGTAGACCAGCGCCGCCACCACCAGGAACAGGACCGGCTCCTTCCGTGCCGCGGGGATCACGACGATGGTGCTGGCGGCGGCCATGAGGCCGGAGCAGAAGGCGAGGATGGGGAGCGCCAGCAGCATGTCGGTCATGCGCTTCGGCGCCATCCCCCACTTGAAGCGCTGCCGCCAGGTGTCGCCCTGCGCGATGCGCGAGAGCGCCACCGCCATCCCCAGCAGCAGCCCCGACCCGCCGCCCAGGATCCCCGCGTAGAGCGGTGCGCGCACCAGCGCGCCGGGGCTCGAGAGAACCGCCCAGACGCTGATCCCGGCGATGTAGAGGAGGGCGCAGGCGAAGTACAGCCTGGCGGAGCGGGGGGCGCGCCGGAACGCGCCCCCCACCGCCCCGGCGAAGGTGTGCCGGGCCGGGGCGTCGCTCACGGCGTGCGGCTCCGCGCCTCGATCGTGACGCCGTACGCCGGGACCATGCCCTTCACCTCCCATCGCGGCTCCGCCTCGCTGAACCAGTAGAGCATCTCCGCCGGGCCGCCGGTCAAGCGCATGCGGAAGGCGCGCACCGGCCCCATCGGCGTCTCCACCACCTCCGGCGCGCCCACCTCGGCGCGCAGCCGCGTCACCACGCGAAGATACGGACTGTACGCGGGGAGCGTCCAGACGGCGCCGGCCCGCAGCGGCAGGGCCGCGAGCACCGATGCCAGCCCCGCCATGTCGTACGTCCCCTCCGGCAGCGCCTCGGCGATCTCGGCCGGCGCGGCGCCGGGCATCGACAGCGTCCCCGTCACCCGTCCGCCGGCGTAGGCCAGGCGGGCCTCGGCGTGCTGGCCGCCGGCGTCGCGCGCGTCCGTCAGCGACAGGGGCGCGAGCGAGGGGAGCGACATCCGCGCCTCCACCGCCGCCGCGATCCCGGGGAGGTGCATGCGGTCGGCGGCCACCACCTGCCCGCCGGCGACGCTCCAGGTGGCGGTGTCGGCCCCGGTGGTGTCGCCGTTCATGGTGACGCGGTAGTGCACGGTCCCGCGCCAGAGCCGCGCGGCGTCGGGCGTGGGTGTGGGTTCCGCCGGCTGCTGCGCGCGGACGCCGCCGGCCACCAGCGACATCGCCGCAGCGAAAAGAATCATCCGGTTCATCGCTCTTCGTCTCCGGGGTTCAGGGTCGACCTGCGGAGCGAAGGATGGGAGATGGGCTTCGGGAGATGAACGGAGGGATGGGCGAACGGGGGCTCGCCACCCTTCAGCGGCGGGATCGGGGGGGCGAGCGGCGATCGATCCCCGATGATACCGCTTCTTCAATTCGATGGTGCATTCCTTGACCGCCGAAACAGAAATGGCTCTCGCAGAGGTCACGGAGGAAAGCACCGCAGTTCCTCTGTGACCTCTGTGACCCCTGTGAGAGATCGCAGTTTGAACCTGCTGGCCGAATGCACAGTCAATCAGTGGAATCGGTATGAGACCCGGAGGCGCGTGGAGAGCGGGCGCAACCCTGCTGGCCGATGTAAACTAACCTAAACAGACCATTTTAGATTAAAATCCTTGACTTCGGCATTCGTCCCGCAGAACTTGGGTTCAGCGGAACACCGCTTCCAAAACTGCTACCGAACGGCGTGTGCAGAAAGCCCGGGCACCGTCCATGCTCCGGACGGAAGTGCGATCTTTTCGCGCCGCTGCGAGCAGCCGGGATTTCTCCGTCAGCCTGTCTTTCCTCGCCGTGCCGGGCGCGTCCCGCTGTGCGGCCTTTCGTCCCCCCCGTTTCACGGAGGTCTGGCCGATGTCGGAAATGGATCGCAGGGACTTCCTGCTCGCGGCGCTGAGCGGCCTGGGGGGACTGGGGCTGGCGGGGTGCGCCGACGTCCCGGGGCTGGTGAGCCCCTCCGGTCGGGCGACCGAGATCGCCGAACCGGCCCCGGTGCAGAAGATCTGCCTGAACGTCCGCACGCGCAAAAACATCTACTGCCTGAGCGAGAGCCATCCGGACGTCATCGCCTACCGCGCCGGCGTGGCGGCGATGATGGCGCTCCCCCCTTCGGACCCCACGAGCTGGGAGGCGCAGCGGGCCATCCACCGCACCTTCGGGACCCCGCCCACCGCCATCTTCAACAAGTGCGAGCACGGCACGGCGTTCTTCCTGTCGTGGCACCGGATGTACCTGTACTGGTTCGAGCGCATCATCCGGGCGAAGTCGGGGAACTCGGCCTTCGCGCTCCCCTACTGGGGGTACTCGCCGACCGGGACGCGCAACCTTCCCGCGCACTTCCGCGTGCCGGCCAGCACCACGAACGTGCTGTACACCGTCAACCGCAACGCGGCCAGCAACGCCGGCACCAGCATGGCCGCCTCGCTGGTGGACCCCGGGCTGGCGCTGCTGGAGCTGGCCTTCTACGACTTCCAGGGCGACCTGGAGATCACCCCCCACAACGCGGTGCATACGCCGGGGGTGCAGGGGTGGATGGGCTCGGTGTGGACTTCGGCGCTGGACCCCATCTTCTACCTGCACCACTGCAACATCGACCGGCTGTGGTGCATCTGGCTCTCCCAGGGTGGCGGGCGCGTCAATCCCACCGACTCGCCCTGGTTGAACAACGTCTACCAGTTCTACAACGAGTCCGGCGCGGTGGTGAACATGACCGGCGCCCAGATCGTGCAGACCGCCAACCAGCTCTGCTACCAGTACGCCTCGCCGAAGTGCTACGTGGTGGCTGCGGACGAGGCGGAGGCGACGCAGATCACGGCGCTGGACTCGCGCGCCGCGGGGGTGGCCGGCCCGATCGGGTCGAGCCCGCCGCTCGCCTCACCCTACACGCTGGCGGACGAGCAGGTGGGCCTGAAGCTGGGCGGAACCCCGGTGACGGTCACGGTGCCGATCCCGGCCGGAACGCGCGACGCGCTGCGCTCCTTCTCCGAGGGGAAGGAGGGGAACCGGCTGGCGCTCCTGCTGCAGGAGATCGTGCTGGAGCGGGAGCCGGTGCTCTACTACGAGGTCTACGTGAACCTGCCGGGCGACCCGGCCGACGCGGCGTACACGAACCCGTACTACGCGGGGAACCTGACCCTCTTCGGCGCGACGATGGCGCACGAGGACCACCAGGCCGGGCATTCGCAACGCGTCAACCTGCTGCGCACCTACTCGTACCTGAGCAGCCGCAGCGAGTGGAGCGACGAGGCGGTGCGGGTCACCTTCGTCCCGCGCGGCGGCTTCGAGGGCGACGACCCGGCGAAGCTGGTGACGGACGTGCAGGTCACCATCGGCCGGATCACCCTGCAGCTCCAGTAAGGCATCACGCAGAGACGCGGAGAAACCGAGAGTACGCAGAGAATTCTCCGCGTACTCTCCGTTTCTCCGCGTCTCTGCGTGAGACGTTTTCTCAGTTGCGGTTGGCGCTGTCGGCGGCGGCGAGGGCGCGCTGGGTGCCGCCGGTGCCGGTGAGCGCGCCCACCCGCGCCGACTCGGGCGCGGAGAGCGGCGGCGTCGGCCGGCCGTGGAGCTTGTTCAGGTAGTAGTCGGCCACCTTCGCCCCGATCGGCGCCGCCGACCCGGAGCCGCTCTCGCCGAACTCCACGATCACCGCCACCACCACCTCGGGCGCGCCGCCGCGCGGCCCCGCGAAGCCGGTGAACCAGCCGTGCGGCCTGCGCGGGTCGGCCGAGTTCTGCGAGGTGCCCGTCTTCCCGAAGAGCTGCCAGTTCGCCAGCTCCACCGCGTGCGCCGTGCCCCCCTCCTCGATCACCCGCGCCATCCCGTCGCGCACCGCGGCCAGGGTGGCGGGGCTCACCTGCAGGTCGGTCTCGACGGGGACGTTGGCGCGCATCACCAGGTGCGGGGTGCGCGACACGCCCCCCGCGGCCAGGGCGGAGAAGAACTGCGCCATCCGGAGCGGGGTCTGGTCGTTCGGCCCCTGGCCGATGGACACGTTCATCACCTCGCTGGGCGGCGGGCGCCAGCCGAAGCGGCGCACGTACCACTCCTTGCTGTCGGGGAAGGTGCCGCTCTTCTCGCTGGGCATGTCGACCCCGCTGCGCCGCGAGAACCCCAGCCGGGTGCCCTCCCTGGCCAGCGCCTCGAGCCCCAGCATGATGCCGAGCTGGTAGAAGTAGACGTTGCACGAGTTCTGGATGGCGCGCAGCAGGTCCTGCGGGCCGTGCCCCTCGCGGTTCCAGCAGCGGGCGTAGCGCCCGGCGTAGCTCATCCCCCCCGTGCAGGCGATGGGCATCACCTGCGTGGGGGTGACCACCCCGCGCTGCAGGCCGATGATGGCGGTGGCGAGCTTCCAGGTGGAGCCGGGGGGATAGGTGCCGTTGGTGGCGCGGTTGAGCAGCGGGCGCCCCGGGTCGGTGTTGAGCTGCCGCCAGAGGGTGCGGGGGATGCTCCCCACCAGCAGGTTGGGGTCGAAGGTGGGGGCGGAGTAGAGCGCCAGGATCTCGCCCGTCCCCGGCACCATCGCCACCACCGCGCCGCGCTTGTCGGCGGGCCAGACCTGGTGCACGTAGCGCTGCAGGTCCAGGTCCAGGGTGAGCCGCACGTCGCGCCCGGCCACCGGCTCCTCGGCCAGCCGCCGCGCGAAGCCGCGCACCACCTTGCCCCGCGCGTCGACCTCCACGTAGCGCCCGCCGGCCGTGCCGCCCAGCAGCTTCTCGTACTGGCGCTCCAGCCCGCTCTTGCCGATGCTCTGCCCGCTGCGGTAGCCGCGCCAGGCCTCGCTCTCCAGCTCGCGGTCGCTGATCTCGGCCACGTACCCCACCAGGTGCGCCACCGCCGGGCCGCCGGGGTAGTGCCGCACCGGGTACGGCTCCACCCTGAGCCCCGGGAGCCGCGCCGCCCGCTCCGCCAGCCAGGAGACCTGCGCGAAGGTCAGGTTGTGCGACACCGGCACCGCCTCGCCGCGGTGGCGCACGCTCCACTCCACCACCTCCTCCGTCCGCGCCGCGTCGAGCCCCAGGACCCCCGCGATGGGCGCCAGGCGGGCGCGCAGCGTCTCCGGCGGCCCCGCGTCGGCCAGCAGCGAGTAGCCGGCGACCGTCTCGGCGACGATCTTCCCGTTGCGGTCCAGGATGGCGCCGCGCGGGGCTGCGATGGGCTGCACCCGGAAGCGGTTGTCGTCGGCGCGCAGCACGAACTCGCTGTTCTTCAGCACCTGCGTGCGGAAGAACGCCGCTCCCAGCACGCCCAGCATCAGCGCGATGCCCATGGCGGCCTGGAACGCGCGCACCCGGCGGGCGTGCGGATGGAACGGGTTGTAGGGGGCCAGGCCCCGGTCGATCAGGGTTGCCATCGGGCCGGACGGCGGGAGGACCGCGGTGTGGGGGTGCGTAAACATAGGCACCGGAACGCGTTCGCGCCAGCGTTCCGTGTTTCCGGCGCGACGTTCCGCGGGGTGATACCAGATCCGTAAACAGATGGTCTCCCGCAGGGGGCGCGGGTAGGGGACGGGAGACGCCCCTCCGCGGCTCCTCCGTGCCCCGGCGGGGGAGACGAGGTTTGTTGGGGCGCCTTGCGTTTCCGGGGCTTTCCGCTATCTTCCTGCGTCACGCGCACAGAAATCAGGGCCGTCGATCCCCTCTGCCGCTTCGCGGCACGCAACTTGACGTAGCCCGCGCGTGCCTTTCCAAGCCAGACATTCAAGTCGAGGCACCCGTTCCCAACCTTCCGGCGTTTCCGCCGGCGGAGTCTCCGCGTTCTGGAAACGCACTCTCTCGGAACCACTGCATGACCATTTCCGCACAAGCCGCGGAGCGCGAGCCGCTCCCGGCGACCGAACCCGATGCGTCGGGACTCCTCGAGATCCTCCCCAGCGGGAGCGGCTTCCTGCGCAGCTCGCGCAACGGCTACCAGGCGGCCGACGGCGACGTGTTCGTGAGCCAGTCGCTGATCCGCCGCTTCGGGCTGCGCACCGGCGACCGGGTGGACGGCACCGTGGGCACGCCCCCCGGGCGCGGCAAGAGCGCGCCGATGGACCAGGTGCTCGCGGTGAACGGCCGCGACCCGCTGCTGGCCCGCGGCCGCGTCGACTTCGCCTCCCTCCCCGCCAGCTACCCCGACGAGCGGCTCCAGCTCGAGGTCGAGGGGGGCACCCGCTTCCGCGGGCGGAAGGACCACACCAACCGCATCATCGACCTGATCGCCCCGCTGGGGAAGGGGCAGCGCGCCCTGATCGTGGCGCCGGCCAAGGCCGGGAAGACCACGGTGCTCCAGAACATCATGGAGGGGATCGCGGTCAACTATCCCGACGCCGTGCTCCTGGTGCTGCTGGTGGACGAGCGCCCCGAGGAGGTCACGGAGATGGAGATGCTGGGGCGCGGCGAGGTGATCGCCAGCTCCTTCGACTGCCCGGCCGACCGGCACGTGGCGGTGGCCGAGATGGTGCTGGAGCACGGCCGCCGGCTGGTGGAGAGCGGCCGCGACGTGGTGATCGTGCTCGACTCGCTCACCCGCCTGGCGCGCGCCTACAACACCTCGGAGCGCGGCACGGGGCGGGTGCTCTCGGGCGGCATCGACAGCGGCGCGCTGGAGAAGCCGAAGCGCTTCTTCGGCAGCGCGCGCAAGGTGCGGGGCGGCACCGGGAGCCTCACCATCATCGCCACGGCGCTGATCGAGACGGGGAGCCGCGGCGACGAGGTGATCTTCGAGGAGTTCAAGGGCACCGGCAACAGCGAGATCGTGCTGGACCGCGAGCTGGCGGACAAGCGCATCTTCCCGGCGATCAACATCGACAAGAGCTCCACCCGCCGCGAGGAGCTGATCTTCCCGGCCGACGAGCTGGAGAAGTGCCTGCAGCTGCGGCGCGCGCTGAACTCGCTGCAGCCGGCCGACGCGATCGAGCTGATGAACAAGCAGCTCAACGACACCAAGACCAACCGGGAGCTGCTGGCCAGGCTCCGCTGAACTGCAACTGCCGTTTCACGCAGAGACGCAGAGAAACCGAGAGGGCGCAGAGGCAACTCCGCGCCCTCCCGGTTTTTCTGCGTGCCCGGCGTCAGCCCGTCGGGGCGGCGACCACGCTGCAGGCGATGCGCGCGCCGGAGTTGCCGGACGGGTCGGTCACCATGTCGTCGGCGCCGGCGTGCACCACCAGCGCGGTGCCGTCGGGGTCGAAGAGGGGGGCTTGGCCCGGGGTCAGGGTGGCCGCGATGGTCGCCTCCATCCGCCCCGTCCCGTTCGCCGCCACCGTCAGGTTGGGGAGGTCGCCCAGGTGCGGGCCGTTCGGGTTGCGCAGCCCGTGCTGACGCGCCGCCGGGTTCAGGTGCCCGCCCGCCGTGGTGAAGCCGGGCGGATCGCACCGCCCCGTCGCGTGGAGGTGCGTCCCGTGCACCCCCGCCGGGAGGCGCGTCGCCTCCACCGTCACGTGGACCGAGTCGCGCCCGCGCTGCAGCAGGGTGAGCTGCCCCACCGTCTGCCCCGCCGCGTCGTAGATCGGCTGCGTGAACGTGCGCGGCTGCGGCGTGCCCGCCGTCCCCGCCGCCGCCCCGCATCCGGCGAGCATCGCCATCGCCCCCACCACCATCACGATCCTCATCGCACTCATCTCCCGTTGGCGTTCGCTCCGTCCTCTCGCAAAAGCCATTCTCCCCGTGTCTCCGTTCCGCCACGCGGAGAACCTGTACCGTATCCTGAAAAAGAAAGGCCTCACACGGTAGGCGTTCGACAGCCGCACTTTAGGTAGTGACTCCCCACGTCAGGGATTAATTCTGTGTGTCAGGAACTCGGTCCAACTCCACACGTGGTCGCTCAGCCCGATGGCCATCGCGGGCGTACGCTGGCGATAGCGGTGGCCCTTCGGCAGGTCCGCTGCCTTCT
>JBJMPM010000024.1:0-5656 GCA_045803205.1 Longimicrobiaceae bacterium
GAACTCGCCCTTGATCCCCGCGCCGGCCTGCAGCAGCGCCAGGTCCAGCGTGCGCACGGTGACGCCGCGCAGCACCGGCGGCACGTCGCCCGCGGCGATGCGCAGCGCGAACCCCTCCACCACCGCCGTCTTCCCCACCCCCGCCTCGCCGACCAGGATGGGGTTGTTCTGCCGGCGGCGGGTGAGGATGTCCACCACCTGCCGCACCTCGGCGTCGCGGCCGAGGACGGGGTCGAGTTGCCCGCTGCGCGCGCGCTGGGTGAGGTCGACCGTGTACTGGTCCAGGTTGGGCGTGCGCCCCCCCGGCGTCTTCGGCGCGCCCTCCCCCGCCCCGGCCGCGCCCGCCACCGGCGCGCCGAGCGCGGAGGCGCCCGCCTCCTCGCCGGAGGCGCCCACCATCTGCGCGAAGTCGCGGCGCAGGTCGTCGGCGCGGACCTTTTCCAGCTCGCGGCTGATGGTGCGCGCCAGCCGCGACAGCTCCTCGTCCGCCAGCAGCGCGACCAGGGTGTGGCCGCCGCGGATCTCGGCCGCGCCGTAGTCCAGCGACGCCGCCGTCCAGGCGCTCGCCAGCAGGCGCACCAGGCCGGGGCTGAGCGCGGGGGTGCGGGCGTTGCCGGATTTCAGCCGGTCCAGCCCGGCCGCCAGGTCGGCCGCGAGCCGCGAGCGGTCCACCCCGAAGTGCTTGAGGATGAACACGGCGTCGCCGTCGGGCGTGTCGAGGAGCTTGAGGAGGTAGTGCTCCACCTCCACGTCGTAGTGCGTGCGCGACAGGCAGAGACCGGCCGCGGCTTCCACGGCGGCGCGCGTGTGGTGGTTCAGCCGGGCGATCAGGGAGCGGACGTTGGTGTTCATGGGACTGCGGGGGCGAGAGTGCGAAGGTACGAGAGTGCGAAAGTGCTAAGTGCTACGGGGCCTTATTCCCGTTTCCCCTTCGACTGCGTACTCGTCGATTGCCGAACTGATTGGCTCTCACAGGGGTCACAGAGGTCACGGGGGCCTGCGACGGTTTTCCTCTGTGGCCCCTGTGACCTCTGTGAGAGATTTCTGTTCGCGGCTCATGAGAATGCACCGTCAATCAGCGGAAAAGGTCTGTAGTTAAGCACTTAGCACTTTCTTTTCAAAGCCCCAACACCGTGTCGTCCGCATCGTCTGTGAAAGCGCGACCCTTCGCCCAGGTGCTCCACCCCAGCGGCTCCGCGCCCTCGTCCGCGCCGATCACGCAGGCGGGCACCTCGTCGCGCGCCAGAACGAGCTGGAGCTGGCATTCGAACTGGCCGTGGGTGTAGAAGCGCACCAGCCGGCGCACCAGCGGGTAGGCGCTCCCCGTGGGGAGGAAGCGGTCGTACTCGCGCTTGCTCAGCGGCCCCAGGCGGACGCGGATCCCCGACTGCGGGTGCCACACCTCGTCGCCCACCACCGCGCCCAGCCCCAGCTGGTCGCTCGCGTCCTCCTCGTCCTCGCCAAGCACGCACTGCTCCGGCGGCGGCAGCGGGTACCATCCCCCCACGAACTGCTCCACCCGCGCGGGCACCCCGAACACCTCGCCCAGGAGCTGCTCCAGCGCCACCGCGCCGCGCGGCAGGGGGGCGAAGAGGCCGGCGTAGAACACCAGCGCCTCTTCCGGCGCCGAACGCGGGCCCGCGGCGTCGCCGCCCTCGCCCACCACGTCCAGCAGGTGGCGCCGCAGCGGGCCCTCTTCCCCGCGTTCCGTGTGCAGCGGGATGCGGTGCTTCTCCCAGGCGCGGTAGAACAGGGAGAGCGCGCGGTGGTGGAAGAGGTCCAGGAACGCGCCGGCCGCCTCGTCCTTCGCGCGGTCGTGCTGCCGCACCAGGAGCGTGTAGTGCAGCGGCAGCACCCCCTGGGGCCCGGTGAGCCCCATGAAGTTCACGCTCATCCGCGCCGGGCCCTCCGCGCCCAGCGCCAGCGCGTGCACCTCCGAGGGCGGGAAGGCGATGGAGGGATGGACGCCCAGGCGCACCACCTCGTCCGCCGGGTCCGCGAAGCGGCCGATGCGCGCCCGCCCGGGCCGCAGCCGCTCCAGCGTCCGCACCGCCTGGAAGAAGCCGAAGGCGGCCGGCTCCGCCGCCAGCGCCCGCTCCGCCGCCTCCAGCGGCGCCACCGGCGTCCCCGCCTCCGCCGCGGCGTCCTCCGGCGGGCGGACGACGGCGGGGACGGCGACGGAGACGGCTACAGCAGCGGCTTCCATCCCGCCCGGGGCGGCCACTGCCGCAGCGGCTCCTTGCGCTGCCGCGTGTGCGCGGCCACCACGCAGAAGCTGTTCATCGACACGTACAGCCCCAGGAACCGCTCCAGCACGCTGGCCAGCAGGTACACGCCGCCCCCCGCGAACTGCTCCTCGTCGAACGTCACCTCCACCCGGTGCCCGCGCGCGAACGCCACCCCGGCGCCGCTGTCGATGCGCGCGTGCACCGGCGTCCCCTCCACCCGCTCGATCCCCTGGATGTGCTTCTCGCCGCTGCGCGAGTCGGCGAAGTTGTGCAGCCGCAGCAGGGCGCGCAGGGTGTCGGCGCCGCCGTCCGCCAGCGAGGCGTAGTTCAGCGAGAGCTGCGAGACCAGGCGCCAGAACTGGGCGCCGCCGTGGGGCGGGTGGACCAGGGGCGTGGGCTTGACCAGGATGCTCACCCGCGCCACTGGGCCCCCGCCGGGGAGGGAGAAGTCGCCGTCGGCGTGGCCGAGCTCCAGGCGCGCGGGGAGGTCGCCGTTGTGGCAGAGGAGGCGCGCGGTGACGGCGTGCAGGTCCGGGTGCGCCAGGCGGGCCTGCCGGTCCACGAACTGGAGGCACACGTCGGTGCCCTCGTCCGGGCGCCAGGCACTGGGGCGGCGGCGGGCGTACCAGTAGACCTCGGCGGCCTCCTCGTCCACGCGGGCGCCGAAGGCGTGCAGGGGCGCCATCCGCACCGGCTCGGACACGCCGGGGGAGACGGCCAGCACCTCCTCGACCGAGTAGATCCCCGTGGTGGGCCGGTGCGCGTCGGGGATGATGCGGTACTCCCAGGCGCGCTGGGTGAGCGGCGTGGGCTCCGACGTCTGCGGGAAGAGGTTGGCCACGGGGGTGCACCCCAGCCGCAGCGTCTCCGCCGTGACCCCCGACTCCAGCGCGTGCCGCCGCTCCGCCCGCTCGAAGGGGGAGATGAGGAACACCACCTCCACCGCCGCCCCCATCCCCGCGGCCCGCACCCGGTCGAACCCCGCCAGCTCCACGAACCAGAACTTCTCGGGGAAGGTGAAGTACTCCTGCAGCAGCCGGTACCCAAGGAAGGCGCGGCGCGGCAGGGGGAGCATCCCCTCGTCTTCCGCGAACCCCACCGGCGCCAGCGCCGAGGCGGGGAGGACCACGGGCTCCACCTTCGACCCCGGCGCCAGGTCGCGGACGAGGATCTCCGCGCAGCTGTTGCAGAGCAGCTCGTAGAGCGTCCCCGCCAGGTTGGGCTCCGCGCTCAGGTGGAAGCGCAGCGAGTCCGCGCCCAGGGTGGCGAAGGTGGCGCCGGGGAGGCAGCGCAGCTCCACCCGCAGGGCGGCGACAGCGTCGGCGGCGCGCACGGGGGGCTGCAGCTCGTAGGGCACCGTCCACTTCGCCGCGGCCACCGAGACGGGCCAGAGGGTGGTGTCGTAGCAGGTGCGGAACCTGCACGGCGCGCCGCCCACGTCGCGCGAGTAGAGCAGCGAGTCGCGGGGGACGCGGTGCCCGGCGGCCACGGCGCGGTCCGGGTCGGGGTGGAGCTGCACGATGGAGAGCGAGGGGATGGGGCGCACATACTGCGGATACGCCGCGTCCAGCAGCGCCTCGCCGATCTCCGGCGCGTCGTCGTCCAGCCGCAGGTGCACGCGCGCGGCCAGGAAGGCGAACCCCTCCAGCAGCCGCTCCACGTGCGGGTCGTCGCACTTGGTGGGCTCCAGCATGAGCCGCGACGCCACCCGCGGGTACCGCTTCGCGAACTCTCCCCCGGTGCGGCGCAGGAAGGTCAGCTCGCGCTCGTAGTAGTCCAGCAGCTGGTCACGCACCGGCGCCTCCCCTCAGCCGGAAGGTGCCGCTGGAGGTCTCCAGTACGGTGTCGAAGGCCACGCGCTCCGGCTCGGGGTTCATCTCCAGCAGCCCCTCCACCGTGAAGCGCAGCTCGCGGCCGCCGCCGGGCGCGTCCTCCGCCGCCGTCACCCGCACGCGGGAGAGGCGCGGCTCGTAGAGCTCGATGGCGTCTTCCACCTGGCGCAGCAGCTGCCGGCGCACCCGGTCGCTGCCGGCGCTGAGCGAAGTGAGGTCCGGCAGGCCGAACTGGTAGACGGAGCGCTGCACCTCGGGGTGCGAGGCGCCCGCCGGCTCGATGGTCTGGCGCGTGTTCAGCAGCCACTCCAGGTCGCGCATCAGCGCGGACCGGAGCCGCGCGGCCGAGCGGGACCAGGGCGTGCCCCCGGTGCCCGCGTCGTCGTCGTCCAGCAGCCGGTCCAGCACCGACTGGCGGACGGTGCGGTCGGTGTCACGCGGCGGCTGCATCGGCGGTCTCGCGCAGGGTGATGGCGCGCAGCGGGTCCAGCCGGCACACGCGCAGATACAGCGCCTCGCGCTCCCCCGCCCCGTCGCCCAGCGTGCCCAGGCAGCGGTACAGCAGGCCGATGGGGTGCGCCACCACCTCCCCCGCCTCCCACTCCTCCAGCGAGTACTTCTGCACCTGCTCCAGCAGCTCGCGCAGGATGGGGACGGCCACCGCCTCCAGCCCCGCGTCCACCATCACCGCGGCGGCCTGCGAGCGCAGGAGGAAGCGGGCGCGCGGGCTCTTCTCCTGCTCCGCCGCGGCGGTCAGGATCTCCACCGCCCGGAGCGGCTCGCCGGCGGCGGCGCGGGAACGGGCGCGCGCCTCCGCGTTCCCCAGCCGCGGCGCGGCCGGCACGGCCTCCGCCCCGTCCTCCGCCGGGAGGATCCCCGCCTCGCCCAGCCAGGCGCGGGTCTCGGCGTTGGCCGCCGGGGTGTCGTCCATCAGCGCCAGCGAGGGAAGCGCGGGGAGGTCGTGCAGCAGCGCGCGCAGCGCCCCGGCCACGGCCTCGCGCACCGCGTCGAAGTCCGGCCCCAGCGCCGCGCAGGCCGCGGCCACGTAGCGCTGCAGGTCCAGCCAGCCGCGGCCGTGCTCCGCCGCCATCACCTCTTCGCCGGCCTCCAGCAGCTCCGCCCACTTCTCGTCCAGCGCCAGCGTCTTCAGCCGCACGCGGGAGGCCGTGGGCGGCGCGGCGAGCAGCCGCGGGTCCGGCACGGGGCCGCCCCCGCGCAGCTCGCCCCAGCGGAAGCCGCGCAGCATCAGGTACGGCGCGGGGTCCGCGGGCCGCTCGGCACGCAGCCAGCGCGCCACCGCCGCGATCCGCGCCGCCGCGTCTTCCCGCGAGCGCGGGGGGCCGCCCCCCGCGCCGGGATCGGCGGATGGGGACGCGTCGCCGGGCGCCCCTGCGGACGGTGGGGACGAGGACGGCGCCGCGGCGTTGGCCGATGCCGCGGCCGTCGCTCCACCCGCCGCCGCGCCGTTCGCCGCGGGGGGGATGGCGTCCACCGTGTCCGCCGCCGGTGCGGCGGACGCGGATGCGGCGGGGGCGGGCGCCGCCGCCGGGTCCTTCTTCGCCAGGAGCTGTCCGGCCAGGTGCCGCACCTCGGCCA
>JBJMPM010000106.1:0-11565 GCA_045803205.1 Longimicrobiaceae bacterium
GGCGGGCAAGCCGCTCGCCGGCAGCGACCGCGTGGCCAAGGTGGCGTTCACCGGCGAGACGACGACCGGGCGGCTGATCATGCAGTACGCGTCGGAGACCCTGAACCCCGTCACGCTCGAGCTCGGCGGCAAGAGCCCCAACGTCTTCTTCGCCGACGTGCTCGCGAAGGATGACGGGTTCCTCGACAAGGCGATCGAGGGGTTCGTGCTGTTCGCGCTCAACCAGGGCGAGGTCTGCACCTGCCCGTCGCGCGCGCTGATCCAGGAATCCATGTACGACCGCTTCATGGAGCGCGCGCTCAAGCGTGTCGCGGCCATCAAGCAGGGCAGCCCGCTCGACACCACGACGATGATGGGCGCGCAGGCCTCGCTGCAGCAGATGGACAAGATCCAGTCCTATCTCAAGCTGGGCCGCGAGGAGGGCGCCGAGGTGCTGATCGGCGGCGACCGCGCGCGGCTGCCGGGCGAGCTGGTCGAGGGCTACTACATCCAGCCGACCATGTTCAAGGGCAACAACAAGATGCGCATCTTCCAGGAGGAGATCTTCGGCCCGGTGCTGGCCGTGACCACCTTCAAGGACGAAGCCGAAGCGCTGCAGATCGCCAACGACACGCCCTACGGCCTGGGCGCCGGCGTCTGGACGCGCGACGGCAGCCGCGCCTACCGCATGGGCCGCGCCATCCAGGCCGGCCGCGTCTGGACCAACTGCTACCACGCCTACCCGGCGCACGCAGCGTTCGGCGGTTACAAGGAGTCGGGCATCGGGCGCGAGACCCACAAGGTCATGCTCGATCACTACCAGCAGACCAAGAACCTGCTGGTGAGCTACAGCCCGAAGGCGATGGGCTTCTTCTGATCGGCACGGCGAAGTTCTGATCGCACCCGGAGACACGGAGGACCGGAGAGAGGCCGCGGCTTCTCTCCGGTCCTCCGCGTCTCCGGGTGAGGCCGGGCTAGCTGTTCAACTCCTCGGCTGGAACGTGACGGGCAGGGTGACCCACACGGCGACTGGCTTCCCGCTGACGGTCGCGGGCCGGAAGCGGAGCTGTTCCGCCACGCGCGACGCCGCCTCGGCAAACGCATCGTGCGTAGACTCCAGCACCTCGACGGTCTCCGGGTCCACCGCCCCGTCGCTGCCGATGCGCATGCGCAGCGTGACCGTGCCGGCCACACCGGCGTCGCGGAGCAGCGGCGGATGGTTGCGCGAGATCTCCGACGCGACCTCGTCGCGGTTCAGCAGCTCGGGCGGCGTCTCCACCGCGCTCAGCTCGAGCGTGCTGTCCCCGGGCGGCAGCGTGGGCGCGGCGTTCGTGACGGAGTCGACGAGCTCTTCCGGGTGCTCCGCCGGCTGCACACGCCTGACGGCCCGGTAGACGCCGATGCCGGGCAGGCCCAGCACCAGCATGCCCACCGCGACGACGCCGAAGATCACCCACCCCGGGGAGATGCTCCCGGGAGCGGCCGCCCGGCCCGGCTCCGGATATCCGCAGTGCGGACAGACCGGGGCCGTATCGGCTCGTCAGGCTGGGATTCACGGCTGAGACGCCGCCCGCGCCGGGGCGGCGCCGCCCGGCGTCTTCGCCAGCGCGATCGACGCCGGCCAGAGGACCACGCCGTACGGCAGGCGCTCCTTCGCCTCCCCCCAAGTAGCGCGCCTCGTCCGCGTGGCTGAGGATCGCGCCGGTGTGCAGCACGTTCCACTCGCGCCCGCCGACTGCGACCCGCACCTCCTGCAGCGGGAAGTCTGCGGCCGTGGCGCGCAGCACCTCGGCGTGCTCGCCAGTGGATGCGTTCATTCCCCGAGCGCGTGTCCAGCGTGAAGGCGCGGAGTCCGGGCGATGGGCGGCCGCCGCGGAAGAGCGGATTACAAGATCCCTGCCCCCGCCAGGCTCAGGGCGCGCGGAGATCGCCCCAGGGCGGCTCGGTCCGACCTGCCGGGCCGGGCAGACGTCGGTGGCCGCTAAACGAAAGTCTCCCCGCCGGCGAAGCTGCATTCTAGATTGCCCAGGGTGGACTCGCGGCTTCTCTGTCCGGGGTCTGCACGCCCCCACCGGCGGCACCTTCATCCTGCCTTCTCTCCCATGTACAATTCCGTGCTTCGGCCGCCCCGGAGAACCGCCGGGGCGGGGCATCCGCTCCCCCGCTGGCTGCCGCGGGGCGCGCTCGCACTGGTGCTCTGCGCGGCGGCGCTCGCGCAGGTGCAGCGCGTTCGCGCGCGCGATGCGGACCGGCCCCGGGGGCTGCTCCGCGCGCTCGCCGGGGAGCTGGGCTCCGTGAGGTCGGTCGCCGCGCGCCTGTCGGTCGGCGATGGCTACCGCCCCTGCGCGGCACGGCCGGCGGCGGAGCCCGGAATGCCGGACATGGCCTGCGCCGCCGCGCCGGGGTGGACGCCCTCCCGCCGCGCTGCCCGGGTCGCGCTGGCTGCCTCGCCCGCCGACCGCGCGCGCGCGGACCCCGAGGCCGTGCACGCGCTGGCAGTCGTCGACCTCCTTGCCGCGGGGGGGGCGGGAAACGCCGTGGAGCGGTCCATCCAATCGCTGTACACGGTGACGCGCACGTCGAACCGGCCCGCGGCGGCATGGGCGGACCTTTCGGCGGCATACCTGATCCGGGCGGAGCACGCGGGCTCCCCCCGCGACCTGCTCTCCGCCGTCGAGGCGGCCGAACGCGCGCTGGAGCACGCGCCGCGGAACCGGTCGGCGCTCTACAACCGCGCCCTGGCGCTGCAGCGCTTCGGCGTGGCCGACGTGGCCGCGCGAGCGTGGCGGGAGTACCTGGCGGTGGACGCGGCATCGCCGTGGGCCGCGGAGGCGCGGCGACGGCTGGCGGTGGCGACGGCAGGCCCCGTGAGCCCCGCTCCCCCACCCGCGCGCAACGCGCCGCCTGAGGCCTGGACCGCCTACGCCCGGGCCGACCCCGAGGCCACGCGGCTGCTGGGCCAGGACCGCCTCCTGGGTGACTGGGGCGCGGCGGTGCTCTCGGGCGACACCGCGCGGGCCGCGCGGAGCCTGCTGCAGGCGGCTGCCCTGGGCGAGGCGCTCCGGCAGCGCCCCGGCGGCGACCAGACGCTCTGGGACCAGGTGCAGGCCATCCGCGTCCGCGGAAAGGGCGCCGGGCTCCTGGCGCTGGCTACGGCGCACCGCGAGTACGCGATCGGGCACGCGTTGTACGACTCGGTGAAGTACGTCGCCGCCGAGCCGCGGCTGCGCGGGGCGGCGGCCGCCGGATCACCCGCCCTGGCGCTCTGGGCGGAGCTGTACCTCGCCAACCTCCGTGTCTACCAGGGCGATGTTCGCGGCGGCGAGGACCGGTTGCTGGCGCTCGCGGAACGGACGGACACCCTGCGCTACACCGCCCTGGCCGGGCGGGAGCGCTGGGCCATCGCCGCCGCGCGAATGAAGGGCGACCGGTACGAGGTCGCGCTGGACCCGGCCGAGGCGTCGGCGCGGCTCTTCGAGCGGGCGGGGGAGCGCGAGAACGCCGCCACCATCCTGAGCGGGCTGGCCAACGCGCAGGTGGTGCTGGGTGATCCGGATGCCGGCTATGCCACCTGGCACCGGGCGATGGCGGCGCTGCGCCCGTACCGTAGCTCCACGCGGCTGCACGGAACGCTGGTGGCCATCGCGCGAGTGGTGGCGGACGACGGGCTCCCGCGCGCCGCCCTCCGCCTGATGGACGAGAGCGTGGAAGTCACGCGCCGCCGCGGCGAGCCAGCGTACGCGGCCGAGGCCCGCGTGGCCCGGGCGCGGCTCCTTCCCGCCCTCGGCGCGCCGGCGGGGGCCCGGGCAGACCTCGACTGGGCGCGCGCCGCGCTGCGAAGGGCCGGGCCCGACGCGGGGCTGGGGTGGGTGGATGCCGACCTCCAGCAGGCGGAGGGAATCGCCTCGCTCTTCGCCCGCCCGGCCCGGCCCCGGCAGGCGGCGGCGGCGCTCGACTCGGCGGCCGCGTACTTCGCGGGGCACGGGGTGCCCTTCCGGGGCTTTTCCGCGGTGGTGAGCGCGGCCGAGGCACGGCTGGCCATGGGCGACCTGCCGGGGGCGACGCAGCGGCTCGAGACCGCCCTGGGCATGCTGGAGCTGCGGCGCGACTCCATCCGCGTGGAGCCCCGGCGCGCGGCGGTCTTCGACGACGCCCGGGGCGTGGTCGACCGGATGGTGCTCCTCCACCTCGCGGCGGGGCGCGTGGCCCGGGCGCTGGAGATCCTGGACCGCGGGCGCGCGTCGCTGGCCCCGGCCGCCTCGGAACCGGCAGGCCGCGCCGGACCGCTGGCGGGCCCGCCCGGCGAGGTGGGCATCGAGTACACGCTGGTGGCGGACACCCTGCTCGCCTGGACGGCGTCGGGTGGCCGGGTGGCGCTGGCCCGCACCGTGGTCGACACCGTGCGGCTCGCCCGGACCGTCGCCCGCCTGCAGCAGCTGCTGCGGGACGGGAGGGACGAAGCAGCGGTCACTTCCCTGCTGGAGCAGTTGCACGAGTGGCTGCTGCGCCCGGTCCAGGCCCGGCTCGGTCCGCCGGAGACCCCGCTGGTGGTGGTGGCCGACGGCGCCCTGGCCCAGGTGCCGTTCGCGGCGCTGCGCGACCCGCGGCGGGGGCGGTACCTGGTGCAGGACCATCCGCTGCGCTTCGGGGTGAGCCTGCGCGAGGCCTGGAAGCCGCGGCGGGCGGTGCGGCCGGGTGGGGCGGCGGTGGTGGCGGACCCCGCGTTCGACCCGGCGGAGCACCCCGGGCTGGGCCCGCTCCCCGGCGCGGCCGCCGAGGCGGAGTCGATCGCCCGCGAGTACGGCGGCGCGCGGCTGCTCTCCGGCCCGGCCGCCACCCGCGACGCGGTGCAGCAGGCGCTGCGGTCGGCCGGCGTGGTGCATTACGCCGGGCACGCGGTGTTCGACGACGAGCGGCCCGAGCGCTCCTACCTGGTGCTCGCCCCCGGGGCGGGTGGAAGGGGAACGGGCCGGCTCACCGCCAGGGGGCTGGGGGAGATGCGGCTGGAGGGAGCGCCGCTGGTGGTGCTGGCGGCATGCCGCACCGTGAACGCGGGGCGGGGGCGGGCCGACGGGTTCAGCGGCCTGGCGGGCGGGCTGCTGGCCGCGGGCGCGGGCGGCGTGGTGGGCGGGCTCTGGGAGGTGGACGACGCGACGACGCGGCCGCTGATGCTCGCCTTCCACCACGCCTACCGCAGGGAGGGCGACGGCGCCCGCGCGCTGCGGGCCGCGCAGCTGCGGCTGCTGGCCTCGGCCGACCCGGCGCTCCGGTCGCCGGCGGCATGGGCGGGATTCCGGTACGCGGGACAATGACAACACTCAAACCATGGGAGGGAAACGTGAGCAGGAAGCTGGTCATCAAATTCCGCTGCCTCTGCTTCTTCGTGTACGATCCGGAGAAGGGGCAGATGCACGTGGTCGCGCCGGCCACCTGCGGGTGCGAGAACGGGGGCGGCGGGAGCGTCATCGATCGGCACGGGGCCTTCCTGGTCTTTCCCAAGGCGGGGGGAAGGCTGAACGCCACGGGCAACTTCAAGCAGGATGACGAGGAGGGGAAGGTCGACTTCGTGGAGATGGAAGGCTGGGCGATGACGCTGGGCAATGGCACGGCGGCGCTCGACTTCCAGTCGCTGGTCGATCTGAACGACGTGACCGGCGGTGCCGTTCATCCGGCGCTGGTCCGCGGCCCGCGCGACAGGCGCATCAGCTCCCGGATCACGCTCCAGGGCGGGCGCATGACCACGACCCTGACTCCCGGCACCTGGAACTTCGACGGCGAGGAGGTCAAGATGGCGCGGGACGTGACCTGGACCATCGACGACATCCCCGGCGACACCCTGGTGGTGCGTCGCTCCCGGTTCGTGGTGGGGGAGCAGCCCAACCCGGAGGGGGACGAAGAGGTCGTCGAACTCCAGCCCAACCAGAGGGACGAGTTCCGGCTCGAGTTCCACCACTCGATGGTCGGAGACTTCGGGCGCCCGCTCGAGACCCGCGACCCCGACCGGGCGGCCGGGCACTTCGCTGCCTACTACACCCTGTACGACCAGCCCGCGAAGAAGCCGATTCCGAAGTTCGTGACTTCCCCCGACATCGGGGTCCTCGGGTGCCTCGACGCCAAGGGTACCGTGGGCACCGGGCCGTGACCGCAGTAGCGAGGCAGTTCGCGGCTCGGCCGGTGCCCTTCCACGCACCGGCCGGGTCCCCATCCATCGAACCCTTCATCAATCACACAGGTCATCATGATCGACCAAGAGCAAGTCCGGCGAGCCCTGCAAGGCATCGAGTCTCGCGACGGAGACCTGGCCCGGGAGCTCGGCGCGCTACGGAGCGCAGTCGTAGCCATCGCGGGGGCGGAGACCCTGGCGGCCGCCTTGGACGGGAAGGAAGACGCGGCCGGTCTGGGCAGGGCTGCCTACGAGTACGGCAGGGTCGCGCGGCCGATCGTGCCGCGGCCGGTAACGGTCGTGGAGAACGGCCGTCCACGAGGCTTCAAGAACGAGCCCGAGGGGAAGACCTGGCAGGAGCGGCTGGACCAGGCAGGCGGGGCCCTGCCCAGGGCGATCGACGCCGTGGGCCGTATCGAGGTGAAGGGGAACGGCGACCTGACGGTGGCGGGCACCGGGTTCCTGATCCGCAGTGACGTGATCGCGACCAACCGGCACGTCGCGGAGCAGTTTGCCGAAGCGGGAGAAGGCGGGTTCGTGTTCAAGCTCAACCTGGGCGACGAGGAGATGGAGGCCTCCATCGACTTCCTCGAAGAAGTCGGCCGCGGTGACAGTCTCGAGTTCCGGATCGTCAGGGTGCTGCCCATGGAGCCGGACGTCGGCACCGACGTGGCCTTCCTGGAGGTGGCCCCCACGGGAAGCGGTGGGAAGACCCTCCCCCGACCCCTCGAGTTCTCCACGGACTACGTGGAGCCGGGCGATTTCGTCGCCGCGATCGGATATCCGCAACGTGATACCCGGGTGAAGCACGCGGCGGAGCTGGAAGCGATCTTCAGTGACGTGTTCGACAAGAAGCGCGTGTCGCCGGGAGAGATTCGCAGGATCGAGCCGGGGGCGGTGTTCCACGACTGCTCCGTGCTCCGCGGCAGCTCGGGGTCTCCGCTGATCCACCTGAAGACCGGGAAGGTCGTGGGGATCCACTCGGTGGGAGAGTTCCTGGAGGTCAACGTCGCCGTTTCCGCCCGAGCCGCCGAAGCGGTCCTGGCCAGCGTGGAGGCGAAGAGAGCGGCGGAGTCCCGCCTCCACTCCGGCGTGGATGCTACGGCTGCGGAGCCCCCGGTGGAGCCCCCGGCGGCCTCGGCGCGCCCTGCGGCGTTCTCGGGCGAGCTCATGGTTCCGTCGATGCACTGGGGCCGCACCCGTCCCCGGACCGGACCGCATGCGGGGGGTGGTCCGTCGCAGTAGCCGCGGGCGCAGCTGCGGGTGCGCTGCAGCCCCGGGGCGATGAAGTTCTCCTGGGCACGAACAGCGGGGGCGCCGCCCGGCGCTCCCGCTGTTCTCCGCGGTCTCCGTGAGCGCTGCCGTTCAATCCAGCACCAGTTCGAACACGTCGATCGGGCTGGCGCTCCGCCCCTCGCCGATGCTCCCCTCGCCAGCGTCACCCGCCACTCGTCCGCCTCCAGCGCCTCCAGCAGGCGCAGGCTCGCCGCGCGGAACGGGCTGGTCCTCCGTGCCTCTGGTGAGAGGCGCTTGTTCAGCTGAGCTGGAACGCGACCGGCAGCGTGACCCACACGGGCACCGGCTTCCCGCCGACGGTCGCGGGCCGGAAGCGCAGCCGCTGCGCGACGCGCGACGCCGCCTCACCGAACAGGTCGTGCGTCGACTCCAGCACCTCGATGCTGCGGCCGTCCACCACCCCGTCGCTGCCGATCCGCATGCGCAGCGTGACCGAGCCGGCCACGCCCGCGTCACGGAGGAGCGGCGGGTAGTTGCGCGCGATCTCTCCCGCCACCTCCGCGCGGTTCAGCAGCTCCGGCACAGCTTCCACCTCGCTCAACTCCAGGGTGCTGTCATCCGGCGGCAATGCGCGGGGACCGTTCGAATCGGCAGGCGTCTCCCGCCGGGACTCCGCCTCCGCCGAGTCGACGAAGTCCGGAAGCGCTTCACCGTGCGCCGCCGGAGCTGCCGTGGTGTCGACGAAGTCCACGAGCTCTTCCGGATGCCGCTCCCCCCGCTGGTTCGCCCGCTCGACCAGCCGGTACACGCCGACGCTGAGCACGCCCAAC
Source organism: Longimicrobiaceae bacterium (assembly GCA_045803205.1). Classification (GTDB taxonomy): domain Bacteria; phylum Gemmatimonadota; class Gemmatimonadetes; order Longimicrobiales; family Longimicrobiaceae; genus Longimicrobium. The sequence continues at coordinate 8,209 of JBJMPM010000106.1, forward strand.
GCCAGCGCAACCACGGCCAGAATCCCGAAGATCAGCCATCCGACGGCTCGGTCGTTCGGAGGAGACGCGGCGGGCGGCACGCCGGACCCGGGGAGGGGACGGCCGCACTGGGGGCACGTGGGGGCTTCGCTGCTCACCGTGGCCCCGCACGCGGGGCAGTTCATGAAGGGCATTTGGCATTGTGGATGGAGTAGACGAGCGACCGGAAGGAAGGATACTCAATCTACGGGAAAGACACCGCGGGGCGGAAACGCCGGAGAAGCCGGCCGGCGCCGGCCGACGCGGAGGCGCGGAGGGGGACGGGTGTCACTCTCCGCGCCTCCGCGCCAGGCGCCGCTCAGGGCGGCGACGCCGCGGTCCGCGCCGGGGCGCCGCCCGGGGTCTTCGCGCCGTAGCGCTCGTACCAACTCATCATGTAGAGCTGGGTGCGCATCCAGTTGGCGGGCCTGCTGCTGGTGCCGTGGTACTCGCCCGCGAAGCGCAGCAGCGCCGTGGGCACGCCGCGCGTCTTGAGCGCCGCGAAGTACTCCTCGCTCTGCGGCATGGGGGTGCGCAGGTCCAGGTCGCCGGTCATGATCAGGGTGGGGGTCTTCACGTGCCCCACGTACATCAGCGGCGACTGCCTGAGCCACGGCTCGGGGTCTTCCCAGAACGGCTTCTCGAAGAAGTTCCCCGCGAAGAGCGGGATGTCGGTCTGCCCCGCGAAGCTCATCCAGTTGATCACCGGGCAGCGCACGGCGGCCGCGGCGAAGCGGTCGGTGTGGCCGATCACCCAGCTGGTGAGCACGCCCCCGCCGCTGCACCCGCCCACGTACATCCGCGCCGGGTCCACGTAGCCGCGCCCCACCACCAGGTCCACCCCCGCCATCAGGTCGTCGTAGTCCACGCTGGGGTAGGCGCGGTCGATGGCGTTGCCGAACGCGCTGCCGTAGCCGGTGCTCCCGCGCGGGTTCACGTAGAGCACCACGTAGCCATTGGCCGCGAAGTTCTGGAACATCGGGTTGAAGGCCACGTTGTACATGGCGTGCGGCCCGCCGTGGATCTCCAGGATCAGCGGGTACTTGCGGCCGGCGTCGAACGAGGGCGGCTTGACGATCCACCCCTGGATCCGCGCGCCGCCGCTCGACGGGTACCAGACCTCCTCCACCTCGCCCAGCCGCAGCCGCCCCAGCACGTCGTCGTTCACCCGCGTGAGCTGCGTGAGCCCGCCGCGGCGCAGGTCGATGCGGGCGACGTCGCCCGCGTCGCGGGGCGCGGCGCGCACGCCGAACGCGGTGCCGTTCCTCGCCACCGAGCCGAGCGTGAGGTACTGCGCGCCGGTGGTCACCGGCCGCACCCCGCCCGAGAGCGGCGCGAAGAACACGTTCCTTCCCCCGCGGTCGTCCGCCGAGAAGTAGAGTCCCGAGCCGTCGGGCGCCCATTCCAGCTCCGACGGGTCGCGGTCCAGCGCGGCGGAGATCCTGCGCGCGCCGCTCCCGTCGGCCGCCATCAGGTACAGGTCCTCGGCCTGGTAGGTGTGCGGGGTGGCCGGGTGGCCGGTATAGGCGATCCAGCGGCCGTCCGGCGACACCCGCGGCTGGCGCCAGGTGCCGCGGGCCGTCGTCAGCGTGCGGATGGCGCCCGTGGCCACGTCGACCGCGTACAGCTCCGAGTCGCGGTAGCGCAGGTCGGCGTCGGGGGCGTTCAGCCCCTCGACCACGATGGTGCGGCCGTCCGGGGTGAAGCTCCACCCCACGTTGGCCGAGAGCATGTCGAAGCGGTACCCCACGTTCCAGTCGCCGCGGGTGAGCTGCCGCGGCGTCCCTCCCTCGGCGGGGACCACGAAGAGGTGCACGTAGCCCGGCTCGGTGAAGCCCTGGCGGTCCTGCCGGTAGTGCAGCCGGTCCACTACGCGCGGCGTGGCCGTCCACCGCGCCCCGTCGGGCGCGGAAGGCATGGAGATGCTCCACGGCGTGGACTTCGGCACGAACAGGGTGAAGCCGAGCGACTTCCCGTCGGGCGACCACCCCAGGTTGCCGGGGGTGCGGTCCACGCGGGTGACCTGGGTGGAGGCGCCCTCGGCGTCCATCCAGCGCACCCACACCTGGGTGCCGCGCGGCTCGCCCTCGGCCAGGTAGGCGATGCGGGTGCCGTCGGGCGACCAGACGGGGTTGGAGCCCCGGGCGAGGAAGCGGTTGTGCGAGCCGTCGGCGTCCATGATCCAGAGCGACGCCTCCCAGCGGTCCTCCACCCGGTTCACCCAGCGGCGGGTGTAGACCACCGTCCGCCCGTCGGGCGACACCTGCGGGCCGGCCACCTGCTCCATGTCCAGGTACTTCTCCACGGTGAAGAGGTCGTCCACCGGGGGCTGCTGCGCGCGGGCCGGGGCGGCCAGCGACGGCAGGGTGGCCAGGATGACGGCCGTCGCTCTCAGCGTGCGCTTCATCGGTCCTCCTCCGGCAGGAAAGCGGTGCCCGAACGGAAACGGGGAATGGAGCCAACGTACGGGGGAAGCGCGGCGGGATCAAATCGAAAGACACAGAGCCACGAAGAGGAGCGACGCCTCTCTCCGTGGCTCTGTGTCTCTGCGTGGGGCGCTGTTCGGCGGGATTCAATCCGCCGTCTCCACCCGCTTCCCCACACCCCCTGCATCGAGCGACTGGATTCGCGGGGGGATGATCCCGCGAACCGTTCAGGATCAAGAGCGCACGAGACCGGGAAGCTGTGATCGTCGCTGAGACTTACGGCCTTCGGCTCGCGGACGATGGCCATGCGGCCGGGTACACCGCTCCCGCGTCAGCGCGAGCCCTGCAGCAGCTTGTCGATGCGGGTCCACTCCTGGGCCAGGTCCGCCCGGTCGTCGGCATCCAGCTGCTCGCCGCCGCCGGAGCCGTCGCTCTCCTTCATCAGCTTCATCAGGCGGTCGCGGCGCTGTTCCAGCTTCGCGCGCTCCGCCGCCGTCAACGTGGGCCCATCCGCCATCGGCTCCCCCTGATCGTGTGTGAGACTCCGGCTACCTTCCTGCCGCCGCCACGGTCAATCCGCGGCGACGGTTTCCTCTGCTTCGACCTCGGCGCCGTCCACTACCGGCAGGTACACCTCGCTCCCCCGCTCGCGGAACTCGGCGCTCTTGGCGGCCATGCCTTCCTCCGCCTCCTGCAGCTTCGCGGCGTAGTCGCGCACGTCCTGGGTGATCTTCATCGAGCAGAACTTGGGGCCGCACATGCTGCAGAAGTGCGCGATCTTGGCCCCTTCGGCGGGGAGCGTCTCATCGTGGTAGGCGAGCGCCGTCACCGGGTCCAGCGACAGGTTGAACTGGTCGCGCCAGCGGAACTCGAAGCGCGCCTTGCTCAGCGCGTCGTCCCACTCCTGCGCCCG
>JBJMPM010000119.1:0-26979 GCA_045803205.1 Longimicrobiaceae bacterium
TGCGTCCGCAAAGCCGCACGTGCACGATCCTTCGCCCCGCGCATGCACGGTTCGGCCACAGTCCGCGATGGCGGACTTCGTGCCGTTCCAGCGGCGGGTTTCCAACCCGTCGGGGTTTCCAACCCGTCGGGGCTTCCAACCCGCCGGGGTTTCCGCACCGCCGGGGTTTCCAACCCGTCGGGGTTTCCGCACCGCCGGGGGTTCCGCACCGGCCGCACGAAGGGAACGCGCACTGGCGGCTCGTCGTATCAGAACGCATCCTGTCGGACCTCCAACTACGCACGCAGGACCCTCGCGAAAAGGAACGCGGATGCTACTCAGGGCACGCCCGGCCGCGGCCGGGCTGACGTTCGCGCTCGCGCTGCTGGCCGGCGCACCCGCCGGCGCGCAGCAGGACCGGCTCACCCCCGAGCGCATCTTCTCGGCGGACTTCCGGCTCGGCTCCCTCCCCGAGTCGCGCTGGATGGCCAACGGCCAGCGCTACTCGTACGTCGACGAGCAGAACGGCGTCACCCACCTGGTCGCCGAAGACGCGCAGACCGGGACGAAGACGGTGCTGGTCGACGGCTCGAAGCTCGTTCCCGCCGGGCAGACGAAGGCGATCGTGATCGAGGAGTACGACTGGAGCGCCGACGAGCGGAAGGTGCTCATCTTCACCAACAGCCAGCCGGTGTGGCGGCAGAACACCAGGGGGCAGTTCTACGTCTGGGACCTGGCGGCGCAGCGGCTCACGCCGGTCTCAACCGCGCCCGGTTGGCAGCAGTTCGCCAAGCTCTCGCCCGACGGCACGAAGGTGGGCTTCGTGCGCGACAACGACCTCTGGGTGACGGAGCTCGCCACCGGCCGCGAGACGCGCCTCACCCGCGACGGGAGCGAGACCGTCATCAACGGCACCTTCGACTGGGTGTACGAGGAGGAGCTGGACCTGCGCGACGGCTGGCGCTGGAGCCCCGACGGCGCGCGCATCGCCTTCTGGCGCATCGACGATTCGCCGGTGCAGACCTTCACCTGGCTGCGCGACACCGGCGGCGCCTACTCGCAGCCCATCGAGCTGCGCTACCCCAAGGCCGGCTCGCCGAATCCCAAGGCGCGCGTCGGGGTGGCGGAGATCGCGAGCGGGCGGACGACCTGGATCGACACCGGCCCCGACTCCAGCGTCTACCTGGCGCGGATGGAGTGGGCCGAGAGCCCCACGGAGCTGGTGGTGCAGCGCCTCAACCGGCACCAGAACCGGCTGGAGCTGCTGATGGCCGACGCGCGCACCGGCGCGGTGCGCCCGATCTTCACCGAGACCGACAGCGCCTGGGTGGACGTGGACGACGACCTGTCGTTCATCCGCGGCGGGCGGCAGTTCCTGTGGAGCAGCGAGCGCGACGGCTACAACCACCTCTACCTCTACAACCGCGACGGCACGCCGGCCCGCCAGCTCACCCGCGGCCCATGGGACGTGACGCAGGTGTTCGGGGTGGACGAGCGGGGGGGCTGGGTCTACTTCTCGGCCACCGAGCAGGGCCCGCAGCAGCGCCACCTCTACCGCGTGCGGCTGGACGGGAGCGGCTTCGAGCGGCTGACGAAGGAGCCCGGGACCCACTCGGTGCAGCTCAGCCCGCAGACGCCCTACTACCTGGACACGTACTCCCGCGCGTCCGTCCCGTCGGTGATCACCCTGCACCGCACCGACGGGAGCGCCGTGCGCACGCTGGTGGACAACGCCGGGATGCGGCAGAAGCTCGCCGCGCTGGGCCTGCGCGCGCCCGAGTTCTTCACCTTCCGCAACGCGGGGGGCACGGAGCTGAACGGGTGGGTGATCAAGCCGCCGGACTTCGACCCCGCGAAGCGCTACCCGGTGCTGATGTACGTCTACGGCGGCCCGGGGTCGCAGACGGTGACCGACGCGTGGGGCGGGACGCGGTACCTGTGGCACCAGTCGCTGGCGCAGCGCGGCTACGTGGTGGTGAGCGTGGACAACCGCGGCACCGGCGCGCGCGGGCGCGACTTCAAGAAGCAGACGTACCTGCGGCTGGGGGTGCGCGAGGCGGCCGACCAGATCGACGCGGCCGGCTGGGTGGCGCGCCAGCCCTGGGCGGACCCGCAGCGCATCGGGCTCTGGGGGTGGAGCTACGGCGGGTACATGACGGCGTTCACCCTGGCGCAGCCGAACAGCCCCTTCAAGGCGGGGATCGTGGTGGCGCCGGTGGCCGACTGGCGGCTGTACGACACCATCTACACCGAGCGCTTCATGCGCACGCCGCAGGAGAACGCGGCGGGGTACGACGCCGGCTCGCCGCTGAAGAACGTGGCGGGGGTGCGCGCGCGGCTGCTGCTCGTCCACGGCAGCGGCGACGACAACGTGCACTTCCAGAACAGCGTGCAGCTGGTCGACGCGCTGCAGGCGGCGGGGAAGCAGTTCAGCTTCATGATGTACCCCGACCGCAACCACGGCATCGCCGCCGGCCGCAGCGTGCACCTCTACACGCTGATGACCGACTGGATCACGCAGAATCTGTAAACAGAAACAGATCGTCTCACGCAGAGACGCAGAGTCACAGAGAGCGGTTCTCTCCGTGACTCTGCGTGAGACGCTTTTATCAGGGCTTGATTCACAAAGGATCAGGTGGCGAGCCTACGCCCAATCCGCGTAGCCGCCGAGCTGTCCACAGGTGCGGCAGCGAAACACGTACGCAGTGGCATCGCCATCGGGGTGAAGGGTCGGCAGGATCTCCTCCCACTCCTCGTCGTCCACCAGGACGTCATCGCGGATCGCGGCCAGTGCCCCGGACCAGCGGCCTGCCAGATCATCCGCTCCGGCACGGCCCAGGAACTCGCCCGCGTCACCGCAGTGCGTCCACCAGCGCTCCTGCTGCCATCCGGTGAAGCCGGGCGTTCTCCGGCTCACCTCCAGCACCACCGCGTCCGGGACCGCGGGCCAGAGTCCCGACGCGATTCCCGCCGGATCGGTGAACTCCGCGTCGAACCGCTCCGCCGCGGAGCCGTCCGCGATGCACCAGGGGCAGAGGGAGCCGTCGAGTTCCTCCGTGGCATGGACAGGGCCCGTGTAGATGTAGCCCCGCGCCCGCCCGCAGGAGACGCAGACGGTGTCGGAAGGCTCGATGCTTCCGGTCGCGATGGGATCCGGATGGTACTTGAAGTGGGGGAGCATCCGTGTTCTCCGCAGGAGTCATGGTCTCGAAAGAATGCCACGACTTCACCCCGCAGCCACGCCGGTGCGTTCAGCCGCGGTCCTCGTCCGCGCCGGAGAGGCGCTGCACCAGCACCTTGTCGATCCGGTTGCCGTCCATGTCCACCACCTCGATGCGGTGGCCCTCGGCCTCGAACCAGTCGCCCTCGGCGGGAACGCGCGCCAGCTCGGTGAAGATCCACCCGCCCAGGGAGCGGTAGACGCGCGGCTCGTTCCGCCGCTCCTCCAGCCCCAGCAGCTCGCGCACCTCCTCCATCGCCAGCGCGCCGTCCAGCAGGTACGAGCCGTCGTCGCGGCGCACCACGGCGGAGTGGCCGGGGCCGCCCGGGGTGAGCTCGCCCGCCACCTCGGAAAGGACGTCGTTCAGCGTCGCGATCCCCGCCACCCCGCCGTACTCGTCCACCACCAGCGCCAGGTGCATCCCGGTCTCGCGGAAGCGCTCCAGGAGCTGCAGCGCCGGCATCGTCTCGGGCACGATCAGCGGCGGGCGCGCCGCGGCGCGCAGGTCGCGCACCGGCTCCCCCGCCACCTCCGACACCCACAGGTCGCGCACGTCCACCACGCCCAGCACCGAGTCCAGCTCGCCGTCGCAGAGGAGGTAGCGGGAGAAGCGGTTCCGCGCCATGGCCTCGCGCGCCTCCTCCAGCGGGGCGCCGGCGTCGAGCCAGACGGCGCGGTGGCGCGGCGTCATCACCGCGGCGACGCGCTGGTCGCCCAGGCGGAACACCCGCGTCACCATCTCGCTCTCGCCCGGCTCGAACACCCCGGCCTCGGCGCCCTGCTCCAGCAGCACCCGGATCTCGGCCTCGGTCACCGGCGGCTCCTGCGGGCGCGGCAGCCGCAGCACCCGCAGCACCACGCGGGTCGACGCGCTCAGCACCCACACCGCCGGCCCCCCCAGCCGCGCCAGCGCCGCCATGGGCCCCGCCACCCGCGCGGCGATGCGCTCCGGGTGCTGCATCCCGATCTGCTTGGGCACCAGCTCGCCCACGATCAGCGACAGGTAGGTGATGCCGAGCACCACCGCCGCCAGCGCCAGCGCGTCGGCATACCGCGCCAGGGCGGGCACGCCCTTCAGCGTCTCGGCCAGGGTGGCGGCGATGGTGGCCCCGCCGAAGGCGCCGGTGAGGATCCCCACCAGCGTGATCCCCACCTGCGCCGTGGCGAAGAAGCGGTCGGGCGACTCGGCGAGCTCCAGCGCCCGCCGCGCGCCGCGGCTTCCTTCGTCGGCCAGGTGCTGCAGCCTCCCCTTCCGCGAGCTCACCACCGCGATCTCCGACATCGCGAAGACGCCGTTCGCCAGCACCAGGAGAAGGATGATCAGGATCTCGGCCGCCATGAGCTCCGTGCTGCTGGGGGATAGACGACTTCGCACTTCCGCACTTCCGCACTCGCATCAGTATAGCACGAAAACGAAGACGGCGGCGGAGGCCGAAGCCCCCGCCGCCGCCCTGACGCACGGAGCCGGGCTCGATCAGTTGGTCGGGCGCTGCTCGTCGTCGATCCCGTCCTCGGCGGTCTTCACGGCGCCGCCGGTCTTGCCGTTGCGGTCGGCCGGGATGTCGATCGTCACCTGGCCCACGTTGTTCGTGTAGTTGCTCTCGGCGAAGTTGTGGCACTTGCCGGTCGGGTCCAGCGCCGGGCAGGGCTCGCCCTTGGCCGGCGTGAAGCCCGGGTTCACCGTGATGCGCAGCACGTACCTGCCCGCGGGCACCGGCTCGTTCGGATCGTCCAGCACGAAGTACTGCCCGGCGAGCTGCTTGACGTAGGTGTCCGCCCAGCCGGTGGAGATGCCCTGGTTGCCGGCGCTCTCCGGGGTGCCGCAACTGTAGTAGACCTTCTCCTTGGCCGGCGTGCTCGACGTGTACGGGGTCGTGTCGATCATGCAGAAGCCGCGCTTGCGCGCCTTCACCGCCGGGCCGAGCGTCCCGTTCGCGTTCAGCGGGAACATCTCATACGTCGCGTAGTTGTTGAAGTGGAAGTGGTGGTGGCACGGCGCGAAGTTGAACAGGCCGTCGCTGTCGGCGTAGTTGCCGTCGCCGTTCGGGTCGATGTGCGCGCGCGGGTCGCCGATGAACACGTCCGCGTCGCCCACGTTGGGCGTGGTGACGGTGAAGCGGAGCAGGCGGCGGGTCCCCGGGGGCACGTCGCCCTCCTGCACGCTGCACAGGGTGGCCGGCAGGTACTCGGTGCTGATCACCCACGAGCTGGCCAGCTTGGCGGCGTCGACCACCAGGTCCGGCGAGCCCACCAGGTCCTGCGGCCCGAAGAGGGCGCGGGGCTGGTCCGGGGCGGAGAGCGCGTTCTGCGAGCTTTCGCAGGCGGTGAGGGCCAAGCCCGCCGCCAGCACTGCCAGGATCTTCCTGCCGTTCATTTCGACCTCCCAGGGGTGGATGGGGACAGAATGCCGAGGCGCCCGGTGTGGGCGGGATGCGCCCGGCCGGACGGCCGCCGGTCCCCTCGGCGGCCGTCCTTCGATTTCAGGCCTCAGTGCTGGCCGTGCGCCTCGGGGTGGTGCTGCACGTCCAGCTCCTCCTTGAACTGCCCGGCGCCCGGACCGTAGGCCGGTGCGGCCCACGCGACCAGGTCCTGCTGGACCGCGGCCCGGGGCGCGCCCGCCACGGCCGGGGCGGTGAGCTCCTGCGCGGCGCGCTCGCACGCCGCGAACAGGACCGCCGCGGCCACCACCGCGATGCCGAACTTCGCTGCCGTCTTCCGCTGCATCACTCGTCCGTGCGTAGGGAAAGGGTGAGGTGGGTCACCCCGGGTCGCGCCGCCGCGAATCGGCGGGGCGAAACGAACTGGTGCAGCCGCGTGCAGAATGGTGCGCTGCGCACGTGGCGCGTGCCGAGCTCTATGGGGAGTGTAAACGAATGGATTTCTGACCGTGGGCGGTGACGGAGGCGCGCGCCGGGAAAGCGGCAAACGCCAAGCGTCGCAAGGGGATTTGCACCCGCCGGGTACGGGGCGTCACGCAGCCGGCGGCGGGATTGGAACAGGGAATTCGGCATGGCCGGGCGGGCGCGCAGGAAGGCCGGTAGCGCGCGCTCAGCCTCTACGATAATACAAATCTCATGCCGTGCACAAGTCCCACTGGGATGACTCTTAATGCGCGGCGAAATAGCCGCACGTTTCCACACCCTTTCCGCCGGGAGGGGGTGGATTTATGCAACTGTACGGGACATATGCGATACCCGGTGAACGGAGTGACGGGCGGGGCGGCGGAGCGGCTGGACGAACGCTGAGGCGGGAAGGGTGTGTCCCCATCAAGGCGCCGCAGGCGGGGGCGTCCCCGTTGGCGCGCTCCATCGTCCGTTCCTATATTGGACGGAACCTTCCCACCCGGGCGCCGCCCCGGACTTCCCCGCCCCGCCGCACATCTCCCGGAGGGCAACCCGTGCTGAGACTGCGTTCCGCCGCGGCGCTGGCAGCCGCGCTGCTCGCCTCCGCCGCCACGGCCGCGCCGGCCCCGGCCCCGCGCGCCGCCGGCACCATCCAGGGGCACGTGACCTTCTCGCGCATGTCGCCGCAGCGCGTGGCCAACCGCTACCCCGGCGCGGGGGGCGGGGGCGCCTCGCACGCCGCGGGCTCCGTCCCGGCCGTCGCCTACCTCGTCGGGCCCGTCGCCGGCGCGCGCGCGGCGGCCGGCGCGCGGCCGCGGCTGATGCAGCGCGATACCGCCTTCCGTCCCCCGGTGCTGGTGATCCCCGTGGGCACGGCGGTCGAGTTCCCCAACGGCGACCCCTTCTTCCACAACGTCTTCTCCTACTCCTCGGCCAAGCGCTTCGACCTGGGGCGCTACCCGCGCGGCGAGAGCCGCACCGTGGTGTTCGACAGGCCCGGCGTGGTGAAGGTGTACTGCGAGATCCACCAGTGGATGCGCTCGGCGGTGGTGGTGGTGGAGAACCCCTTCCACGCCGAGGTGGCGGCCGACGGGAGCTTCTCCATCGCCGGGGTGCCGCCGGGGCGCTACCGGCTGGCGGTGTGGGACTTCGACCGGGGGCAGCGGACGGTGGACGTGACCGTGCCCGCGCAGGGCTCCGCGCGGGTGGACGTGAGCCTGTGACGCGGCGCCTGCCGTGAAGCGCCCCGCCGCCGCGCTCGAACGGGTGCGGCACTCCTTCGCCGCCAAGCTCCTGGTGGCGCTCCTCGCCTCCGTCGGCGTGCTGCTGCTGGTGACGGTGGTGAGCATCCGCGTGCAGACGCGGCGGCAGGTGGCGGTGGCGGTGGCGCGCTCGCTGGCGACGAGCCGCGAGGTGTTCGCGGCGCAGGAGGGCGACCTGCGCGAGAGCCTGGCGAGCAGCGGCGCGCGCTGGGCGGGATCGAACCGCCTTCCCGCCGCGCTCGACGACGCGCTGCAGACCGGCACCGCCGACCTGCTGGGGCAGACCACCGCCTACGAGTTCCAGCTCTCCGCCTCGCGCGACACCCTGCTCGCCGCCTACACCGACGCCGCCGGCACCCCCGTCGCCACGGTGATGCGCAACGGGATGACCTCCGACCCCGCGGCCGGCGTTCCCGGCCCGCTGGTCGCCTGGCTCCTCCCCTCCGACAGCCTGGGCGCCTTCGGCTACCACCTGGTGGGCGGGCGCCTCTTCGCCGTCTACGTCACCCGCCTGGCGCTCTTCGGCAACCCGGTGGGCACGCTCACGCTGGGGACGATGGTGACCGACTCGGTGGCGACCGACGCGGGGCGCGCGCTGGGCGCCGAGGTCTGCTTCGTGGCGGGCGGGCGGTGCGTGGCGTCGACGCCGGGGGTGCGGCGCGGCGGGCTGCAGCCGCGGATGGTGGCGATGGCGGGGGCGGGCCGGCCGCGGCGGGCGGAGTGGAACGGCCGGCGCTACCTGCTCACCGCCGACCGCGTCTCCACCGGCACGGGGATGCGCGACGCCTGGCGGGTGAGCGCCTTCCCCCTGGACGGGGTGCTGGGGCCCTTCGAGAGCATCCAGCGGGTGGAGGTGCTGGCGGGCGTGGGGTCGCTGGCGCTGGCGGTGCTCGTCGGCCTGGTGCTCTCGCGCGGCTTCGCGCGGCCGGTGCGCGCGCTGGTGGCCGCCACCGAGCGGGTGGCCGCGGGCGACTATGCCGTGCGCGTGCAGCCCTCCACGCACGACGAGCTGGGCACGCTGGCCGAGGCCTTCAACGAGATGGCGCACGGGCTGCAGCTCAAGGAGCAGTACCGGGGCGTGCTGGACAAGGTGGTCTCGCGCGACATCGCCGACGAGCTGCTGAAGGGCGAGATCACGCTGGGGGGCGAGACGCGGCGCGTGACCTCGCTCTTCGCCGACGTGCGCGGCTTCACCGCCATGACCGAGGGGATGGAGCCGCAGCGGGTGGTGGCGCTGCTGAACGAGATCATGGAGGTGGCGAGCGACGCGGTGGAGGCCGAGGGCGGCGTGGTGGACAAGTACGTGGGCGACGAGATCATGGCCGTGTTCGGCGCCCCCGTCTCGCGCGGCGGCGACGCGGACCGCGCCGTGCGCGCGGCGCTCGCCATCCTCGCGGCGGTGGAGGGGCTCAACCGCACCCGCGTGGCCCGGGGCGAGCCCCCGCTGGGGCTGGGCGTGGGGATCAACGCCGGGCCGGCCGTCGCGGGGAACATGGGGTCGACGGGGCGGCTGAACTACACGGTGCTGGGCGAGTCGGTGAACGTGGCCTCGCGCCTCTGCGACGCGGCGGCGGGCGGCGAGATCCTGGTGGTGGAGCCCTTCCTGCGCGAGCTCACGATCCCCGTCGACGCGGTGCCGCTGGGCTCGCGGTCGTTCAAGGGGCTCTCCGCGCCGCTGGAGGTCTACGCCATCCGCGGCATCCGGGACGGCGGCGGCGCGTCCGGCGGCGGTGCGGCGAAGGCGGTGGGCGCGGCGGCCGCGGCCGTGCTGGCGCTCCTGGCCGCCGCCGCGCCGCTCTCCGCGCAGGATCTCCCCACCCTGCAGGACCTCGGCGTGCGCTGGGCCTCGGCGGACGGCGTGTGGCAGGTGGCGCCGTCCGGGCGGCTGGACGTGGAGGGCTTCGTTCCCGGCGACGCGCCGGCGTGGCTCATCCCCACCACGCACGCCTTCGTGGCGCCGCGCGCCAGCCTGCTGCTGGACCTGTTCGCGGGGGAGCGGGTGAACGGCACGGTGGAGCTGCGCGCCGACCGCGGCGAGGCTCCGGCGGACCGGCCGCTGCGGCTGCGCGTGGAGCAGGCGTGGCTGCGCCTCTCGCCCTTCGCGGGGCGCGACCTGTCGGTGCAGGCGGGGAAGTTCCTCACCCCGTTCGGGGGATGGACTCAGCGCCACGCCAGCCTCTCCGCCGACCCCTTCATCCGCCCTCCCCTGCCGTACGACTACCGCACGATGATCTGCGCCAACTTCCTCCCGGGCACGGCGGCGGGGTTCGTGACCTGGAAGGACGACCCGGAGTTCTTCCGGCCGATGGGGGCGCCGCCGGTGTGGAACGCGCCCTACCCGGTGGGGGTGATGGCGGCGGGGGGATGGAAGCGGGTCAGCGTTCGCGCGGCGGTGCTGAACAGCGCGCCCTCCAGCGAGCCGCGCGAGTGGAACGCGCTCGGCGCGGGCGACCACGGGCCCTCGTACGTCGCCCACGTGGGGGTGCAGCTGCTGCCGGAGCTGGGCGTGGGCGCCTCGTACGACCGCGGCGGCTACCTGATCGACCACCCCGGCGGCGCGCCGCTCCCCGCGGGCCAGGAGGTGAGCCACTACTTCCAGGAGCTGTGGGGATTCGAGGCGGCGTTCGCGCGCGGCCCGGTGGAGGCGCGCGCCGAGCTGATCCTCGACACCTGGGACGTGCCGAACGTCGAGGAGTATCCGCGCGACGTCTCCTGGTACGCCGAGGCCAAGGTGAAGCTCTCGCCCGGGCTCTTCGCGGCGGCGCGCTACAGCGGCATCCGGTTCAACCGCGTCGCCACGGAGGCGGGGCCGCAGGTGGCGTGGGACTATCCCGTGGACCGCGTGCAGCTCGCCGCCGGCTACCGCCTGAGCCGCACCACCGAGGTGCGCGCCGAGTACATGCTCAACTCCACCGACGCCCCTCCGCACGAGAACGACGACCTCCTCTCCCTCCGCTGGAGCTGGAGCTTCTGACGGGTTAGACAGGGGACGATCAGGGTTTTTGTGCGACTATGCGAGTAAACTCGCCGCTACAACGGCACACTGTCCGCCTTCGCGGACATCAAGGGCGCATGTGGCGGGGGAACTCCCGACCGCCGCGGTCACAGGAAGTCCGCGCAGGCGGACTGCGTGAGGTTGTAGCGGCGGCTTCAGCCGCATCGTCGCCACCGAGCGCACTTCCGCACTTCCGCACTCTCCCTCAGATCCAGTGCTGCTTGCGGAAGTAGAGGATGAGCACGGCGCCGAGCGCGAGCATGAGCCCCAGCGCCCACTCGTACCCCCAGCGCCACCCCAGCTCGGGCATGATCTTGAAGTTCATCCCGTAGATCCCCGCCACCAGCGCCATCGCCATCAGGATGATGGACCACGCCGCCATCACCCGCATGGTGATGTTGAGCTGGTTCGAGGTTACCGAGAGCTGCGCCTCCATGGCGCCGGTGAGCAGGTCGCGCAGGGTGTCGATCTCCTCCACCACGCGCATCATGTGGTCGTGCACGTCCTGGAAGTAGAGGATCAGGTCGGCCGAGAGGAAGGGGAGGTCGCGCCGCAGCAGGGTGGAGATCACGTCGCGCTGCGGGCCCAGCACCTTGCGGAAGAGGGTCATCTCGCGGCGCACGTTCAGCAGCCGCTCCAGCCCGCCCTGCTCGCCGCGCCCCTCGAAGATCCCCGCCTCCATCTCCTCCACCCGGTCGGAGAAGTGGTCGATCACGGGGAAGTAGTGGTCGACGATGGTGTCCATCACCGCGTGCGCCAGCACGCCGACGGTGGCGAAGGCGCCGGGGTTGGCGCGCCAGCGGGCCAGCACCTCGCCGAACTCGGCCACGCGGTGGTCGTGCACCGTCACCAGGTAGCGCCGGCCCAGGAAGAGGTGCACCTCGTGCAGCGCCATCCGCTCGCGCTCGGGGTTCACCGCGGCGGCGTACATCACCAGGAAGTAGTACCCCGGGTAGCGGTCGAGCTTGGGGCGCTGGCGGCCGCGCACGCAGTCTTCCACCGCCAGCGGGTGGAAGCGCAGCCGGTCGCGCAGGAACGCCGCCTCTGCGTCGCCGGGGCAGGCGATGTCGATCCAGACGAGCTGGGCGGAGGTGTCGCTCGCGCTCGTGGCGTGCTGACAGGCGTTGTAGAGGGCCAGCCCCTCTTCCACGGAGATGGCGTGCACGCCGCTGTCGGAGGCGGTCCAGCAGGAGATGTGCGACTTCTCCCGCGGCTCGCCGGTCTCCAGCGCCTGCGCGGGGAAGACGGCCTCCAGGCGCGCCTCGCCGTCCAGGCCGAAGTCGTCGGCCTCCCGGGCGGCGGCGCGCGCGGCCGCCCTATCGCGCGCGGCGGCGCTCATAACCGGGGATGGTGTCGGTGATCACGGCCGCGGCGATCTCGAAGGCGCCGAGCACCACGTGGGGAACCCAGACCTCGGTGTCGAAGCCGAAGAGCCAGGGCGAGGCGGCCAGCAGCACGCCGGAGAGCCCGTCGAGCCAGAGGTGGGCGGGCATCTGCAGCCGCTTCACCACGCCCAGCTCGTAGTCGGTGAAGAGGGAGTAGACGATGGCGGCGGCGCCGAGCGCCACGGGCACCCAGGTCTGCGCGCCGCCGCCGAAGCCCAGCAGGAAGGGGAGGGCGATCAGCAGCGCGCCCACCGTGTAGTCCAGCACGCCGTGGATGCGGGTCGGAAGACGCATCGGTCGTCGCGGTCGGGGTTGATGGGGCGGATGGGCGCCAGTGTCAGGGCCGCTTCGGTTGCAAGCCGCGCGCCCTCCGCGACTCCGTGACCTCTGTGACCTCTGTGAGAGCCATTCTTTTGGGATCGGCGTGCGCCGTGATTCAGCGCCAGCCTTCGACGATGCCGCCCGGGCCGCCGCCGGGGAACGCGCCGGGGTGCAGCCAGGCCGCGAGCGCCTCGATCCCCGCGACCACGCGCGGGCCGGAGCGGCTGAAGTACGCGCTGTGGCCGAGGGCCGCGCCGCCGCTCTCCACCGCGCGCGGGGCGGCGGCGTGCAGGCGCTCCCGCGCGCGGGCGGCGTCCTCGCGCGCCGCGTCCAGCGCGTAGCCGCAGGGGACGAGGAGGAGCCGGTCGGGGTCGAGCCCCTCGACGCCGGACCAGGGCACCTCGACCGAGTGGCCGCCCGGCGTCCCGAGCAGGCTCTCGCCCCCGGCGATCCCGATCATCTCCGGGATCCAGTGCCCCGGCGCGAAGGGAGGATCGAGCCACTCCAGCGCCAGCACCCGCGGTCGCGCCCGCCCCGCGACCGCCTCACGGACGTGGTCGACGCGGGCTCGCAGGCGCGCGACGGTCACCGCGCCCATCCCCGGTTCATCGGCAGCGTCCGCCACCTCCTCCACGCTGTCGATGATCTCCTCCAGCGTGCGCGCGTCGAGCGAGAGCACGCGCGGAGGGCGGTCCAGCGCTGCCACCGCCTCGTGCACCGACGCGGTGGGGACGGCGCACACCTCGCACACGGCCTGGGTGAGGACGAGGTCCGGGCGCGCCTCTGCCAGCGCGCGCGTGTCGACCTCGTAGACGCTGCCGTGCTCCAGCATGCAGCGCCGCACCTCGGCGTCGATCTCGGCGCTGGTGAGCCCCGCGGGGTCGAAGCGCACGCGGCTCAGGCGCGGGAGCCGGAGCGCCTCGGGCGGCCAGTCGCATTCGTGGGAGATGGCGACGAGATGATCCTCGAGCCCCAGCTCGTACACGATCTCGGTGGCGCTCGACAGCAGCGACGCGATCCTCAACTCCAGCCTCTCTCGCGGTTCGGGTGCGCGCACAACCTGCGTGGGGGACGACGCCGCGCGCAACAACCCTCCGCCGTCGCACGGAGACGGGGCGCGGCGGTTGTCGGAGCCGGGAGCGCGTCCTAGTTTCTCCGCCGGCCCATCCACCCCTTGCCGACCGCCCGATGCAGATCATCCGCCAGCCCCGCGTCACCGTCATCGCGCGCCAGCAGTTCACCGTGCCGCCGCACATCAACTGGCGCAGCGACAGCGAGGTCGCAGGCGAAGCGCTGGCGGAGTTCGCGGGGCGGCTCTGCTACCTGAGCTTCGGCGAGGACGCGGGCCTGGAAGGCGGCCACAAGACCATCCCCGGGCGCACCACGAATCAGGCGTACCTCGCGAACATCCTCAACACCAAGCACGGCTCCGTGCTGGAGCACGCCGTGTGGAGCTGCCTTTTCGAGGGCGTCAGCCGCACGCTCACCCACGAGCTCGTTCGGCATCGTGCCGGCTTCGGTTTCTCCCAGCTTTCACAACGGTACGTGGACGAATCCGAGATCGGGTTCGTCCTCCCGCCGGAGATCGAGGAGGGCACGCACGCATTCGACATCTGGGTAGATGCGTGCGAGCACTCGCTGAACTCGTATCGTGCGCTCCTGGCCGAGATGACATCGCAGGTTGGCCAGAGCGGAACTGCCACGATGAGGAAGAAGCGGGCTCGGCAGGCGGCGCGGTCAGTGCTTCACAACTGTGCTGAAACGAAGATCGTGGTCACCGGCAACGCGCGCGCGTGGCGGCATTTCTGCGAGATGCGAGGCAGCCCCACGGCGGAAATTGAAATTCGCAAACTGGCCGTTGCGGTGCTTCAGACCCTGCAGGCCGAAGCACCTCACATCTTCAGCGACATGCACTTCGTAGATCACGAGGATGGTGTGCCGGTTATTGAAACGCAACATAACAAGGTCTAGTCCTCCTTACTGGAGGAGTTGCGCAACTCCTCCAGCGTCGTGATTCGAAACGTCCCGATTTTCGAGCGGTGAAACACTCGCTGGATCGGAAGAGTGAGGTGCGCTTGATAGGGAGATGCCCCTGAACCGATCATGCGACGTGCCGCTTCGAATCGTTCGATGAAATGCTGCGCCTGGTCCAACACAATGGACGTGGGCAATTCGCCGTCCATCGGCAGATACAATCCCCGGTCGATCTCCAGAAAGATCAATCCCGTTTTAGAGAACCATGCGTCGGGGTCGAACCCGACCTCGATGGCGATGTGCTGCTGCACCGGGTGGTCATATCCTCCGGACCAGTAGCAAATCAGCTCCTGCACCTGGCAATCATCGATCATGATGCCCTCCGGCCCTGAGAGTGCATCCAGGATGGGCTTTACAATGTTGTCGACGTCTGCGGCGCTGTCGCTTTCGTACCGCGCCCTCTCCGAGATTCCCCACTTGATGACGAGCTTGAGGTCTCCGCCGAGGAGATAGTGACATTGTGAAACAATCGCACGGACCGCCGAGAGAATCGCCGCTTTCCTGGTTGACGTTGCCTGGAAGGAGACGGGTGCCACCGCCACCTCGAATGTGATCAATCCATGCTCCGGGGGTGTGTCGAGTGGCATCATCGCAAGACGAGAGAAGGATTGTTTGCGCCACTCTCGGTAAGAAGCGTGGCATGACCTCGCGCAAATGGAGCGGAACGAACCTTAACTCGACAGCGGCCGCGTTGCACCGCCTCCCCGGGTGACGCCGTTCTATGCCACCACGCAGTCCTTCCCCCTCCGCTTGGCCTCGTAGAGCTTGTGCCTCTGTGCCTCCGGAAGAGATGCCGTCCTACCCGAGCTTCTCGACCATCGCGGCGAGCTCGGCCACGGCGGCCTCCAGCGGCCGGGCGGTGTCGAGCACGGGGAGGCCGAGGGCGTCGGCCTGACCGCGGAGGTAGGCGGCCCAGCAGTCCATGTCGCGGGTGGCGAGCTCCGGCTGGCCGCGCGGGCCGTGGAGGCGTGCGTTGCGCTCGGCGTGGCCGCAGTCCGCCAGCACGATCCGCCAGCGCCGCGCGCCCATCCGCTCGAGGATCTCCTTGAGCACGCTGGGCCGCGTCTGCCCGTCGAGCACCGCCACGCGCACGCCGTCGTCGTTGCGCAGCAGCCGCACGATCCACTGCTCCGTGACCGCGGCCTGCCACTGCTCCCCGCCGCCGTAAAGGCGTGTCATCTCCTCCGGCGAGGGGACGCCCACCGAATCGAAGTGGTAGCACCCCACGCCGGGGAGCGCGAGCGCCCGCAGCGCCGCGACGAGCGTGGTCTTCCCCGCGCCCGACGCGCCGGTGAGCACCAGGAGGGCGGGTTCGGCACCCATGCGCATCTTCCTCTTGAGAGGGGATTTCGACCGCGGTCCGTACGGCGCCGGCGCGGCGTGCGTTTCATTGGGGGCGGCTGCTTGACACCGTGGACGCGGTCGAGGTGAATCACATCACCGGTCATCCAGCTTCGCGAAGACGGTTTGGAATCAATCGATAGCTCGCCTCGGTTACGCGCGTGGCGCGGCCGGGGCGGGCGTTTGTGTGGGTGATGGCGGGGTGGGGATGGTTGGGTGGTGGCAATATGCGAGTAAACTCGCCGCTACAACCTCACGCTGTCCGCCTTCGCGGACACCACCTTCGTGCGTACGAGGCCTCGATGCGACAGGCGTACACCCAGTTGTACGTGCACCTGGTGTGGGCGACGTGGGACCGGATGCCGCTGGTGACGGAGGAATTCCGGCAGGGGATCTACGGGTGCATCCAGGACCAGGCGAGGAAGCACCGGTGCGAGGTGCTGGCGATCGGCGGGATGGAGGACCACGTGCACGTGCTCCTCCGGTTTCCGACCACCGCGCGGATTTCGGAGGTCGTGCAGCATATGAAGGGCGCCTCGTCGCACCTGATGACGCAGGAGTTGGATCGCGGCGGCTTCTTCAAGTGGCAGGGCTATTACGGCGCCTTCACGGTTTCCAAATCGCAGGTGCCGCGGGTCCGCGATTACATCCTGCACCAGGAAGAGCATCACCGTGGCGGCACCCTGTCTCCCGCGCTGGAGCAGACCTGCGAGGAGCTGAAGTCGACGTAGGTCGACTGCGTGATGTTGTAGCGGCGAGGCGGCGAGTTCACTCGCATCGTCGCCATCGTGCCTTGACACCCTCGGCGCCGCGGGATAGCTTCTCGCCCGAACGAGCGTTCGAACGGTGGGCGCGGGCATGGCCTTCGCAGGCTGCCCGCGTCCGCCGCTTCGCGCATCATCCCCACCCGGACGGAGACGAACGGATGGCCCGCTACACCGAAGACGAGCTCAAGGAAAAGGTCCAGGCCGGCTTCATCGTCGAGTACCCCGACGACATGACGGAGGGGTACAAGGCCGCGCTCATCGTGCAGCTCCTGGTGCAGGCCGACACCGAGCTGATCTCGGCGCCGGCGTACTTCGGCGCCAGCAAGGACGCGCCCTCGACCAACACCATGGTCAGCGCCACCGCCATCATCCAGGACGAGCTGGCGCACGCCAACATCGCCTACCGGCTGCTGGAGGACCTGGGGCTCGACAAGGAGCAGCTCGTCTACGGCCGCGAGCCGCACGAGTTCAAGCATCCCTACGGCTTCGACCACCCGCTGGAGAACTGGGCCGAGCTGGTCGTCGCGAACGGCCTCTACGACCGCGCCGGCATCACCCTGCTCGGCGACGTGTTCAAGAACACCAGCTACGGCCCGCTCAAGCGCGCGCTGGTGAAGGTGGACCAGGAGGAGACCTTCCACCTGCGCCACGGCGAGATGTGGATGAAGCGCCTCTCCAAGTCCGGCGGCGAGGCCAAGGCCATGATCCAGCGCGCGGTGGACTGGATGTTCCCCATGGCGGTGGAGTGGTTCGGCCTGCCGGACGACATGAAGCGCCACTCGGGCCAGCTCGAGTACAGGCTGAAGGGAATGACGAACGACGAGCTGCGGCAGACCTGGATGAAGTCCACCGTGCCGCTCTGCGAGTCGATCGGGGTGCACGCGCCCGCGCACTGGAGCGAGGAGGAGCAGAAGTACGTGCTCGACTATCCCTTCCCCTGCGAGTACGACGAGGACGAGAAGCGCTGGCTCTTCGACGAGGGCGAGATCCCCTGGAGCAAGGTGTTCGAGCGCTGGAAGCGCCGCGGCCCGGCCAACAAGCGCTACGTGGAGATGATCCAGGAGGGGCGCGGCTTCCGGCGGCAGCTGGAGATGGCGGCCTGATGCCCTGCGCCACCGCTTCGGCCCGCTTCTCCGGCGAGGGCGGCGCCGCGCTCCTGGACGCGCCCACGGCGTACCCCGTGCCCTTCGACGAGCGCGAGGGGCCGCTCTGGGAGGCGCTGCGCGAGGTGATGGATCCCGAGATCCCCATCTCCCTCGTCGACCTGGGGCTGATCTACGACGTCCGGCAGGAGGGCGGGCGGGTGGAGGTCGACCTGACCTTCACCGCCACCGCCTGCCCGTGCATGGCCTTCATCCACTTCGACATCCAGGACCGCCTGCAGCGCGAGCCCGGGGTGGACGAGGTGGTGGTGAACGAGGTCTGGACCCCCGCCTGGACCAAGGCGCGGATCACCCCCGAGGGACGCGAGGCGCTGCGTACCTTCGGCGTCTCGATGTAGCCGGGATCCACCGAACTTTCGCACTTTCGCACTCTCGCACCTTCGCACTTCCGTGAAAGAGCCCGTCTACGAAGTGTTCGCCCGCAAGACGCGCGAAGAGCCGCTGCGGCACATCGGCTGGGTCAACGCCATGGACGGCGACCTGGCGCGCGTGTACGCCTGGAAGACCTACGACGAGCAGAACTGGGCGGAGATGTGCGTCGTCCCCCGCTCCGCCATCCTCCCGATCGACCCGGAGGAGAGCCAGTTCGTGACCGCCGCGCGCGACGACCACGAGGACGAGATCGTGCACAGCACGGGGACCGGGAGCTACGGCGGCGGCGACGTGGCCGGGAAGGAGAGGCGATGACCGAGATGCTCGCCGCGGCCGAAGCCTACGAGAAGGCCGACCAGCTCCCCGGCGACGTGCGCGCGCCGCTGCGCGACCTGGTCCTGGCGCTGGCGGACAGCAAGCGGGTGCTGGGGCTGCGCTACAGCGACCGGATGCTGGGCTCGCCCACCCTCGAGGCGGGGATCGCCGCCTCGTCGATGGCCCAGGACGAGTGGGGGCACGCGCGGCTCACCTACGCCCTGCTGGGCGACCTGGGCGACGACCCCAAGGCGCTGGAGCACGAGCGCGCCGCGGCCGAGTACCGCAGCATGGACGCGCTCGACGCCGAGCTGGAGGGGTGGAACGGGATGATCGCCGCCTCGCTCCTGGTCGACATGGCGCTCACCGCACAGTACGCGGCGCTGGTGGACAGCCGCTACGCGCCCGTGCGCAACCGCGTGCAGAAGCTGCTGGACGAGGAGAAGTTCCACTTCCAGTACGCCGCCGGGTGGACGCGGCGCATCGCGCTGGTGCCGGAGCTGCGCGCCGGGCTGGCCGCCGAGCTGCGCCGCGTGCTGCCGCAGGCGCTGCGCTGGCTGGGGCGCGACGAGGCGCCGGGGATGGGGCGGCTGGTGGAGGAGGGGATCGTCCGCGACCTTCCCTCCGCGCGCCGCGGCCGCTTCCTGGCCCGGGTCGGCCCGGTGCTGGAGGAGGCCGGGCTGGCGGGCGAGGTCGGCGTCGCCCGCGACGGCGAGGGGTGGCGGTATGAGGGTGAGCTGGACTGGAGCGGCTGGGACGACGCGGCGCGCAGGGCCGGCGGCTCGCTCGACGAGGCGACGGCGGCGCGCGCCCGCGGCGACCTGAACCGCGCGCTGCTGATGGACTGATGGCGGACGCGGAGAAGCACGAGCCGGGCACCGCCCCGGAGCACGCGCCCTGCCCCTTCTGCGAGGGGATGGACACGAAGCTGCTGAACCCCTTCGGCGGACAGCTCACGGTGGCGCAGTACTGGTGCAACCGCTGCCGCACCGGATTCGACTACATCAAGTGGGAAGACCACGGCGACGACGCCGGCTTCTGAAGACGATTTCACCCAGAGGGACCGGAGGAACCAGCGAACGGCTACCGGCTGGCTCCTCTGGTCCCTCTGCGTGAGACGCTGTTGGGACTCAGCCGGCTGGCATGGTGCTGGCGGAATGCTGCGCCGAACTTCTGACGCGAGGAGGCGAAGATGCCCAAGGCCTGGAGCAAGCAGGACGAGAAGATGTACGATCACGTCCGCGAGAGCGAGCTGGACCGTGGGATGGACCCGGCGCGCGCAGAGGAGATCGCCGCCCGCACGGTGAACAAGCACCGCCGCGGGGAGGGCCGCACGCGCAACAATCGCACGCAGGGCACCGGGAACCCCAACCGCGGCTACGAGGCGCGCACCCGCGACGAGCTCTACAACATCGCGAAGGAGAAGGACATCCCCGGCCGCAGCGGGATGACCAAGCAGGAGCTGATCGACGCGATCCGCGGGCGTTAAGAAAACAGGTCTCACACGGAGTCAACGGAGTCAGCGGAGTCTTTCCGTTGACTCCGTGTGAGATTTCCAAGCCTGGTTACGCGATGTCTTCGAGCGCACGGCGGACGTAGACGGGCACCATCGCGCGGCGCCAGTCGGGGTCGACGATGATGTTCTCCAGCGGGTGGCACTGCTTGTACGCCTGGGCCGCCACCGCGTCCGCCACGTCGCGCAGCCGGTGGCCGGCCACGATGTGGTCCAGCCCCGTCACCACCCGCGGCCGCGCGCCGAGGGCGGAGACCACGACGGAGAGGGAGCGCGCCGTCTGGTCCGGCGCCACGTCCGCCGCCGCGGCGATGGAGAGGAGGGGGAAGTCCACCGAGTTGCGCTGCCGCACCTTGCGGTACGCCGTCCGCACACCCGGGCCGGGGAGGGGGATGCGGATGCGCACCACCAGCTCGTCGCGCCGCCGCACCGTGTTCCACTCGCCGTTCGCCACGAAGAACTCGTCCACCGTCACCGTACGCGTCCCCGCCGCCGAGGCCAGGTCCACCACCGCGCCCAGGGAGATGAGCACCGGTGGCGTGTCGGCGCTGTGCGCGGCGACGCACTTCTTCCCCACCTTCGTCACGTGGCAGACGTCGCCGTCCTTCTTCAGGCAGAAGCCCAGCGCCTGCCGCCAGAAGAAGCTCTGGTTGTAGTAGGTGCAGCGCGTGTCCAGGCAGAGGTTGCCGCCCATCGTCCCCGCGTTGCGGATCTGCGGCCCGGCCACGTGCGCCGCGGCTTCCGCCAGCGCGGGGGCGATGCGCCGCACGAGCGGATGCCGCGCCACCGCCGTCAGCGTCTCCGCCGCGCCGATCACGAGCTGCGCGGCCGACGCGGAATCCTCATCGACCGCGTTTCCCTCCCCGTCTGCCAGCCCGATCCCGTGCAGCTCGCCGATCCCCTTGAGCGCCACCAGGTGCCGCGGGGTGAAGAGGCGGTGCTTCATGTTCGGCATCAGGTCCGTGCCGCCCGCGATCGGAAGCACGTCCTCGCCCTCCGCGATCAGCCCCAGCGCCTCGGAGAGCGAGGTGGGGCGATGGTACGTGTATTCGTGGAGCCGGAGCATGGCGTCGGATCGGGTAGAACGCTCGTTCGAACGCGCGGAAGATAGGGATGGAGCCGCGGAAACGACAGTGGGAAACGGCTGCGGCCCTGGGAGAGGAACCCTCCCCCGGCCGCGGCTCGTCACAAGCGGATCGTGCCGGGGCATGGCGTCGTCGCACGGACACGGAGGAAGGCCCCGCGCCCTCACGGTGGGCGGCGGGGCCTTTCGCCGGGCCGGGCTCCCCCGGCATTCCCGGATCGCGCGGCGCCTTCGCCGCTACAG
Organism: Longimicrobiaceae bacterium; assembly: GCA_045803205.1. GTDB lineage: Bacteria > Gemmatimonadota > Gemmatimonadetes > Longimicrobiales > Longimicrobiaceae > Longimicrobium. Next base: position 20,838 of record JBJMPM010000119.1, read on the forward strand.
CGTCGACTTGAACAGCATGAGGTTGGGCGTGCCCGCGGGGTTGGCGCGGATCACGTCCGTGCTGCTGCGGCTCTTGATCCACGTATCGACCCATGCCTGCCCGGGGTCGCCCCAGTCGTAGCCGTTCAGCCTGTCCTTGAGCAGCGCGGCCACGCCCGCCACGTGCGCCGACGCCATCGAGGTGCCGTCCAGGGTCCTGGTCGTGTTGGACAGCCAGTCGGAGGTGACCGACGACCCCGGCGCGTAGATGTCCACGCCGCTTCCCCAGTTGGAGTACGAGGCCCTGAGGTCGTAGCCGTCCGCGGCTGCCACGGTCGTGACGGCCGGGGCGCTCGCGGGGGAGAAGGAGTAGGCGTTCTGATTGTCGTTGCCTGCCGCGACCGTCACGAAGACCCCCTGACCCGCAAGGCGCGTCACGGCGTCGTTCAGAGACGCCGAGTAGCCGCCGCCGAGAGACAGGTTCGCCACCGCGGGGCGGATGCGGTTGTCGGCCACCCAGTTGATCCCCGCGAGGACCGCGCTGGCCGTCCCCACGCCGTCACACCCCAGCACCCGCACGGCCACGAGCGACACGCCCTTCGCCACGCCATAGACCTTCCCGCCGATGATGCCGGCCACGTGCGTGCCATGGCCGTTGCAGTCCTCGGCGCCGCGGCCGTCCTCGACGAACGAAGCGCCGCCCGTCGCCCTGCCCTCGAAATCCGGGTGGCCGGTGTAGATCCCGGTGTCGATCACGTACGCATGGACGCTCGCGCCGGTGGTGGAGAAACTGTACGATCCGGTGCTGGTTCCCCATTTCCATGAGCGTCTGTCGAGCCGTGCCAGGTTCCAGGGCGCCGAGGACTGGACTTGCCCCGACGCGGTGACGGCCTGGTCCTGCTCGATGTAGTCGACGTTGGGGTTGTGGCGCAGGGCGGTGAGCTGCCCCTGGTTCAGCTCCCCGGCGAAGCCGTTCAGCGCGGTGCGGTAGACGTGCCGCGGCCGCGCTCCGGCCGCGTCTGCCACCGCCTGCGCCACGGCACCCTGCTTCAGCACCACGATGTACATCCCCGGCACCGCCGCGCCCGGGGCCGCCATCCGCACGAGCGCTGCCCGCTCGGGCGGCGTGCGCGGCTCGACGGCGGTCGCGGACCGGTCGGAGCAGGCACTCAGCGCCGCAATCGCGGACCCGACCACCAGCAGTTTCGTCCTGTTCATGAGATCCTCCCTCTCGGTGGGGTAGTGTCGGCCCCCAGGATGGGGGCTGGGCAGGGCGGAGAGCGGCGGTCCGGCGGTCGCGCGGTGCTGCTCTCCATGCGTTCCGAAGCCGGCGGCTTGCGCCTGTCTCGGTTGCGCGGTTAACTATGACCCCGACCTCTCAATCTCCTGTCCCATCAATGTGATCCCGGGTATCCACCACCTCAGATGTTCACTCTCAACCTCCTTGGCGGCGCGGCGTTTCAGGGCCTGAACGGACCTGTCACCGGCAAGGCCGCGCACACCCGGCGGGTCGCGCTGCTCGCGATCCTGGCGGCGGCGCGGGGGCGGACGGTGGGGCGCGAGCGGATCATCGGTCTCCTCTGGCCGGAGCACCGCGCGGCCGCCGCGCGCCACCTCCTCTCCGAGTCGCTGTACGTGCTGCGCAGGGAGCTGGGGGAGAGCGCCTTCGTCTCGTCGGGCGACGAGGTGGGGCTGAACGGGGAGATCGTGCAGAGCGACGTGGAGGCGTTCGAGAGCGCCATCGAGGCGGGCGACGTGGAGCGGGCCGCGCCGCTGTACAGGGGGCCCTTCCTGGACGGCTTCTTCGTGGCCGACGCGCCCGAGTTCGAGCGCTGGGCCGAGGGGGAGCGCGACCGGCTGGCCCGCATCCACACCCGCGCGCTGGAGTGCCTGGCCACCGCCCGCGAGGGAGAGGGCCGCCCCGCCGAGGCCGCCGGCTGGTGGCGGCGGCTGGTGGCGCTCGACCCCTTCAACTCGCGCGTGGCCATGCGGCTGATGCAGGCCCTCGACGCGTCGGGAGAGCGGGCGGCGGCGATCTGGTTCGCGGAGAAGCACGTCGCCTTCCTGCGCGACGAGCTGGGGGTGGAGCCGGAAGAGGACTTCGAGGAGCTGTTCGAGCGCCTGCGGACGGAGCCGGTCCGCATTCCCACCGCCGACCGCGTGATGCCCGCGCCCCCGGCTGCGGATGTGCCCGCGTCCGCGTCCCCGGAGCCGGAGGACGGGACTCCCGCGGCCGGGGAGGCGATCGCCGGGACGTCGTTGGAAGCGGTCGAGGGGATGCGGACGGGGGTTTCGGCGGGGGACGCCGGTGGCGGAGACGTCACGATCCCCACCGTGAAGCCGCCGGTCGACCGGGCGGCGCAGCCGGAGGCGGAGCCGCATCCGTCAACGTCGGCGAACCCGGACATGCTCCCGCTCGTCGAGGTCGCGCTTCCGCCCTCTCCGTCCGATCCCGGCGGCCTCGCCGCGCCCGCGCCGGACGCGCTGCCGCCGATCCACGCGCCCGAAGCCGCCGCGCCGCGGACTCTGGTCCCGCCGCGGCGGCCGCGTGCGCCGCGCCGCGTGGCCGTGCACCCGGCCCTCGCGGCGGCGCTGGGGGTGCTCCTGGGTGCGGCGGGCAGCGTTCTCCCGTCCCGTCCCGAGCCGCCGCCGCCGGCAGCCGCGGCACGGGCGCCGTCCGGCTACGATCCGCGCCGGGTCGCCGTCCTCTACCTCGACGATTACAGCAAGGACGGCGAGCTGGGCTACCTCGCCAACGGGCTCACCGAGTCGCTGATCCACGCGCTCAGCCAGGTACAGGCGCTGCAGGTGATCTCGCGCAACGGGGTGAAGCCGTACCGGGACCGGGCGGTGCGCTTCGACTCGCTGGTGGCCGACCTCAAGGTGGGGAGCGTGGTGGAGGGGAGCGTGCAGCGCTCCGGCGACAGCGTGCGGGTGACGGTGCAGCTCGTGGACGCCAACACCCGGGCGCACCTGGAGAGCCGCACGCTGGTGCATTCGATGACGGGGATCTTCGCGCTCGAAGACGCGCTCGCCGACTCGGTCTCCGGATTCCTGCGGCGCCGGCTGGGGCACGAGATCGAGCTGCGCCGCACGCGCGCCGAAACGCACAGCGACGTGGCATGGCGAAACGTGGTCGAAGCCGAGCAGGCGCGCGACGACGCGGCGCGGATGCTGGCGGGCGACGATGCGCCCGACGAGGCCGCCGCGCTGGGCGCGCTCCGCGACGCCGACGCGCGTCTCGCGGTCGCGGAGCGCGCGGACCCCGCCTGGGCGCGGCCCACGGTGCTGCGGGGGTGGATCGCGCTCCAGCGCGCCCCGCTGCAGCACGCCGGAAGCGCGGGCGCCGACACCGCGCTGGCTTTCGCGGAGCGGGCGCTCGCCCGCGAGCCGGGGAACCCGCTCGCGCTGGAACTGCGCGGCACCGTGCTCTTCACCCAGGCGACCGGTGCGGTGGACAGCACCGGGCAGGGCGCGCGCGTGGACGCGGCCGAGCGCGACCTGCGCGCGGCCGTGGCGGCGGAGCCGGGGCTGGCCAGCGCGTGGAACAAGCTGAGCCAGGTGCTGCGGTACCGGGGGCGCGCGGCCGAATCGGCGGCCATGGCGCGGCGGGCGCTGCAGGAAGACGCCTACCTCGCCGAGGCAGACGCCATCCTGTCGCGCCTCTACTTCGGCGCGCTCTACGCCGCCGACTACCGCGAGGCGCGCGCGCTCTGCGGCCGCGGCGCGGAGCGGTTCCCCGGCGACTGGCGGTTCGTGGAGTGCCGCCTGACCCTCATGCGCGCCGACCCGTCACGCCCGCCCGACCCCGCCGCCGCGGCGAGGCTGCTGGCGGAGCTCGGCCGCCTGGACCCGCCCGACCGGGCGCGGCGGGCGGGGCGCGCCTACGCGCCGCTCTTCCGGCAGGCGGTTGCGGCCGCGATCCTGGCGCGGGCGGGGCAGACGGACAGCGCCCGGGCCATGCTGGCCCGGGCGCGTGCCGCGGCGAGCGGCGATGCGGAGCTGCGCGTTTCGCTCGCCTACGACGAGGCGTACGTGTACCTGCTCCTGGGGCAGCCGGAGACTGCCCGCGCCCTGCTGGAGTGGAGCTTCACCAGGCGGCCGTCGCAGCGCGCGTTCGCCGCGCGCGACCCGCTGTTCCGGCGGCCTCTCGCAGGTCCAGCACGTCCGACAGGCGCATCACCCGGACTTCGCCCGCCGGGCCCCTGAGCAGCAGGTGGAGATCGGAGACGATAAGCCGGGTGGGGTCGTCCTCGGGGCCAATCCACCCCCAGTCCGAGTCCGGAGTGTGCGCCATCGCGAACGGCACGGGGTCCGTCCCCACGAGAGCCTCATCCTCCGGGAGGGGGATCCCGTCGTACCAGCACTCCGAGATCAGGTCGAGCACGAACGCGGCGGACCACATGGACTTCGACGCGTAGTAGGGGAGGACGAACTTCTCCACGGCGGCCTCGCTCCAGAACACCGCGTCGTACTTCTGCGCCAGGTTTGTCGACAACCCGTTCTCGCCACTGGCCACGATCACCTCGGTCACCGGCGCGCGTTGCGGATCGACCTTGCGCGTCTGCACGCCGAACACCGCGTCGGGGGGCGCGTCGCACGTCTGCTGCACCGTCAGGGGGTCCTGGCCGCCGTAGACGACCCAGTACGGATCTCCTCCACGGCGGCTCGCCGCGGCGTCCGTGATCTGGCGCAACTGCTCTGCGTTCAGGAGGGGGGGAATATTCATCGCGTACCTCGCGGGTCTGGAGCCGGCGGAGCCCTTCCGCCGAACGGGGCCGGGCATGCCGGCCAGGGGGGACGACGCGGAATCATAACCGCGCCCCCTCAACCCCGTTTCCGAGCGGTCTCAACCACCCCCCGCGGCGGCTCCCGGCGGACTTTCGCGTCGCTCCCCTCCCCGCCATCTTCACGCGTTCCATCGACCGAAAAGCAGTTCCAGACCCGACCCGAGGACGCGATGAGCGACCAGTCCCCCGCCGGCTTCCGCATCGAGAAGGATTCGCTCGGCGAGATGAAGGTGCCCGCCGACGCGCTGTACGCCGCGCAGACGCAGCGCGCGGTGGAGAACTTCCCCATCAGCGGCATCCGCTTCCCGCGGCGCTTCATCCACGCCATGGGCACCATCAAGAAGGCCGCCGCGCAGGCGAACCTGGAGATGGGGCTGCTCGACGGCGCCCTGGCCGACGCCATCGTCCGCGCGGCCGACGAGGTGATCGAGGGGACCCTCGACGGCCAGTTCGTGCTCGACGTCTTCCAGACGGGGAGCGGCACCTCGACCAACATGAACACCAACGAGGTGATCGGCACCCGCGCCACGCAGCTCGTCGGCGGCAATCCGCGCGTGCACCCCAACGACCACGTCAACATGGGGCAGAGCTCCAACGACGTGATCCCCACGGCGATGCACGTCTCCGCGCGGGTGGCGCTGGAGCACGACCTGATCCCCGCGCTGGAGCGGCTGCGCGACGCGCTGCGCGCCAAGGCGGCGGAGTTCGACGACGTGGTGAAGAGCGGCCGCACCCACCTGATGGACGCGACGCCCGTGCGGCTCGGCCAGGAGTTCGGCGGCTACGCGAGTCAGATCGAGCACGGCATCCGCCGCGCGCGCGCCGCGAGCGAGGAGCTGGCGGAGCTCGCGCTGGGCGGCACCGCGGTGGGGACGGGGACCAACGCCGTCCCCGGCTTCCCGCGGAAGACGATCGAGAAGATCTCGGCCCTCACCGGCCTGTCGTTCCGCGAGGCGGAGGACCACTTCGAGGCGCAGGGGGCGAAGGACGCCTACGTCTCCGCCTCGGGCGCGCTCAACACGCTGGCGGTGTCGCTCCTCAAGATCGCCAACGACATCCGCTGGCTGGCGAGCGGGCCCACCAGCGGGCTGGCGGAGATCACCCTCCCCGCCATCCAGCCGGGCTCCTCCATCATGCCGGGGAAGGTGAACCCGGTGATGAGCGAGGCGATGATGATGGTGTGCGCGCAGGTGATGGGGAACCACCTGGCCGTCACCGTGGGGGGGCAGCACGGCAACTTCGAGCTGAACGTGATGATGCCGGTGATGGCGCACAACTTCCTGCAGTCCGTCTCCATCCTCGCGCGCGCCTGCGACGCCTTCCGGACCAACGCGGTGGACGGTATCGGCGCCAACCGCGAGCGCTGCCGCGAG
>JBJMPM010000144.1:0-4942 GCA_045803205.1 Longimicrobiaceae bacterium
GAAAAGAGAGACGCAGAGGGCTTCGGTGAGGCCCTCTGCGTCTCTCTTTTCCTCTGCGTCTCGCGCGCAGCGCCCTAGGAATTGCTGGGGAGCCGCAGGGAGATGGTGGTCTCGCTGGGGACGGGGTAGCCGTCCTCGACCGCGGGATAGAAGGCCATCGTGCGCACGTAGTTCAGCAGCCGCTGCTCCCACGCGCCGCGCCGCACGCCGCGCTCCACGGTGGCTTCGGTCACCCGGCCGTTCGCGTCGAGGCGCACCCGCACCCACACCAGCCCGGGGTCGGTCACCGGGAGGGCCGCCACCGAGCTCAGGTCGCGCTCGCGCACGTCGAACGCGTCCGCGGCCAGGCGCTCCTCCTCGCGCGGGCGGGGAGCGCACTCCCGGCGGCGCTCCACCTGCAGCGCGGGCGCGTCGCCCAGCTCCACCCGGAGACGCACTCCCCACTCCTCCGCCGTGCGCGGCGTCCGGCGGCGGTAGTCGAAGACCAGCACCTGCAGCGAGTCCGCGAGGAACGCGGGAACGGTGGATTCGATCACCGCGCGCCGCACCTGCACTCCGTCAGGGGAGTGGCGGATGGAGAAGAGGACGTGGCCGGCCGGGCGCCCGGCCGCCGCCCAGAGGCGCGCCGCCGCCGCGCGGAAGGCGTCGGCGTCCATCAGCGCCTCCGGCTTCGGCAGGGTGGCGGGGACGAGCGACACCGTGCACCGCGCCCCGCGCACCAGCCCGTCGTCGGCTCCGAGGAACCCCGAGCCGGTAGTCGGGCCGGTGGACGGATCGATGGGCGCGCAGGCCGCGGCGAGCGCGGCGGCCGAGATCGCGAGCAGAAGGTGCTGGTGCTGCATGACGTGGCTCCGGAGCGGGCGCGAAGGCCAGGGCGGCGTGACGGTGCCGTTACGACACCGTTGCAATGTATATGCGCGGTTTGTAACCAAGGCCATCTCCCGGAATGTAACGATTTTGCTCTCCGCGTCTGAGCGTGATACCGCATTGCAGAGTTTTGTTCAGGATCGGATCCCTGAACAGAAGGGCCTCACACGGAGTCAACGGAGTCAGCAGAGAGAGGAACTCCGTTGACTCCGTTGACTCCGTGTGAGGCCTTCCGTCAGAGACTGAAACCCAGAAGTGTTCTCGGCAAATGGGTATGAGACGATTCTTTCCTCCCGGCTACTGGATGGACTGGAGCTGGATGACGACGGGCTGGCCGGTGATCTCGTACTTCAGCGCCACGTGCGGCGCGGCCTGGCGCAGCCACATCACCATCGGCTGCTCCTTGCCGGCGACCTCCACGCGGAAGGCCGGGAAGCTCCCCGCGGGAACGGTGACCGTCTCCACTCCACCCACCTTGAAGGTCACCGCGTCCACGCTCCCGGTGCCGGTGTTGAACTGCGGGATGGCGATGGTCTTCCCCTCGGCCAGGTCGGCCACCCCCAGCATCACCTCGTCCATCCCCTCCAGCACCACGCCGGGGACCGCCGCCACGTCGAAGGTCTTCTCGCCCCCCATCTGCGGCGGGAGCTTCGCTTCGCCCCTGAAGCGGCCGCCCGCCAGCGCCACCGTGGCCGTCCCCGAGACGGCGCCCGACACCGTCTCGGTGTGCGAGACGGGGGTGAAGCCGGGGCCGAACTTCGTCACCAGCGCCTGCCGCACCGGGCCGAACTGCACGTCGTTCGTCCGCGTCCAGCCGTCGCCGTCCCGGGCCAGCGCCACCGTCTGCGAGCCCACCGCGTTCCCCTGGACGACGATCTGGTAGGTGAGGGTGGAAGGCGCCAGCGCGGCGTAGTCGAAGCGCTCCGTAGAGGCGCGCACCTCCAGCGCCGCGCGCTCCAGCGGCCTCCCCTCCAGGTCCACCAGCGTCACCGGGCCGATCCGCTCCAGCCCCGCCAGCACCTTGGGGGCGTCGCCCACCACCACGATGACCGCCTGGTCCGGGAGCACGAAGCGCCGCGCCACCCGCTGCACGTCGGCCGCCGTCACCGCCTGCACCCGCGGGTTGTACTGCAGCAGGTCCTCGATGGGGAGCCCCAGCACCCGGGTGTCGGCCACCTGCCGCGCCACCTGCTCGGCCGTCTGGATCCCCACCGGGAAGGAGCCCACCAGGTACGACTTCGCCGCCTCGAGCTCCGCGGCGGGCACCGGCTCGTCGCGCAGCCGCCGGAGCTGCGACACCAGCTCGGCCAGGGCGCTGTCGGTCACCTCGGTGCGCACGTCGGCCTGGGCGAAGAACACCCCCGTGTCGATGGGGCGGTCGGCCCCGGCATAGGAGCCGTAGGTCCACCCGTGCTGCTCGCGCAGCACCTGGAAGAGGCGCGCGTCGGAGCCGCCGCCCAGCAGGCGCGTCATCACCTGCAGCGCGTAGTAGTCGGGGTCGCCCGCCCGGATCCCCGGGTTCCCCACCAGCAGGGTGGACTGCACCGAGCCGGGGCGGTGCACCAGCACGATCCCCGTGCGCGCGCGCGGCGCCACCGCCGGCCAGGCGGGCGCCGCCACGCTCCCGCGCTCCCACCCGCCGAAGTGCCGCCGCGCCAGCTCTTCGGCCTGCGCCTGCGACACGTCGCCGGCCACCACCAGCAGGGCGTTCCCCGCCTTGAAGTGGGCGGCGTGCCAGGCGCGCAGGTCGGCCGCGGTGATCCCGCGCACCGTCTCGGGGGTGGAGAGGATCCCGTACGGATGCGCGCCGTACACCTCGCGGTAGAAGCGCCGCGAGGCCAGGCTGGAGGGCTGCCCGAGCTGCGCCTGGAGCGCCGAGAGCTGCTGCTGGCGCGCCGTCTCCACCTCGCTGTCGGGGAAGGCGGGGTGGAGCGCCACGTCGGCCAGCAGCTCGAAGGCCAGCGGCAGGCGGTCGGAGAGCACGCTGGCCGTCACCCCGGTGTAGTCGTCGGTCGCGTAGCCGCCCAGGCTCCCGCCGCTCCCCTCGATCTGCTGCGCGATCTGGGTGGCGGAGCGGGTGGCGGTCCCCTTGTTGATCACCTCGGCCACCAGCGCGGCGGTGCCGGCCTTCGCCGCGGGAACGGTGGCGCTCCCGGAGCGCACCAGCAGGGTGAGGCTCACCAGCGGCGCGCTGTGGTTCTCCACCACCACCACCCCCATCCCGTTGGGGAGCCGCGTCTCGCGGAAGGCGGGGAAGGCCAGGGGGCGGGCGGGGCCCGGCGGGGGCGGCGGCTGCTTCTGCGCCGCCGCGGCGGTCACGCCCAGCGCGGCCGCGGCGGCGGCGAGGGCCAGGGCGCGTCGAAGTCGTTCGATGGAGGCCATGGTCTCACTCCGGGGCGGGGGCGGGGGCGGCGGCGCCGGCCGGCTGCACGACGGCCAGGGCGCGGTTCGCGGGGGAGAGGTACTGCCGGGCCACCCGCTGCAGGTCGGCCGGCGTGGCGGCCAGGACGGCGGCGAGGGAACGGTTCACCCACCCGGGGTCGCCGTGGTTGAAGAGGGCCGTCTGCAGCGCCTCGGCGACGCCCAGGGCGGTCTGCCGCTCCTGCGCCGCCGAGGCGCGGAGCTGGTTCTTCGCCTTCTCCAGCTCGGCCGGGGTCACCCCCTGGTCGCGCACGCGCGCGAGCTCCTCCTCCAGCAGCGCCTCGATCCGGGCGGGGTCCACCCCCTGGTTGGCGAGCGCCCCGTACACCGCCAGCGAGGGGCCCTCGCGCTCGATGAGGGCGGGGATGATCTGCACGGCGGCGCGCTCGCGCTTCACCAGCCGCTCGTACAGGCGCGAGCTCTCGCCCTGCCCCAGCACCACGTTCAGGAGCTGGAGCGCGGCGAAGTCCGCCGAGCCGGCGGGGGGGATGCCGTAGACCGCGGCCACGGCCGGGAGCTGCGCGTTGGCGTCGCGGAAGGTGCGCCGCAGCGGGAAGGCGGCGAAGGGCCGGGTGCAGGAGGCGCGCGGCGGCGCGGGGCCGGCGGTGATGTTCCCGAAATACTCCTGCACCAGCCGGCGCGCCTCGGCGGGGTCGAAGCCGCCGGCCACCACCAGGGTGGCGTTGTTGGGGCGGTAATAGAGGTCGTGGAAGGCGCGCACGCTGTCGACCGGGGCGGCGTTCAGGTCGTCCATCGAGCCGATGGTCGAGTGCGCGTAGCCGAAGCAGCCGGCGGCGTCGTACACCGCGTCGCTCAGCAGGGAGTTGAAGGCGGCGCCGTACGGCCTGTTCTCCACTCCCAGCCGCCGCTCCTCCTTCACCACCTCGCGCTGGTTGGTGAAGTTCTCGGGCGTCACCGCCAGCGAGCGCATCCGGTCGGCCTCCAGCCAGAGCCCCAGGTTCAGGCGGTTGGCGGGGAGCACCTGGTAGTAGTTGGTGCGGTCGGTGTTGGTGGTGCCGTTGTAGTCGGCGCCGCCGGCGCGCTCCACGAGCTGGAAGTGCTCGCCCTTCCCCACGTTGGCCGAGCCCTGGAACATCATGTGCTCGAAGAGGTGGGCGAAGCCGGTGCGCCCGCGGCGCTCGTCGCGCGAGCCCACGGCGTACCAGACGTCCACGGCCACCACGGGGGTGGCGGGGTTGGGCGCCAGGAGCACGCGCAGCCCGTTGGCGAGGCGGTAGTCCTCGAACCGCACCTGCCCCGCGGCGGCGGCGGGCGCCTGGGCCGGCGCCCGCCCCGCGCAGAGCAGCGCCAGGGCGGCGGCGGCGCTCCGTACGACGGTGGATCTCACGGAAATCCCTCCTGGATCTGGATGCGAAGGCCGGCGGGTCGCGCGCGGGCGGAAACGGTTCCGGGTCCGCTCATTATGCGACGGTATGATGGCTCCACGTGGAGCGACAAGTCAAGGACGCCGGGCATGGCTCTGACGCTCACGGAGGCCGGGGCGGGCGCGGCGCGCGGGCCGACACTTCCCTCCGTGACCTCCGTGCCTCTGTGATAGTGATACCAGATCGGACAAATGACTGTGCATTCGAAGACATCAGCACAGCTGGTCCTCACACGGAGTCAGCGGAGTCAACGGGGTGCTGAACTGTCC
>JBJMPM010000159.1:0-12193 GCA_045803205.1 Longimicrobiaceae bacterium
CACAGAGGTCACGGAGGAAAGCACTGCAGCTCCTCCGTGACCTCTGTGACCTCTGTGAGAGATTGCTTGCCGAAACCCGCTCCGGCGCGGAACGTATGGATATGGGCGGCACGGCGGGCGTGCCGGCCGCATGAAAACTCAGCGAGGAAAGTCGGTGAACAAGCTCATCGGTGCCGTCGCCCTGGCCCTGCTCGCCCTCCTCATGCTGGCGGGGTTCCTGAACTCGACGGTGGCGCTCTCGGGCGGCACCGCGCTGGTGGCGCTCGCGATCACCGTGGGGCTCCCCGCGGCGGGGGCGGTGCTCCTCGCCCGCGGCCACTACGCGGAGAAGTCGCGCCTCTCCGGGCGCAAGGCGGAGCTGCGCCGCAACACCATCGACGCCGAGATCCTGCGGCTGGCGGGGGAGCACGGCGGGTGCCTCACCGCGGTCGAGGTCGCCACCGCGCTCTCCATGACCCCCGAGGCCGCCGCCGAGGCGCTGAAGGCGCTCGGCATCCGCGGGCAGGCCGACGTGGAGGTCACCGACGCCGGCGTGCTCGTCTACAGCTTCTACGACGTCCGCCACCTGGGGAGCAAGTCGACCGCGAAGGGAGTGCTCGATGCCTGAGCCCGCCACGCGCTACCCGTGCCCCGTCTGCCTGGGCCGGATGCTGGACAAGGTGAAGGTCGGCAAGAACGCGCCGGTGGAGATCGACTACTGCCGGCGCTGCGGCGGGGTGTGGCTGGAGCACGGCGAGATCCCCCTGCTGCGGCAGAACCCGCCTGCCGCGCTCTGGCGCGAGATCTCGCGGCGCCTTGCGAAGCCGCCGACGCCCTGCCACAGCTGCCACGCGCCCCTCGACCGCAACCTGGAGGCGTGCCCGGCGTGCGGGTGGAAGAACGTGATCGACTGCCCCGTCTGCGACCGCCCGATGAAGCGGGAGCGGATGGGCGGCGTCCACCTGGACGTCTGCCGGAGCTGCAAGGGGGTGTGGTTCGACCACCACGAGCTCGACGAGGTCTGGAAGGCGCAGGCGGGGATGGCGCTGGAGCGGCGGCGCGAGGGCTCGCGGCTGGCGAACGCGGGCGAAGACGCGGGCGACGTGCTCCTCGCCAGCCTCTGGTACGCGCCCGACCTCACCTTCTACGCGGCCTACGGCGCCGTGCAGGGGGCCTCGGGGCTGGTGCACGCCGCCGGCCACGTGCCCGACCTGGTGGCCGCCGCGCCCGAGGCCGCCGTGCACATGGTCGGCGCGGCCGGCGAGGCGGCGGGCGGCGTGTTCGACGTGATCGTCGGCATCCTGGAGGGGATCTTCGGCCTCTTCGATTTCTAACTGCGGGTCTCACGCAGAGACGCACAGAGGACGCAGAGAGGCACGACGGCTCTCTCTGCGTCCTCTGCGTCTCTGCGTGAGATTTTTTAGATCCTGACCGTCAAAAACCAGGAGGAGCACGACCACGGTCGCCCAGAGCCTCGCGAGGGCCACCATCCGAATGGCGGCTGTCACGCGATTTTTGGTATTTCGGTGTTTCCCCGGATTCTATGGAGGACATTATCGGTTGCATTCATTTCAGTACCCGTAAAATGGAGGTCGAAATGAGCACTGTGGTCGACACGCCGAAGAAGTTCTCCCTGCGGGGGCTCCATCCCGCGCACCCGGAGCGGAAGATCAATTGGGGAGTGACGATCGGGAATGCGCTACTGATTGTGCAAACGGTGTTCGTCGCGCCCGCGGCCGTCGAGTACTTCTTCGGCAAGGCGGGGCGGACGAAGGCTCATCACTACGAGGCCTGGGGAGTGATCAGTCGCTCCCGCGGCATGCAGGGCGACGGGGGACGCGGGCAGGCGTTACAGGATCTGAACAACGGCCATGTGCCGTTGCGCGGCGTGGAGATTCCCGGCGCGATCATCGACTCGCTGCGGCTTTCACGCTCCGACATGAAGGGGGCGAACCTGTCCCACGTGATGCTGTCACACGCGACGTTCAGTGGGGCGAAGATCACCCGTGCGACGATGGTCGGGGCCAAGTTCCTGAACGGCGCGATCCAGTATGCGGACCTGAGCATGTCGAACGCCGACAGCGCCGTCTTCAACGGGTCCGCCCTCTGCCACACCCTCTTCATCGGTACCTCGCTGCGCGAGGCGCAGTTCCGCGGAGTGGTGATCAGGGGAGCGGACTTCAGGGGCGCCGACCTGCGCGGTGCGCGCTTCGATATCAACGCCGAAGCGATCGGAGTGAAATTCAAGGATGCGAACATCGCGGGGATCTCTGCCCCAGTTCCGTTCGTTCGCGCTGCGCTGCGGGGTGGAGCGGTCTCGATGGACAGCGCTCGGTGGGCGTCGAAGCAAGCCGCTGACAGTGTGTATCTCAAATGGTTGTGGAAGGATGTTGACAACCCTCGCGACAGCCTGAACGCGCGCACGACTGCGGCGTGTCCGCCTCCAAGCGTGGAGTAGTGATAGAAGAAGCTCGATTTCTTTAGATTTTAACGAGCCCGAAAAGCAGGAGGAGTGCGACCACGGCGCCCAGCACCGTGGTCCAGAACGCCCAGAGCTTGTAGAAGGCGAGGCCGGGATGGAGGCGCTTGTAGAGCCAGGCGAGCGCCGCGCCGCCGCCGAAGGCGCCCAACAGCCACGCCAGGGCGACCAGCAGCCAGCCGGTCACCCTTCGCGCACCAGGTCGTAGCGCTCGATCTTCTTGTAGAGGTTGGAGCGGGGCATGTCGAGCAGGCGGGCCGTCTCGCTCACGTTCCAGTCGTTCTCGCGCAGCTTCTGGATGATGAAGGCGCGCTCGGCCGCCTCCTTGAACTCCGCGAAGGTGGTGCACCCCAGCAGGTCGCTGGAGAGCCCGCCCCCCTTCATGTGCCCGCCCACCAGCAGCTCCACGTCGTCCGCCGAGACCGTCGCCCCGCTGGTGAGGATCAGCAGCCGCTCCACGGTGTTGCGCAGCTCGCGCACGTTCCCGGGCCAGTCCATCCGCTGCAGCCGCTGCAGCGCCTCGTCGGTGAAGGGGCGCGGCTTGAGCGCGCTCTCCCGCGCGATCGTCTCGCCGAAGTGCTGCACCAGCATGGCGATGTCCTCCCGCCGCTCGCGCAGCGGGGGCACGTAGAGCGGGATCACGTTCAGCCGGTAGAACAGGTCCTCGCGGAAGCGCCCGGCCTTGATCTCCTCCTCCAGCTCCTTGTTGGTGGCGGCCAGCACCCGCACGTCGACCTTGATCGGCTTGGCGCCGCCCACGCGGGTGATGATCCCCTCCTGCAGCGCGCGCAGCACCTTGGCCTGCGCGGCCAGGCTCATGTCGCCGATCTCGTCCAGGAAGAGGGTGCCCCCGTCGGCCAGCTCGAACTTCCCCGCGCGGTCCTCCACGGCGCCGGTGAAGGAGCCCTTCATGTGGCCGAAGAGCTCGCTCTCGATCAGCTCGGAGGGGATGGCGGCGCAGTTCACCTCCACGAAGGGCCCCTCGGCGCGCGGGCCCAGGCGGTGGACGGCGCGGGCGATCAGCTCCTTGCCGGTGCCGTTCTCGCCGGTGATGAGCACGCGCGCGTCGGTGGGCGCCACCTTCTCCACCCGGTCCAGCAGCTGCCGCAGCGCGAAGGAGCGGCCCACGATCTGGTGGCGGCTCTCCACCTCGCCGCGCAGCCGCGCGTTCTCGGCCTTGAGCCCCTGCTGCTGCAGCGAGTTGCGCAGCACGATCAGCAGCCGCTCGGTGTCGAGCGGCTTCTCCAGGAAGTCGAAGGCGCCGCGGCGGGTGGCCTCGACGGCGGTGTCGATGGTGCCGTGGCCGCTGATCATCACCACCACCGCCGCGGGGTCGACCTCGCGGATCTTCGAGAGCACCTCGAGCCCGTCCATCCGCGCCATCTTCACGTCCAGGAAGGTGACGTCGGGGCGGAAGTCGCGGTACAGGTCCACGGCTTCCGAGCCGCCCCCCGCGTCGCGGACCTCGTGGTCCTCGTACTCGAAGAGCTGCTTCAGGACGTGCCGGATGCCGGGTTCGTCGTCGACGACGAGGATGCGGGCCATATATCTCGGAATGCGAAAGTGTCGGGGGAAAGTGCCTAGTGCCTAGTCCCTAGTGCCTAGTGCTGAGTTCAGAGGAACGGAGAGAGCGCCTCTGCGTCTCTCAGTTCCTCTGCGTACTCGCGGCGAAGCCGCCCGGCGAAGCCGCCCGGCGAAGCCGCCCCGTCCTAGTGGGGCGCCAGGACCAGCTCGCCGCCCTCCACGCGGGCGGAGGAGACGCCGGGAGGGAGGCGGAAGGGGTACTCGTCCGCCCCCAGCCCCGGCTCGTCGGCGCGGCCCATCCGCTTCAGGGCGTCGGGATACACGCTGGGCGGCACCGGGACCTTGGCGAACGAGACGCTGCCGATGCGCACCGCCGCGCGCCCCGGCGCCAGCGTGCGCAGGTTGCCGCGCATCCGCACCTCCGCCGTGTCCGGCAGGAAGTCGCGCACGGCGCGCAGCTCGCGCGTGTCGGGGAGGCGCTCCGTCGGCAGCCGGCCCTGCAGCATCAGCGTGTCGCCCGAGAACGCCACCGTGGGCGCGTCGAGCTGGCTGGCGAGCTGGTCGTGGAAGCGGTAGCGCAGGTAGCTGGTGAACTCGGTGCCGGTCAGGTGCACCGTGTCGCCGCTCGCGCGCATCCGCTCCAGCTTCTTCTCGGCAGACTCGGCCGCGGCGGGCGACACCTCCGTCGCCGCGGCCTCCTTCTTCTTCCACGCCCAGGGGATCTGGTCGCGGTAGGCCCACACGCCGTATCCCAGGGCGGCGACCCCGATCAGCGCCAGCAGGTTGCGCAGGAAGCCCACGTTCGTGTCCCCTGTGGAGTCGTTTCCATCTCCCGAAGCCCGGTGCGGCCTCGCAGTTAGCTACCCCCGCGCGGCGGCGGTTGTTTCGCGGGCGTCCTCCAGGATGGACGCCACGGCCGCCGCCGCCGCGTCCACCTCCGCCTCCGTGGTCGCCCAGCCGACGGAGAAGCGCACCGCGCCCGCGGCCTCCGTCCCACAGAGCCGGTGCTGCTCGGGCGCGCAGTGCAGTCCCGCGCGCGTCATCACCCCGTGCTCCCGGTCCAGCCGCGCCGCCAGCTCCGCCGAGGCGACCGCGTCCGCCGAAACGGTGACGATCCCCACCCCCTCCGGCGCCGCGGGGGAGTGGACACGGACTCCGGGGATGGAGCCCAGCGCGTCGCGCAGCCGCAGCTTGAGGGCGGTCTCGCGCGCGTGCACGGCGTCGACGCCGCGCTCCGCCAGCCACTCCACGCCCGCCAGCAGCCCGGCGATCCCGGGTCCGTTCAGCGTACCCGCCTCCAGCCGGTCGGGCATCGCCTCGGGCATCTCCAGCGGCATGCTGTCGCCGCCCGTGCCGCCCGCCCACACCGCGTCGACCTCCACCCCCGGGCGCACGAAGAGGCCGCCCGTGCCCTGCGGCCCGAGCAGCCCCTTGTGGCCGGTGAAGGCCAGCAGGTCGATCCCCGTCGCCTCCACGTCGATCGGCAGGTGGCCGGCGGACTGCGCGGCGTCGACCAGCAGCAGCGCGCCGTGGGCGTGCGCGTAGAGCGCGATCTCGCCGAGCTCCAGCGCGGAGCCGAGCACGTTGGTGGCGTGCGGAACCACCACCAGCCGTGCCCTGCGGCCGCCGAGGCCGAGCAGGTAGTCGAGCTCGGCGAGGTCGATGTCGAAGTCAGGGGTCGCATCGAGCACCCGCTCCTCGATCCCGGCGCGCGCGAGCAGGGCGACGGGACGGCGGACGGCGTTGTGGTCGTAGACCGTACGCACCACGGCGTCGCCGGGGCGGAGCAGGCCGTGGAGGGCGGCGTTCAGCGCCCAGGTGGCGTTGGGGAAGAAGGCGATGCGCCCCGGATCGCCGCTCCAGCCGAAGAGCCGCGCCAGCGCGCGCCGGCAGCGCAGCCCGGTGCGCCCCGCCTCCAGCGCGAGACGATGGCCGGAGCGCCCCGGCGTCGCGCCGACCTCGCGCAGGTACCGGTCGACGGCCTCGATCACCTCCGCCGGCCGCACCGCCGAGGTGGCCGCGTAGTCGAGGTAGATGCCGTCCACGGGCGGGCTCACGGAAGCGTCTCACGCAGAGACGCAGAGACACGGAGAGGCTCGGTCGTTCTCTCCGTGTCTCCGCGTCTCTGCGTGAGACGATCTTTTTCCGGATCCGCGAGGTCCAGCGCCACGTAGCGGAAGCCCACCGCCTTCACCGCGTCGGCGATGCGGACGCCGTCGGGGCCCATCATCCGCGCCCACGCGGCCCCGGGGACGCGCAGGGCGGCGATCTCGCGCTCGTGGCCCTCCACGCCGACCTCGGCGCCGTGGACGTCGTGCTCGGCGAGTGCGCGCTGGGTGGCGGCGATGCGCGGGTCGGCGCTCACGCGGCGCTCCCGAGCTGCACGAGCTGCGCGGCGGCGAGCCCCTCGTTCAGCGCGCCGCGGCGGTACCCCTGCAGGTCCACCAGCACGCGCCGGAAGCCGGCCTTGCGGACGGCGGAGAGGATGGCGGCGCGGTGCTCCGCGACGCGCCCGAGCTCGGACGGGTGCACCTCCAGCCGCGCGACGCCGCCGTGGTGCCGCACGCGGAAGTCGCGGAAGCCGAGCGCGCGCAGGGCCAGCTCGGCGCGCTCCACCTGCTTCAGCCGCGCGGGAGTGACGGCGATGCCGTACGGGAGGCGCGAGGCCAGGCAGGGTGCGGCCGGCTGGTCCCAGGTGGGCAGCCCCAGCTCGCGCGACCAGGCGCGGATCTCGGCCTTGGTGAGCCCCGCCTCCAGCAGCGGCGAGCGGACGGCGTTCTCGGCGGCGGCCACGGCGCCGGGGCGGTGGTCGCCCACGTCGTCGGCGTTGGAGCCGTCGAGCACGGTGCGCAGCCCGCGCTCCTGCGCGACGCCGCCGAGCCGCGTCCACAGCTCGCTCTTGCAGAAGTAGCAGCGGTTGGAGGGGTTGGCGGCGTAGCGCGGGTCCTCCATCTCCCGCGTCTCCACCTCCAGCCAGGGGATGCCGAAGCGCCCGGCCACCTCGCGCGCGGTGTCTTCCATCCAGCTCGCCACGCTGTCGCTCTTGCCGGTGACCGCGAGCACGCGGGCCGGCCCGAGCACCTGTACGGCCACGGTGGCGAGGAAGACCGAGTCCACCCCGCCGCTGTAGCCGATCACCACCGAGCCGCACTCGCGCAGGATCCCGCGCAGCCGCTCGCGCTTCGCTTCGTCGATCATCGAATCCGTTCGCTTCCGGGACACCGACAACATAAGAGCAGGTCTCACACAGAGGAACCAGAGGGACCGGAGAACGGCACCCGCCCCTCTGCTTCCTCCGTGTAACCTCCCACACCTTCGTAGCGGATCTGATACACTTTCCAGAATTCGCGATGCAAAGGACGTCGTCCTGAGAGGGTGTTGCTGAACGCGCACATGCCGCGGCACCACGGGTGTCCGAAGAACGGGTTCAGCAACACCCTCTGAGGACGGCCACACAGACCTTGCGGCGTGCGATGCAGCCGGCAGTCCGAAGGATCTAAAACCGCGGACGCGACAGAACCGGCCGTGTCGCTGCCGAAGTCATAGATCCTTCGGTCGCCGCCAGGCTTTCTCGACGATGCGAATTCCGCGCGGCGGCTCCCTCAGGATGACGTCTTTCTTCGCACATCCAATCTCAAGAGGCGGCAAGTGGGACTCGATCGCCGCAGGGCGAGGCGCGGGCTCCGCAGGCTGGGGCAGAATTTCCCCCTTGTCAAGCGCAAGTGCAAGCCGTTGCGGCGCAATTACCTGCGTTATTGGAAGACTTCCTGACCATTCCGGCACCGGGTGTGCCCCTGATGGAGGCGGCGCGGGGACGAGCCCCGCTGACCCATAGATCTTCCATCCTGGAGACACGTCCGTGCGCACCAAGACCCTGCTCCTCGCGGCCCTCGCCCTCGCCGCGTGCAACGACTCGCCCACCACCAGCACCCTTTCGGCTCCGTCCGGCGCCAGGCACGACGCCGCGGAGAACGCCTTCTCGTACGGCGCGCCCGTGACCGCCGAGGGCTACCTCACCGGCGCGGACGGCGTGCAGCTCTTCTACCGCGTGGTGGGGAACGGCCCCGACAGCGCCGTGGTGCTCACCGGCGGCCCGGGGCTCGCGCTCAGCTACCTGGACCCCGACCTGCGCCCGCTGGCGCACGGCCGCACGCTCATCTTCTTCGACCAGCGCGGCGCCGGGAAGTCGCAGCTCATCAACGACCCCTCGCAGCTCACCATCCAGAAGCAGGTGGAAGACCTCGAGGCCGTCCGCCAGCACTTCGGGATCGGGAAGCTGAAGATCATCGGGCACTCGTGGGGCGCCATGGTGGCGCCGTTCTACGCCGCCGCGCACCCGGCCACCACCGACCGGCTGGTGATGATCACCCCGGGCCCGATCGAGACGCAGTACGACGCCGTGTTCGAGGCCACCCGCGTGTCGCGCACCGACCCGGCGGTGCTGCAGCACCAGCTCGAGCTGTTCGGACTGCTGGCCAGCGGGCAGTCGCCCGACCCGGTCGCCACCTGTGAAGAGCTCTTCACCATCTGGTTCCCCGCGTACTTCCACGACCCGGCGAACATCGCCAACTTCCGCGGCAAGTTCTGCGACGAGCCGGCGGCCGCGGCCAACAACCTGCTCTTCGTCCTCTTCGCCGGGCGCGCCTCGCTGGGGCAGACGTGGGACCTGCGCCCGCTGCTGGCCACCGTGCAGGCCCCCGCGCTGGTGATCCACGGCGCCGGCGACGCCATCCCCTTCGCCAGCACCAGCGCCTACGCCGACGCCCTGCCGAACGCGGAGCTCCTGGTGATCCAGGGCGCCGGCCACTTCCCCTGGCTGGAGCAGCCGGTGCAGACCTTCACCGCCATCAACACCTTCCTCCGGCGGTAGGGCGCACGGTAGGGAACAAGGGGACAGGGGACAGCCGGCAAACCGTTGCAGGCTGTCCCCTGTCCCCTTCAGTTCGTGGCGGGCTCCCCCACCTGCGGGGCGCCGCGGCGCGACCGTCCGACGAACTCGAAGAGGATCACCGGGATGCAGAGCGGCATCGACAGGAAGAGCGCCAGGTCGGCCACGTTCCCCGGCGGGAGCCAGTAGTCGCCCCAGCGGAGGGAGATGAAGTCCGTCACCCACCAGTGCACCGCCCGCTCGCCCAGGTTCCCCAGCATCCCGCCCAGCACCAGCCCCACGAAGAGCCACGCCCACCCGCGGTGGCTGCGCGGAAAGCGGTGCCCGCGCCCGATGATCTGCAGCAGCACCACGGCGCCCAGCACCGCCGCCGCCAGCGCGATGGCCTTGCGCGCGCCCAGCGGCAGGTCCTGCCAGAGCCCGAGCGCCATCGCCGGGTTGCGCACGTGCCAGAACGCCAGCTTCCCGGGGATCACCTCGCGCAGGTCGTCCAGGGGGATGGTGAGGGTGACCAGCAGCTTGGTGGTCCAGTCGAGCGCCGCCACCGCCAGCGCGATGAGCGTGGGCGCGAGCAGCCCCGGCGGCGGCGCGTGGTCGCTGGCCCGGCGGCCGGGCGAGCGGTCGGGGTGATGGGTGGTGCGGCGGTGGCCGAGCGCGCGCCGCGCCACGCGGCGGACGGGGTGGTTCGATGGCGTCACGGTCGGTGCTGCTGAGGTCCCGCGCTGCGGGCGTGGCCCGCGCTCACGCGGCGCCTCCCGATTCAAGATGCAGGCCGCCGCACGCGCACGGCGGCGGCCGTCCGGGCGCGCGCGTCCCGCGCGGCGGGCGAACGCGTTGCCGGCGAAGCGGATGCGTGCACGCCGCGGCGCGGTGGACGAACCGGTGCGGCGTTCTGCGACGGCGGAAGCGCGAAAAGCCGCGGGCGCTGATGAAGTTCTTGGCACGCAAGACGCAGTGGAATAGTTTGCGTCGGAGAGTTCGTGTAGTCTGTCTTCAACAACACCCAGACGGCAGGGGACCCATGGCGAGGGAAACGGGGACGGTGAAGTGGTTCAACTCGGAGAAGGGATTCGGCTTCATCACCCGTGAGAACGGTGAGAAGGACGTGTTCGTGCACCACAGCGCCATCCAGGGGGGCGGCTTCCGCACCCTGAACGAGGGCGAGCGCGTGGAGTTCGACGTGGTGCAGGGGCAGAAGGGCCCGGCGGCCGAGAACGTGACGCGCCTCGACGCGCCCGCGGGCGGCGGTGAGGGCGGCGGCGGCGGGTACGGCGGTGGCGGCGGCGGCCGTGGCGGTGGTGGCTACGGCGGTGGTGGCGGCGGCCGCGGGGGTGGCGGTGGCGGCTACGGCGGTGGGGGCGGGGGCTACGGCGGTGGCGGTGGCGGGGGCGGCCGTGGGGGTGGCGGCGGCGACCGCTGGTAGGCTGCCGGGCTCACCTGGCCGATAGAGACGCGAAGCAGCACGGGGACCACCGCTCGCCAGGAGCGCGGTCCCCGTGCTGCGTTCGGCCGTCCCCGTGACGCGGGGAGGGGCCGGGCGCGGCTAGAAGTCGAAGCGGCGGGCGGCGCGCTTCCGGTCCTTGTGCCGGCGGCGCTCGGCGGCCTTGGCCTTCGCCTTCCTGGCCTCGCTCGGCTTCTCGTAGAAGCGCTTGCGACGCATGTCCCGGAACATCCCCGACCGCAGCATCCGGCGCCGGAACTGCTTGAGCGCCCAATCCAGGCGGTCGGTTTCAGCGAGCTGGATCTCGACCACGGGCCATCCTTCCGTAGAGGCAACAATGAGGAAGGACCCGGCGCCTCCGCCGGGGCCCTCCGAACGATTCCCCGTCACCTGCTCCAGCGCCCAGCGCGGGAGAGATGACCAATCTAACACATCCCGCGCCAAAACCCAACTCCCCCCTTGCGGACCACCCCTCGCAGGACAGCCGCCGAAACGGATGGGTTCCGCAATGCAAGCGGCAATGGCGCTATGGTGTTATCTTGCGAAGCCCGCTGATCCGTCACCTGAGCCCCGGGAGGGAACGATGCGCGGAAACAAGGCGGCGTACGACACCGCCTACCAGCGCGCGCTGGACGGCAAGTCCTCGCAGAGCTGGTGGATGTTCTTCACGACCTACTTCGAAGACGAGTACACCCGCGAGTCGCGCCGGCGCGGCGAGCGAGACGGCCTGGCGGCGCGCGAGAAGGATACGGCGGCCCCGGTGAACTGACGGACGAAGCCCCGGACGATCCATCGTCCGGGGCTTCGTCCTTCGCTGGTCGCGGTGCTCGACCGTTCGCCCTGCGCGCGGCGCCGAGCGCGGGGAGCTCTCAGGCAAGACGCAGAGGAACGGGGAGAGCCGCGGCGCTCCTCCGTTCCTCTGCGTCTGCCGTGTGGCCGCTTACCGGGCGTCGGGGCGCGGGGCGACGTCCTCGCGCGGCGGGGGCGGCCCGCCGGGGTGGCGCATCATGTCCGCGCCGCCGTGGCCGCCGGGACCCATCCGGTGCCGCATCTCGCCGGGCCCGTGGCCGCCCGGGCCGCCGTGGTGCGCGGCCATCTCGAACGCCATCGCCTGCTGGTCCGGCGTGAGCACCGCCAGCGCGTCGCGCAGGTCGGTACGCATCTGCTCGTGCATCTGCTCCATCTGCTGATGCATCCGCTGCATCTCGGCCTCGGAGGGCGCCGCCTGCCGGTTCGGGGCGCCGGCGTGCGCGGCCTGCATGCGGGTGCGCATCGCCTCGTGGCGCTCCTCCGCGCGCCGGGCGATGGCGGCGAGGCGCACCACCTGGGCGTCGGTCAGCTTCAGGCGGCCGGTGGCGGCGAGCAGCATCGACGCGGGGTCGGGGCCGGGACTTCCCGGCATCGGCCCGGGGCCGTGTTGCATCGCACCGGGGCCCTGCGCCGCGACCGGTGCCGCGCAGAGGGCGAGCCCCAGGAGGGGAAGGAGGGCGGATCGTCTCATGAGCATCTCCCGTGCAGGCAGGTTGGCTGAAGCGTACCACATTGACGACATCCGAGAGACAGCCGACCCCCTGTCGGCGTTAGCCTTCCGCCGCCGCGCTCACCGAATCCTCATCTTTCCCTCGATGATCATCCGCAGCAACGAACCCAACGACGTCATTCTGAGAGGGTGTTGCTGAACCCGTTCTTCGGACACCCCTGGGTGTCATCCTGAGGCCCGGCCACGTGGAATCAGCTTTCGCTCCGATGGCGGCAGGGCCGTGAGGATCTGATTGCGGCCACCCCGGAGCCGGCTGCGGAAGCTCGCGCGGAAGCCACGGCCTCACGTTCATTCGTCGATGCCACGCAGGAAAAGCCAGGCATCGACGAGTGCCGGCGTGGA
>JBJMPM010000186.1:0-12160 GCA_045803205.1 Longimicrobiaceae bacterium
ATGTATTTGGACTTTTTACATTGCGCGCTCCCAACGAAGTCCCAACAGCGAACGTGCTATCAGGGCTTTTGCTTAACCCTACGAGCTCACGATCCGTCGCCGTCGAGCTCGCGCGTCATCTCGATCATGGTGCGGCGGAAACCGGCGCGGGCGAAGAGGCGCTGCGCGGGCTCGTTCTTCTCCGCCGTCGAGAGCACCACGCGGGGCGCGCCGCGAGTCTTGAGCGCCGCCAGCGTGGCGTCGAGCAGCGTCCGGCCGACGCCCCGGCCGCGCTCGGCGGGGTCGACCACGATGTCGTAGAGCACGCCGGCCGGGCCGCGCAGCGCCATGTAGTCGTGCCCCTCGACCCCCGCGAAGGTGTAGCCGATCACCTCGCCCTCCCGCTCGGCGACGAGGACGAGGACGTTCGGCTTCTCGAGCTGTGTGCCGAGGAACCAGGCGTACCCCTCCTCGGTTCCCGGCCCGGGCGCGATGAAGCGCAGCGCGTCGAAGTCGTGGTGCGTGCGGACCATGACGGCGCCGAGCCGGCCCAGCGCCGGCAGGTCCGCGGGTGCCGCGGGGCGGACGGTGGCGGCGGGAGCGCCGGGGGATGGCACGTCGCTCATCTCCGGCGCCGTCCGCGTCTGGCAGGCTCGCTGCGCCGCGGCGGCGGGGCCTCGCCCGCGGGGCCGCCGCTCCGCAGCGCGTTGAAGGTGAGATAGGTCACCGTGTCCCACGCGTTGTGGATGCCGGCGCAGAGCAGGAGCACCGTGGCGGCCGCGATGGCGAAGAGCGGCCCCTCGACGCCTTCGTGGAAGAGCAGGGCGGCCACCAGGACGGCGGCGTACGCGGCCGACGGCAGAATGATGTGCCAGATCCAGTCCTCGGCCACGGGCACGTAGATCCGCTGCCCTCGCGCGCGCCGCAGCACGAGCGCGGAGTACGCCAGCGCGCCCGCGCCGAGGACGACCAGGGTCGCGCGCAGGCTCGCGTACCCGGGCCAGGGCACGCACAGGAGCGCGGACACCACCAGCGCGAGCGCGAAGTGCACCACCGTGGGCGTGCCGAACGCCGCGGTGCCGGCCTCCGGGTCGTCCATGCTCCCGCGGTGCGCGCCCGACGCGATGAGCGTCTGCACCACGAACTGCAGCCCCGTGAGCGCGGCGGCCGCCGTGCCGGTGATCAGGTAGAAGTTGCCCCAGCCGGCGAGCGTGGCGTGAAGCGTTTCGTCCATCGGGCCTCCGGGTACGTGCGGCAGCGGTGTTCGAGTG
The DNA here is from genome assembly GCA_045803205.1 of Longimicrobiaceae bacterium. Lineage (GTDB taxonomy): Bacteria > Gemmatimonadota > Gemmatimonadetes > Longimicrobiales > Longimicrobiaceae > Longimicrobium. The sequence continues at coordinate 1,251 of JBJMPM010000186.1, forward strand.
TGTATGGTACGTGGTCGCCGGCGCACGGGAGAGTCCCCGCCACCGTTTCGAAGCGATGTGGAAGCATGAACTCGGCCCGCCGGAGGCGGCCTTCGCGCTGGAGCGGGCGGGGCTCTCCCTGCGTCCGGAGGAGCTCGCCGTCGAGCGCCGCGACGAACGCTGGCTCGTCCGCCTCCCCGGGCGCCGGCTGGCCTGGTTCGCGGCGACGGCCGGGGGCGAGCGGTCTCTCGCCGTCGAGCGGCGCGTGCTCGGCCTGCTGCGCGAGCGGTGCTCCTTCCGGGTGCCGGAGGTGCTGTTCGTCGATCCGCTCGGCGAGTTCGAGCTGCGGACGATGATCGGCGCGCCGGCGGACATACCGGCGCTCGTGCGCGCGCTGCGGGCGGATCCGGACGCGGAGCGCCGCATGGGAGAGCGGATCGGGCGGATCCTGGCGGAGCAGCACACCCGGATCGGCGCGCGCGACGTGGAGGGGTGGCTGCCGCGGACGCTGCAGTGGCCCCTGGCGCCGGAGCGGGTGGAGGAGCAGCTCCGCGCCGTCGTTCCGGACCGCCCGGACCTCGCCGCCGCGGCGGGTGAGGTGCTCGCCCGCTACCGCGCGCTCTCCGTCGCCGCCGGCGACCACGCGCTCGTCCATACCGACCTCGGCTTCCACAACCTGGCGTTCGGGGAAGACGGCATCTCCGTCGCCGGCGTCTTCGACTACGACAGCGCCGGGTGGGGGGACCGGCACCACGACTTCCGCATCCTCCTCTACGACCTCGACCACCCGGGGCTGCTGGAGGCGGCGATGGAGGCGTACGAGCGCGCGACGGGCATCTCGCTCTCGCGCGAGCGGGTCCTGCTCTACAACGCGGTCGTCGCGTTCGGCTACCTCGCGGACCGGGCGGGCGCGCGCCCGGAGGAGCGTCCCTGCGGCCGAACGCTCGACGAGGATCTGCGCTGGTGCGAGTCGGCGGCCGCGAACGTCCTGGGCACGGGATGGCGCCGCCTCGCCGGCTAGCTCCTCGCCGCCTCTCCGTGCCTCTGCGCCTCTGCGTGAGACGCGTTCAAGCCCGCCGCCGCAGGGTGACGACGGTGACCTCGGGCGGCGTCCCGACGCGCATCGGAATGCCCCAGTAGTTGGTGCCGGGGTTGATGTAGAGCGTGGCGCCGTTCCGCGTGTGCAGCCCCATGGCGTGCTCCAGGAACGGCGACGCCAGGCTCCACCCCAGCCGCGGAATGGCGAGCTGGCCGTAGTGCGTGTGCCCGCTCAGCGTCAGCGGCACGCCGCGCGCGGCCAGCTCCGGCCAGAGCGCCGGGTTGTGCGCCAGCACGATGGCGAAGGCGCCCGGCGGCACCCCGGCCAGCGTGCGGCCGACGTCCGGGGTGGCGTCCATCCCTCCGCGCAGGGCGCCGCGCGCCGGGTCGCCCGTGCCCGCGACCCAGAGGTGCGAGCCGCCCCGCTCCAGCGGCACCGCCTCGTTCACCAGCACCCTCCACCCCAGCGCCTCCATCCCCCGGCGCACCTCGCCCCAGCCGGCGTACACGTCGTGGTTGCCGGCGATGGCGATCACCCCCAGCGGCGCCGCGAGCCCGCCGAACGCGCTCCCCAGCGGCTCCACGTCGCGCGGGTAGTCGTCCACCTGGTCGCCGGTGAGGACGACCAGGTCGGGCTCGGCGGCGCGCACCGCGTCCATCACCCGCGCCAGGTGCCGGCGCCGTGTGTGCGGCCCCACGTGCAGGTCGGAGAGCTGCACGATCCGCATCCCGTCCAGCCCCTCCGGCAGCCCGTCGAAGGCGAGCTCCAGCGGCCGCACCACCAGCCGCCGCGTTCCCGCGTATCCCCAGAGCGCGAGGGTGGCGAGCGCCGCGGCCGCGATCCCCACCGCCACCCGGCCTCCCTCGCGCGCCGCGCCGAAGGGGAGGCCGGCGAGCGCCCCGGCCACCCCGGCGGGGGCGAGGAGGAGAAGGAAGAACTGGCCGTACCAGAAGGGGCGGAAGATCCAGACGCGGGTGAAGGCGGAGGGATACGCACCTTCGCTGAACCCCCGCGCCAGCACGCCGAACGGGGCGAGCAGCACGATCCCCATCGCCAGGACCGCCAGCCAGCCGCCGGGGAGGAGCGGCGCGAAGAGCCACCCCGGCACCCCCCACAGAATTCCATCCCAGACCAGCAGGAACGCCAGAACCCTCCAGAGCGTCGGCACGCACTCCTTCCGTCAGATGAAGACACCGATCCCGGCGCACGGCGGGCGGCAAGGTCCAGGCCCTATCTCATCCTCATGCCAAAATCCGCAATTAGCGTGTGAGGGAAACTCAGCTCTGGTCTCTCACAGAGGTCACAGAGGTCACGGAGGAACAGCGCCGTTCCCCTGTGGCCTCTGTGACCTCTGTGAGAGAATTCTTTTGCCGGTTCTGGTACGACTCGGGTCCCGCTTCAGCGCGCGCCGGACGCCGGGTCGTACTGCTCGTCGCCCACGTGCTCCATCCACTCGACCGCCTTGCCGTCGAGCGCCTCCTGGATGGCGATGTGGGTCATCGCGGTGGCCGGCGACGCGCCGTGCCAGTGCTTCTCGCCGGGAGGGAACCACACCACGTCGCCGGGGCGGATCTCCTCGACCGGGCCGCCCTCGCGCTGCACCCGGCCCAGGCCGGAGGTCACGATCAGCGTCTGCCCCAGCGGGTGGGTGTGCCACGCGGTGCGCGCGCCCGGCTCGAAGGTCACCTGGGCGCCGGCGACGCGGGCCGGCGCGGGCGCGCTGAACAGCGGGTCGATCCGCACCGTGCCGGTGAACCAGTCCGCCGGGCCCTTCCCGGACGGCTGCGATCCGGCTCGCCTGATCTCCATGCTCGTTCTCCTTTTTCGTGGCCCGGTTCGGTAGAGGTCGGCTCACCCCCCGCCGGGCGAATGAAGGCGGCAACAACGGCCCGAAGTCCGCCTTCGCGGACTGCACGCGCGCCTTCGTGGCGCTTCGACCGTCCACGTGCCGACCGCGACCTGGCGACCGTGTGTCGCGAGTCTTCTGCCGTTGGCCGTCGCACGATGGGAGAAGGTAGGGAAGAGGAGACGTCGGAAAAACCCGACAGTGGTTCTCAGGCTGGTGAGCCGAGGTTGACAATGGGCGATGAGATGGATCGCTCACGCCGCGCGTTCGCGTGGCGGCGCGCAGGCCGGCACGTGCGATCCGGCAGGCGCGCTGAGCCGGCCGCGGGCGGATGATCTCGCCGGGAAGCGGTTCGCGGGGACTGTCGCATGAATGAAGACCGGGCGCCTCCGCGGGGGAGGCGCCCGGTTTTCGTTCGACTTCGACGGGTGGACCGGGGCGAATCGAGCGGGAAGAGACCCTCCGGTTTTCGCGGCCGGCACTTCGGTTGATCCGGGTGTGCCCGGCGAGCGTCAGCAGGGATAGAAGAAGCAGGTCTGCATAACGCAGTTGCTCGCCTGGATGCAGGTAGGACCATCGCAGGTGTCGTAGTCGCGACGCGTGGCGAACGCCGCCACCGTCCCTTCAGCCTTCTCCTCCGTTCGCACGGAGAAGCTCTCCACTTCCAACCGGTCCAGGCTCAGGCGCAGCTTCTTGCCCATGGTGGTATCTCCAGGATGGTGGTTTCGGACGACGGGCGGGAACCGTGCATGCGCGGCCCGGGGTGCGGATGGCGCCCTCCGGGCAGCGCTGGCGGTCGAAGGGTAGCGTGATCGGTGATGCGATCTCAACGCTCGCGGGATGAAGCGCGGGGCGTGGGGACGAAACGGCCTCTCCCGCCGTCGATCCGCCGACGGTGACGCGCCTCCACGGATCGCCCGCGGCGGGCGATGCGATATACAGGTCGCCCTTTTGCGACCTGTGAATCGTCGACGGCGCGCCCCACGTCAGTGTGTGTGGGTGGATTTCTGATCAGCTCCGCTCGCGCTGCTGTCGGACGCCTGTCCGCCTGGTTGGAGGGCGTAATCCTGATCGAAGCTTCGCAACGTGGCATGGCGTCGTTGCCGGACTCGGCTGAACCGCGCGTGGAGGTGCGGCCGGCACGTGCGATGCGCCAGCGAGCGGGGATGGACGTGGAATACGAGCGCGGGAGCTGCCCCGCCTGTGGAGCGCGCGAGCGCGAGGTCGTGGCCGGGCCCGACGATGTCCGGCGCGAGCTGGAGAGCCTGTGGGAGTTCCACCTGCGGCGGGTGGAGGCGGGGGCGCCGGTGCGGTACCTGGCGGACCGCGTGGTGTTCTCCCAGGACCCGCCGATCGCCCTCGCCGGCTGCCGCGCGTGCGGCACCGTCTACCGCGACCCGCGCGAGCGCGGGGAGGCGGTGGCGGCCCTCTACGCCGAGGAGGAGCTGGACCCCGCGGCGCTCCGCGCCGGCTTCCCCATGCTGCGGCGCAGCTACCGCCAGCAGCTTCGGAGGGTGTGCCGCTTCGCCGGCCGCACGGGGACGGGGCTGGAGGTGGGGAGCCACACCGGCGCCTTCCTCGCCGCCGCCCGCGACGGCGGATGGCGCTTCGAGGGGCTGGACGTGAACGCGGACGCCGTCGACTTCGCGCGCGCACAGGGGCTCGCCGCCGCGCGCGGCACGCTCGAGGACGCGCCGCGCGGGCGCGCCTACGACGCGGTGGCGATCTGGAACTGCTTCGAGCAGCTCCCCGACCCGGGGTGCGCCGTCCGTACGGCGCGGTCGCTGCTGCGGCCGGGCGGGGTGCTGGCCCTGCGCGTGCCCGACGGCGGGTTCTACGCCGCGGTCCGCCGCCGGCTCGACGGCCCTACGGCGCCGCTCGCCCGGGGGGTGCTGGCCTGGAACAACCTCCTCGCCTTCCCCTACCGCGCCGGCTTCACCCGCCGCGGCCTCCGCCGCCTCCTGGAGGAAGAAGGCTTCCGCGTGCTCGCCACCGTCGGCGACGTGCTGATCCCGATCTCCGGCGACCGCACGCGCCGCTGGGCCGCATGGGAAGAGCGCGCGCTCAAGCGCCTCCTCCGCACCGCCGCCCCGGCCGGCGCCGCGCCGTGGTTCGAGATCTACGCCCGCGCGCAAGCCGGCGCGGAGAGGATCCCGGCGCGCGGCGCCTCTTCCGATCCTGCTCCGCGGCCGAGGTCCACGGCGGGCGGTCGGGCCCGGCACGGCGCCTGACCCTGGCGCCCGGTCCCCGGTCCCTTGCTTCCCCGCCGGGGAACCGGTACCGTGGCAAACAAAGGTTGGTCGCAAGCGCGAGCCGCCTTCGCATCCGCCCGCCCTCCGACCCGTCACGACGGGCCCACGGCAAACCCCGCCGGCCTTTCCCCCCAACGCTTCCTCCTTCCAGCGCTCGAGGTCCATCATGCGTAGGAGCATTCCCTTGCTGCTGGCGGCCCTCGTGGCCGCGGGGAGCGCGCGGGCAGCCGCGCAGCGCGTCCAACCGGTCGTCGACGCGCGGCGCGGATACCTGCTGGGCGTGGTGGTGAACGGTGTCTGGCGCGACGCGGAGCGCGCCGCTTCGCTGGTCCGCGGCGGGGAGCGGTATCGCGTGTTCGCGGGCGGTCGCGCGGTCGGCGTGGCCACGGGCTCGCGCCCGGAGCCGGGAGAACCCTGCGACGATGCGCGCATCGTGACGCTCACGCCGGAGGTGGAGGACGGCGACGTGGCCGTGGTGGGCGGCTGGAACGTCCGCCCGCGCGCGGTCTCGCCGGGAGACGCCGCCAATCCCGCCTATGCCGCGGACGTGCGGAGGCTGGCCAGGGCGCACGGCATCGCCAACCCCGAGGTCCGCATCACCCGCGTGGTGCGCGCGGACCTGGACGGAGACGGCACCGAGGAGGCGATCGTCTCGGCGACGCGCGCGGCTGAGCAGCTCGGCTGGGCCGCCCGCGCGGGCGACTACTCGATGGTGTTCGTGAGAAAGCTGGTGCAGGGAGTGGTGCGGACCATCGTGCTGGAGGAGACGTATCATCCCCGCTCCAGCCCCACCGCCGTCCCGTCGGTGTCCGAGCTCGGCGGCGTGTACGACCTGGACGGCGACGGAGCCTACGAGATCATCGTCAGGTCGAGGTACTACGAGGGCGACTCTGCCGGAATCTACAAGATCCGCGGCACCAGGGCGGTTTCGGTGGCGGGGTCCGGCTGCGGGGTGTGAGACGCGGGCGCCTGACCCGCATCCTCGCGGCTTTTCATCTCCGGCAGGAAAGGCAGCGCGGCCAGCCAGGGCGCTCCCGGGCCGTCGAAGAGAGGGCGCGCACGCGGTCGACTTCGTGCGCGCACCGGGCCGGCAGAGGTTTCTAAAGGGTACCCCTCCTGGTGGCAAAACAGAGAGAAGCTTCGGACCTGGTGGTATACGGATTCGAAGGCGAGCCGCGAGTCGATCTTCCGCTTGACGGCACGACGTGGGGGGTGGAGAGAATCGTTCGGCGGGCTTAGGGCAACGCCACTTCACCCACCGAACGTGAGCGGCTACGCCTGCTGGGAAATCCACTGGCCGCAGTTTGCGCGTCCGAGATGCTTCGTCAGTTGAACTGCGCTGGCGAGCGCTCAATCACCATCCGCAATTCTACTTGGGCGCGGGGAGAACGTACCAGCTTTTTCTGGTGCAACTCGATCAGGACGGCTCGTCCTGGCTCACCCATTCTGGACAACGCTCCAATCGCCAGTGCAGCGGGGTCCGAATCATCATCGATGCTTTGCGCACGAGTGTTATCGGGCGCTGCGGTAGCTACCTCACGAAGCAGAGGGATCATCCCGCCTCGGTCCGCGAGGGTCCAGGACAGCATCAGAACGGACGTGCGCACGCCTCGATCGCGCGACGCACGGAAAACCCGTCCTAGTCTCGCAGCAGATGTTGGAAGGGGTCTTGAGACAGATGATGCGCCCGCCACGGCGAGATAGCTGACTGCGGCCATCTTGGCGGCTTCTAGGGCGTTAGGTCGCAACGCCAGACGCTCCAAGCCGTCCGCGACGGAGTCCTGTTTGGAAGCCGGAACCGGGTGGGTGAGGACGTAGAGAACTCGCGCCATCCCCACACCGGCCGCACGTTGGGTCGGGTCTATCGCCTCCGACTCGAACCACGTGAGAAGGCTATCGGCAGACCAGCCGGGAGTTTCGAGTCTGACCGGCGCGCGTCCGGCCTGAGCACCGGCACAGCCGACCGACAGGAGTAGCGCGCTAGTCGCAAGCCCAAGGGCCTTGATTCTGAACATTGGAACGGCCTCCTCCGGTTAAATGCTCATCGTGATCGCGTAGAATTGGCTCGTACTGTAGTTCCAGATCCAGAGCGTACCCGACCAATTCCCCGACACGTTGCCGGAGGCATCCGAGGAGTAGTTGGCTATCCGCATCCCTGCTTCCTGAGCCATCAACCGGACGCGAGTAGTGAAATCGGTCAGCGTCTCCCAATCTTCGCTGACCATTGCCTCGGCGCCTGCATACGGGTCGTTCCCCGGCTGCGAAGCGGCGTATACTGCCGTCGAGTAGTGCCCGTTGGCTCCTGTGGTTCCGTTGCCTTCATGGGCCCATGCCGCCATGAGGAACGCCACCATGTTGACCCCGTGGCACTGATTGTACTGATAAAAGCTCGTGGTGCTCCCGCAGGCTGCGGCGTCGGCGCGTGGCCTTCAAAGAGAGAGCGACGGCGAGGTGGCGCCACCGCCCCGGTGGCCGCATTCTGTGGGGATGAGCGCACCCGGCCGACCCTCGCCCCTCACCACGCACGGCCGCGCGGCCCGCGAGCAGCGCTGCGGCGCGTGGACGCTGACGCACGCGGTCTACGCGCCGCAGTCATGTTACCCGCCGCACGCGCACGAACGGCCGTACCTCTGCCTGGTGCTGGCGGGCGGCTTCCGCGAGGAGCACCGGGGGCGCACCGAGGTGGCCGAGGCGGGGAGCGTGGTGGTGATGCCGGCGGGGCAGGCGCACGCCGACCTGATCGCGCCGGGAGGTGCCCGCTCCTTCGTGCTGACGTTCGGCGACCAGCCCGGGGAGCTGCGCCCGCCGGGCGCTTGGCGGGTGGAGCGGGGCGGCCCCGTCACCCGCGCGATGCTGCGGATCTTCTCGGCCGCGCGGCAGGGATGGCTGGACGAGGCGACGGTGGAGGAGGCGCTGCTGCGGGCGGCGGACACGCTGGCGCCCCCGCCGTCCGCGGACTGCGCCGCCGTGGCCCGCCGCGCGCGGGACTACCTCGCCGCGCACCGCGACCAGCCGCTGCTGCTGGGCGCCGTGGCGGAGGCGCTGGGCGTGGACCGCGCCTACCTGGCGCGGGCGTTCCGGCGCGCGTTCGGCTGCACCATGGGCGAGTACCGCCGCCTCCTGCGGCTGCAGCGCGCCATGGGGCTGGTGGCGGAGGGCACGCCGCTGGCCCGCGCGGCGGTGGAGGCCGGCTACGCGGACCAGAGCCACCTCGCCCGTGCCTTCCGCGGAGGCCTCGGCGTGACCGCCGCAGCCTATCGCCGGCTGTCGGCGCCGCCCGCCTGAGCGGCCGCGGGGAGCGACGGGGCGCGGACCTCGGTGCCGTCCGCGTCCAGCACGCGCAGGACGATCGTCCCATCCCCCGCGCGCTCGAAGCGCAGCCGCACGTCGTCGGTCCCTTCCAGCAGGTAGTCGCCACCGCCCAGCGCGACCAGCCCGCGCTCCGGGTTCCCGCCGCGCGAGTAGCGGAGCCGTCCCCCGGCGCAGCGCACCACGCGCGCGCCCTCGTACCTCCCGGCCAGCGCCGCGCAGGCGCCCGCGTCCTCGTAGCGGGTGCCCGCCAGCACGCCTTCCACCACCCAGCGCAGCATGCGGGCGCGCGCCGAATCCGCCCCCGCCGCCCCGGCCAGCCGCCGCAGCGCCTCCGCGTGCGCCCGCTCCAGCGCCGAGTCGGCGGGCGCGGCGAGGTCGGGCGCCACGCCGACGCGCTCCCAGCTCTTCCCCGTGGCCGGGCTGCGGGCGTTGGCCATGGGGATGAAGACGCGCAGCCCGTAGCCGACGGCGCGGTAGCGGCCGGCGTTGGCGTCGCCGCGCGTCCGCTCGCCCACCACCGTGGCGCGCCCGAGCTGCTGCAGCCCGAACGCGAAGGCCTCGGCGGCGGAGAAGGTGCCGCGGCTGGTCAGCACGTACAGCGGCACCGAGGCCCGGCGGGGGCTGGGGACGTACGGGAGGGTGCGGTCCTCCGTCACCCGGCCGTCCGCGCGCCGCCAGGTGGCGGTGATGGCGGTGGGCGCGTCGAAGAACCAGGTGGCCAGGAAGCGCACCATGTCGCCGGTGCCGCCGGAGTTGCGGCGCAGGTCGACGATCATCGCGTCGGTGTGCGCCAGCAGCGCCATGGCGGCCGCCACGGTGGGCCCCGCCACCTCGGGCGGGGGGAAGGAGGTCAGCTCCAGGTACCCCACGTTCCCGGCCAGCCGCCGCGCCTGTGGCACGTCGAAGTTCCGCGCGCGGAGCGCCGGCAGCCATTCGGGCTCCGCGGGTGCGGGTCCGGCGGGCGGGGTGGGCGCCGGCGGCGGGGCCGGCGCCGCCACCACCACCTCCAGGTGCTCGTCGCCGGCGCAGCTCCGCAGGCGGCGCGTCATGGCCGCGGCATACTCCGCCGCCGCGGCGGGCGCGCGGAAGCCGGGTAGTGCCGCCCGCAGCTCCGCCGCGCAGCGCATCCCCGTGGTGTCGTAGACGTACTCGGTGCGGAGGAGCCGCGCGATGGAGTCCGTGGCTGCCGCCTGCTCCGCGGGCGACAGCACCTGCGCCCGCGCCGGCGGTGCGAGGACGGCCGCGAACACGAGGAGGAGGGCGGGGAAGGGGGATCGTCTGCGCTTCATGTCCGGCGCCGGAGGCGGGTGAACGCACGTCGTCACCAGATAGCGTACGTCGCCACGCGCACCGGGTCTTGAACGCGTGTGACCTCCCCGTTTCTCAGTGTCTCATACCGCTTTCCAGAATTCGCTATGCATAAGGACGTCATCCTGAGGACGGCCACGCAGAACTTGCGGCGTGCGAAGCAGCCGGCAGTCCGAAGGATCTATAACCGCGGACGCGACAGGACCGGCCGTGTCGCTGCCGAAGTTATAGATCCTTCGGTCGCCGCCAGGCTTTCTCAACGACGCAATTCCGCGCGGCGGCTCCCTCAGGATGACGTCATTTTCTTTGCCACAACCAATCTCACGGCGGCATCAGCGTCTCCGCGTGAGATATTACGAAGTCCTTCGTATTGACATACTACGAGGGTCTTCGTACCTTCTCCTCGGACCCACGTATCCCCTCGAAGGAGACCGGCTGATGCGCCGTGACCCGCCACTCCCCACCGACGCCGAGCTGCGGCTGCTGCGCGTGCTCTGGGAGCGCGGCCCCAGCACCGTGCGCGAGGTGCAGGACCGCCTTCCCGCATCCGAGGCGGCGGGGTACACCACCGTGCTCAAGCTGCTGCAGATCATGCACGCCAAGGGGCTGGTGGTGCGCGACGAGAGCAGCCGCACCCACGTCTACGCCGCCACCGTGCCGCCCGAGAGCACGCAGAAGCGGCTGGTGGCCGACCTGGTGGAGCGGGCGTTCGGCGGCGCCGCGCACCGCTTGGTGCTGCAGGCGCTCTCGCCCGAGCTGGCGTCGCCCGAGGAGCTGGCCCGCATCCGCGCGCTCGTCGCCGCGCTCCCCGATTCGTCCGCAGGCGGCGCGGGAGGGGAGGGATGAGCCGCGAGGTGCTGGTCTTCTCGGCCGGGTGGGCGCTGGTCCACTCGCTCTGGCAGTGCACGCTGATCGCCCTGGGGCTGCGGATCGCGCTGGCGGCCGTGCCGGCGCGGGCGGCGGCGGCGCGCTACTGGCTCTCCTGCGCCGCGCTGGCGCTGATGCTCGCCTCGGCCGGCGCGACGGCCTGGCCCGCCGCCCGCGGGGCGCCCGCCGCCCTGCGCGCCACCCCCGCCGCCGCGGAGGCGCGGACCGCCGCGGCCGCGCCGGCCGCCCGGCGCCCGCCGCGGCTGGAGGACGCGGCGCCGCTGGGCCCGCTGCGGCCGGCGGCGGT
>JBJMPM010000361.1:0-9903 GCA_045803205.1 Longimicrobiaceae bacterium
GGATTGCGGCTTCGCTGCAGACAGTAGTCCGCGCAGGCGGACTTCGTGTGGTTGTTGCAGCGAATTCATTCGCCCTGCTATCCTTAGGCACCGCCCCCGAAGCCCAGCTCCACCCGCAAGCCCCTCGATCCATGCGCAAGCCCCTCTCCCTCGCCGGCTGGGCCGCGGTCGCCGCGCTCGGCGCGGTGGCGCTCGGCACCCTGGCGCTGCACCGCGGCGAGACCATCAACGCCGCCTGGCTGGTGGTGGCCGCCGTCTGCACCTACACGGTGGCCTACCGCTTCTACTCGCGCTTCCTGGCCCGGCGCGTCTTCGAGCTCGACGACCGCCGCGCCACGCCGGCCGAGCGGCTGGACAACGGCGTCGACTTCGTCCCCACCAACCGCTGGGTGCTCTTCGGGCACCACTTCGCCGCCATCGCCGGCGCGGGGCCGCTGGTGGGGCCGGTGCTCGCGGCGCAGTTCGGCTACCTGCCGGGCACGCTCTGGCTGATCATCGGCGTGGTGCTGGCGGGGGCGGTGCAGGACTTCATCATCCTCTTCGCCAGCATGCGCCGCGACGGCAAGAGCCTCGGCCAGATGGCGCGCGAGGAGATCAACACCGTCGCCGGATTCACCGCCATGGTGGCGGTGCTCGCCATCATGGGGATCCTGCTGGCGGTGCTGGCGCTGATCGTGGTGAACGCGCTCAAGCACAGCCCGTGGGGGATGTTCACCATCGCCTGCACCGTGCCCATCGCCCTGCTGATGGGGTGGTGGATGCACTCCTTCCGCCCGGGGCGCGTGGCCGAGGCGTCGGCGATCGGCGTGGTGCTGGTGCTCCTCGCCACCGTCGGGGGAAAGTGGGTCGCGGAGAATCCCACCCTGGCGGGATACTTCACCGTCGAGGGGAAGACGCTCGTCTGGCTGCTGATGGGCTACGGCTTCGTCGCCTCGGTGCTCCCCGTCTGGGTGCTCCTCTGTCCGCGCGACTACCTCTCCACCTTCCTGAAGATCGGGACGATCCTGGCGCTTGCGGCCGGCATCCTGGTGAGCCTGCCGGAGATGCACATGCCGGCGCTCACCCGCTTCGTCGACGGCACCGGGCCGGTGTTCGCGGGGAAGCTCTTCCCCTTCGCCTTCATCACCGTGGCGTGCGGGGCCATCAGCGGCTTCCACGCGCTGGTGTCGAGCGGCACCACCCCCAAGATGCTCCGGCGCGAGGGCGACGCGCGCTTCGTGGGCTACGGGGCGATGCTGATGGAGAGCTTCGTGGGGGTGATGGCGATGGTGGCGGCCGGCATCCTGGAGCCCGGCGTCTACTTCGCCATCAACTCGCCGGCCGGCGTGGTGGGCCCCACCGTGGCCGAGGCCACGCGCACCATCGCCACCTGGGGCTTCGCCGTGACCCCGGCGGACATGCAGGCGCTGGCGGCGCGCGTGGGCGAGCAGACGCTGCTCGCGCGCACCGGCGGCGCGCCCTCGCTGGCGGTGGGGATGTCGCAGATCTTCTCGGGGGTGCTGGGGGGGAGCGCGCTGTCGGCGGTGGGGTACCACTTCGCCATCATGTTCGAGGCGCTCTTCATCCTCACCACCATCGACACGGGTACCCGCGTCGGCCGCTTCATGCTGCAGGAGCTGCTGGGGCACCTCTGGAAGCCGCTGGGGCGCACCTCGTGGTACCCGTCGATCGTGCTCAGCAGCGGGCTGATGGTGGCGTTCTGGGGATATTTCCTCTACCAGGGCGTGGTGGACCCGCTGGGAGGGATCAACTCGCTCTGGCCGCTCTTCGGCATCAGCAACCAGCTCCTGGCGGCGATCGCGCTCTGCGTGGGTACCACGGTGCTGATCAAGATGGGGAAGGCGCGCTACGCCTGGGTCACGCTGGCGCCGCTGGCCTGGCTGGGGGCGGTGACGTTCACCGCCGGATGGCAGAAGGTGTTCTCGCCCGAGGCCAAGCTCGGCTTCCTGGCGCACGCCGAGATGATCCGCGGCAAGCTCGCCACCGGCGCCCTCCCCGCCGGCGCGAAGACGATCGCCGACGCCCAGCGGATGCTCTTCAACGACCACCTGAACGCCGTGGTGGCGCTCGTCTTCATGGCGGTGGTGGTGATGGTCCTGATCGCCTCCATCACCCAGTGGACCCTGATCCTCTCCCGCCGCCGCCCGCCCGTGATGACCGAGACCCCCTTCGTCGCCAGCGCCTTTGCGGGAGATTGAAGATTGGAACCCTCAGACGATGTGGATACGCTCGGCCCCGAGCCGCCCGTGAATCCTGGTGATCCCTCCGGAGCCGAGGCATACAGGCGGTACTGGCATTCGCGAACACCCTCCGAGCGTCTCCAGCACGCCGAGAGGCTTCGCAGGATCAAGTACGGTCCGGCAGCACTACAGCCGATCGAGCGTGTTCTGAAAATCGTGTCGTTGGATTACGAGTGATTGCTACCGAATTCGGAATTCATCTTGTGAATAGAGTCTGATACCAATTCGGCCGAATCGATGTGCATTCCTTGAGAACTGAACCGAAGTCTCACACAGAGGAAGCAGAGGGACCAGAGAACTGCGGCCGGTTCTCTGGTCCCTCTGTTTCCTCTGTGTGAAACCATTCTGTTTCCCTGAATGCACAATGAATCATCAGAAACGGTATGATATGATTCAAAGCGCCTCACGCAGAGACGCAGAGCCACAGAGAGACACCGCGTTTTCTCTCTCCGTGCCTCCGCGTCTCTGCGTGAGATGCTTTTATGGAGATTGGTTGTCGAGCGGGATCTCGGCGCACACCGTGGTCCCGCGGCCGGGGGCGCTGGCGACGTCGACGCGGCCGCCGATGTAGCCGGCGCGCTCCTTCATCCCGAAGAGGCCCAGGCCGCCGCCGTCGGTGGACATCACGTGCGCGGGGTCGAAGCCGCGGCCGTCGTCCTCCACCTCCACCACCAGCCGGTCGCCCTCGTGCGCGATGCGTACGTCCGCGCGGGTGGCGCGCGCGTGGCGCATCACGTTCGAGAGCGCCTCCTGCACGATGCGGTAGGTGGCGAGCTCCGCCTCGGGCGGCAGGTCGCCGGCCACCTCCTCGGCGCGCACGCTCACCGCCACCCCGCCGATCTCCTCCAGCGAACGCGCCAGCGCCTCGATGGCCGGCACCAGCCCCAGCTCGTCGAGCGCGGGCGGGCGCAGGCCGCGGGAGAAGCGGCGGATCCCCTCCAGCGCGTGCGACACCTGCTCGCGCATGTCCTCCAGCAGCGGCTCCATCGCGGCCGGGTCGCGGCTGTTGCGCACCACGCGGATGCGGATCAGCAGCGCCGCGAGCATCTGCGCCGTCTCGTCGTGCAGCTCGCGGGCGATGCGCTTGCGCTCCTCCTCGGCGGCGCTGAGGGCGCGCGCCGCCACCTCGCGCAGCCGGGCGCGGTACGCGGCGCCGGTGTCGAGCATGGCGTTGAAGGTGGCTCGCAGCCGGTCCAGCTCGCGGTCCGCCACCGGCGACACGGGCGCGCGCCGGTCCAGCTCGCCGCGCTGCACCCGCGCCGCAGTGCGCTCCAGCTCGTCCAGCGGGCGCAGCGCCACGCGCAGGATCACCGCGTTCACCAGCAGCGTCACGCCCACCCCGATCAGCGCCAGCAGCCCCGCCACCTCGAACCACGAGCGCGCCGGCTCCTGCCGCACGAACGCCGTGGTCACCATGCTGCCGAACAGCGTGCCCACCAGCACGAGCACCGCGTTGGCGATCAGGATCTTGTAGTAGAGGGGGATGCGGAGCAGCGCGCGCACCGTGGCCGGCATGCGTGAGGGCGGCGCGTCGCGTTGTTCGTCGGTCGGCATGATGGCTCGCGCGCGAGACGCGGAGAGAACGACCGGGAGCTTCAGGCGGATGATACTACGGGCAGGCTCTCCTTCTCCGCGAGCAGCGCGACGATGCGCTCCAGCCAGCGCCGGTCCGTCTCGTCGAAGGCGGCGGGGAGGGTGCTGTCGACGTCGAGCACGGCGATCAGCTCCCCGCGCGCGTCCAGCACCGGCACTACGATCTCGGACGCCGACGCCGCGTCGCAGGCGATGTGGCCCGGGAACGCGGTCACGTCGTCGACCACCAGGGTCTCGCGCCGCGACGCACAGGCGCCGACCACGCCGCGCGAGAACTCGATCTCCAGGCACCCCATCGTCCCCTGGTAGGGCCCCACCAGCAGGCGGGTCGCGCCGACCCGGCGGTAGAAGCCGGTCCAGAAGTAGTACGGGAACGCGTTGTGGAGGAGGCACGCCATGGTCGCCATCCCCGCCAGCAGGTCGCGCTCCGGCGCGATCGCCGCCTCGATGTGGTTCGCGATCTCGGCGTAGCGCTCCTCCTTGGCCGCCGCGTCCATCCGCAACTCGCCCGTCCTGTCCGCCACCAGCGTAAATTCAGCCATCCGCCGCTCTCGTTTCGGGATTCCTGTCGTGCATGGCGGCGAGGATACACCCACGCCGCGAAACGGCTCCGCACCCTTTGGCCCACCGTCCGAAACATTGCACTCCGGACATCGCGACGTAGCTTTATGGCGAGAAAGCCGATCATTTTCGCCTGCTCACTCCCATGTACCTGGTGTTCCTCGACGGCTCCGGCAACACGGGGCTGAACCTCTCGCACCCGACCAGCACCGTCTACCTGTTGATGGCGCTCGCCGTCCACGGCCGCGCCGCGCGAGGGCTGGAGGACGCGATAAGCGCGGTGCTCGACCGCCGCTTCGGAAGCGCGAGCCGCGCGCCGGGGTTCGAGTGCAAGGGCAGCGACCTGTACCGCGGCCAGGGCGCCTGCGCCTCCATGGAGCCGGCGGAGCGGATCGCGATCTACGCCGAGCTGATCGAGCTGCTCCCACGCCATGGCGCGGAGCTGATCTGGGTGGGAATCGACAAGCAGCGGCTGGCCGCCCGGTATCCGCATCCGATGCATCCGCACAAGCTCGCCTTCATCTACCTGGCGGAAGAGGTGGAGCGCTTCCTTCGCGGCAAGCGCGAGTTCGGCCTGCTCGTGTCGGACGAGGAGAAGGAGGTGGAGCAGCAGCTCGTCGAGGACCTGTCGCGCTACAAGGAGACAGGCACCTCGTTCGGCTACCGGGCCGAGGACCTGCGCCACATCGTCGACAACGTGCACTGGGTGAAGTCGCACAACAGCCGGCTGCTGCAGCTCGCGGACTGCTGCGCGTATCTCTGCCAGCGCGATCACCGCGACCGCGGGAAGACGACGGCGACGGCGCGGGCGGTACAGAAGCTGTGGGAAGGCGCGGCGGCGCGGGTGTGGCGCGGAAGGATATGGCCGGGGTAGAAAACACGTGCGCGGCCGAGGCGAGTTCAGAACTCGCTGGGGCTCCGCTACTGCGGTGCCCGCTCTCAGCCGCGCCCAGCACGTGTGAATTGAAGTTAATCCACCGCGTCCAGTGCGTCAAGTCCCCTGTTGCTCGCCGGTCTGCGTCGTCGACTCCACAGCCGTCGGCTCCGAGGTTTCCGCATACTGGCGGAAGCGCCGCAGGTCGCCGCGGATCATGTCGCGCGGGGCGTCGTGGAAGGCGCTGGCGATGGCGTCGCCGATCACGCCGCCGGGCGGGTCGAACTCCACGAAGTAGCGCACCTCCGTCTGCCGCCCGTCGCTCCCGGCGGGGGCGAACTGCACCCAGCCGCGGTTCGGCAGCTCGGCGCCGGGGAGCGACTCCCACGCGATCAGCTCGCCCGGGCGGTCTTCCACCACCTCGCTCTCCCAGCTCCACGAGCGCCCCATCGGCCCCGTGGCGGTCCAGCGCGAACGCGTCTCGTCCAGCACCTCCACGCGCGAGATGCGGTCCATGTAGCGCGGCGCCCGCTCGACGTCGCGCCAGAGCGCGTACACCTCGTCGGGCGGGCGGCTGACGGTGACGGAGGCGTTCACGCTCACGCCGGGCTCGTTCTCGGCCGCCACCCCGCGCTCCGGCGCGCCCGAGGCGGTGTCCATCTCGAGCGCCTGGTAGACGTAGCAGTGCCCCGTCGCGCCGCGGTGCAGCAGCGCCGCGCCCGCGAGCCCCAGCAGCGCGCCGCCGATCCCCTTCCGCCGCGCGCCCAGCGCCGCCAGCCCGGCGCCACCCACCAGCGACGCCAGCCGCTCGCCCTTCCCCACGTTCACGTCGGCCCCCAGGCGGAGCCGTTCGGCGATCTCGCTCACGTTCGTCATCCCCCCGCGTCAGTGCCCATCGACCGGCGGCCGGGAGGTGCAAGGAGCGCGCCCTCCACGCCTTTCCGGAACCGCCTTCAGCCGCCCGCCACCCCCGCCGCCGCGGGCGCCGGCCCCACCTCCCGCGGCGCCGCCGGCTCCGGCGCCGCCAGCGCGGCCGCGGTGGTGCAGACCAGGGTGATCCACACGACGTCCGCCACCAGCAGGTGGACGAGCTGCATCCAGACGGGCGCCAGCAGCACCACGTTGAACGCGCCCACCAGCACCTGCGCCGCGAAGAGCGCCACCAGCCGCCGCGAGAGCCGCGCGGTCATCGGCCCCGGGCGCAGCCGGCGCACGAGCATTCCCGCCAGCACCACGTACGCGGCCGTGGCGATGGCCACCACCGGGTGCACCACCCGCAGCCGCTCCAGGAAGGTGGCCGTGGCGGACACGCTCAGCCCCACCGCCGACTTCGGGTAGAGCGTGTCGCCCAGCGCGGTGATGGCGCCGGTGACGGCGACGGCCAAGGTGGCCGCGATCGCGGCGAACATCATCCACGCGGCGGCGCCCTGGCCGCGCAGCCGCACCCGCGGCCACCCCGAGGCCCACCAGGCCGCCAGCGTCAGCGAGCCCAGCAGCATGAAGGTGTTCACCAGGTGCAGCGCCATCCACCAGACGCGCGAGGCGGAGCGGTTCTCCGCCACCAGGTCCAGCTTGACCAGCGCGGCCCCCACCAGCGCCTCGGTCACCAGGAAGAAGGCGGAGAGCGCCGCCCCGGTCCGCACCGGGCTCCCGCGGGGGTGGAGGCGCCAGGCGAGCACCACCAGCGCGAGCACCAGGAACCCGTCCACCCCGGTCATCAGCCGGTGCGTGAACTCGATCAGCGTCTGCACCGAGGGCGAGGGCGGGATCACCTCGCCGTTGCAGCGCGGCCAGTGGTTGCCGCACCCCGCGCCGGCGCCCGTGGCGCGCACCAGGGCGCCCCAGAGCACCACGGCCACGTTCCAGGCGAGCACGCCCCAGGCGTAGCGGGCGAAGGCGGGGCTGCGGGGCGTCTGCGGCACTCCGGGAACGCGCGTTGCGATGACGGTTGTGGATGATGGCTGCGGCGGGAGGATACCAATCTCCTCGCCGCGCCCGCAAGTGCTTGGGCGCGAATGCGTTCGCACCGGTCCCGGCCTCCCTCGCCCGCCCGCCCTGCCCGGCGGGGGACGGCGGGGTCCCGGGGTGGCGAAGGTGCGGGCGCCGGTTATATTTGCACGCTTCTCCAAACGGGCCGCACACTCGCGCGCCCGAGCCGACCCGCAGAAGGACCGATGCACGAAGCCACCGCGCCCTATGCGGCCGATCCCGCGGCCGTGGCCGAGGCGCTCCATACGCCGCTCACCACCGCCACGCACCGCGCCGGCATCGCCGCCGCGGCGCGCGGCGCAGAGGGCGGCGCGCGCCAGCGCCTGCGCGACTATGTGACCCTCACCAAGCCGCGCATCATCTCGCTGCTGCTGGTGACCACCTGGGCGCCGATGGTGATCGCGCTGCGCGGCCTCCCCGACGCGCCGACCTTCCTCTGGACGATGCTGGGCGGGTACCTGATGGCGGGCGGCGCGAACGCCATCAACATGTACCTGGACCGCGACATCGACGCGCGCATGCCGCGCACGGCGCTGCGGCCCATCCCCAGCGGCCGCATGTCGCCGGGGCACGTGCTCGGCTTCGGCGTCGCGCTGGGGGCCGCGGCGTTCGCCGTCTTCGCCGCGTTCGTCAACCTGCTCTCGGCCGTGCTGGCGCTGGCGGGGCTCCTCTACTACGTGTTCGTCTACACCCGCTGGCTCAAGCGCACCTCGCCGCAGAACATCGTGATCGGCGGGGCCGCGGGCGCCTTCCCGCCGCTGGTGGGGTGGGCGGCGGCCACCGGGCATGTGTCGCTCACGGCGGTCTACCTCTTCCTGATCGTGTTCTTCTGGACCCCGCCGCACTTCTGGGCGCTGGCGCTGGTCAAGCAGAAGGACTACGGCCGCGCGGGCGTGCCCATGGCCCCCAACGTGTGGGGCGAGCGCGAGACCATGCGGCAGATGCTGATCTACACCGCGCTGCTGGTGCCGGTGACGCTGGCCCCGGTCACCTACGGCGGGCTGGGCCCGCTCTACGGGGCCGCGGCGGCGCTGCTGGGCGCGTGGTTCATGTGGGGGGTGGTGAAGGTGGTGCGCGCGCCGAGCTACACGCAGCCGGCGTGGGCGCTCTACCGCAGCTCGCTCCTGTACCTGGCGCTCCTCTTCGCGGCAATGGCGGTGGACGGGGTGGTCCCGTTCGCCCGTGCGGGGGCGGAGCCCATCATTCTGCGCCATCCCGACGTGGTGGCGACGGCGGCCCGGTGAACAAGGAAACGCTCGCGCTGCACGCAGACCACCCCGAGGGGCACGAGGGCTACGTCCTCCTCCTCTACCGCCCAGACAGCGAGGGGCGGGTGCGCTGGCGCGAGTGGTCGTCCGACGACTACGTGGGCCCGCCGCGCGAGGGCTCCTCCAGCGTGGCGGAGATCGTCCAGCGCATCGCCGACTGGGGGCGCGACGGGTGGAGGCTGAACGAGTCCATCCACATGGTCACCGACTTCCTCGGCGCGCGCTGACGCAGGGCGATCGAAATCGCTGCAACCACGGCGGGGTGGATTGCGCGACGATGCGACTGAAGTCGCCGCTACAACCACACGAAGTCCGCCTGCGCGGACTGCCGGCTGCAGCGAAGCCGGGGCTCACCGGCGCGCGAGGAGCCTCCCGGTAGCCGAGGCGCGCGAACCTCGGTCACGGCGAGGCCGGTCGCGTGCCCCGGAGCGGAGGTGGCGAGTCCGCGAAGGCGGACTTCGGGCAGTGGTTGCCGCGGATTCATCCGCCCGTCCCCGAGTGCTGGAAGTTCCCCGTCGTTCCCCGGCCCGCGGCCCCCTCCGCGGCCGGACCCCCGCAGAGAGCCCGCCATGCCCACCGCAGCCGCCGAGAAGCACCCCGTCCGCACCGCCGCTCCCGACCCACGCTGGGACGAGGTGGTGGAGGAGCACCGCGCCGCGCTGGCGGCGTTCCTCGACGCGGCCGAAGAGCTGCGCGAGGACGCCTGGAACGCGCCCTGGGCGCCGGGGAAGTGGACGCGCGCGCAGGTGGCCGAGCACCTGGCGCTGGTCTACGAGGTGGCCATCCGCGAGCTCACCACCGGCCAGGGGCTGCGGCTGCGGGTGACGGGGCTGAGGCAGCGGCTGCTGCGCTGGATCCTGATGCCGCACATCCTCTTCCACCGCTCGCTCCCGCTGCGCGTCATGTCGCCGCGCGAGACGCGCCCGGCGGAGGTGACGGCGGCGCGCGGGGCGCTGCTGCGGCGGCTGCGGGAGCTGGGGGTGCGCTGGGAGGTGGAGATGGAGCGGGCGGTGGAGGCGGGGCGGGGCGGGCTGACGCACCCCTACTTCGGCACCATCCAGCCGCTGAAGGCGATGCGCTTCATGGCGGTGCACATCGAGCACCACACCCGCCAGATCGCGACCGACTGAAACTGCCGTCTCACGCAGAGACGCGGAGGCACGGAGAGGTTCTCTGGGTGCCTCCGCGTCTCTGTGTGAGGACTCAGACCAAATCCGGCGATAGAGTTGGTGCATCTCACTGACTCACGTGCTGACGCGGTTATAGATCCTTCGGCCTGCAAATCATTCTGCGGACGATGATTGCTGCATGGCCGGCCTCAGGATGACGTCGTCGGGTCGGGTTGCGTCAACATCAAGTGTTCAGGCGGATTTAGTAT
>JBJMPM010000390.1:0-14272 GCA_045803205.1 Longimicrobiaceae bacterium
CTGAGGCTGCTGTAGGTCCCGCGCAACTCTGCGATAGCCGACCGGTGAACCTGTCGGGATGAGCCGGATGCGGGAAATCCGCACGTCCGGTTCGAGGAGGGGGACCAGGGGAGACCCTGGTTCCTACTCTACCGTGAGACGGCCGTTGCCGTTACGGAAGCAGGCCTTCGCGCGGGCCCATGAAGCCGAGCACCAGGTTCGTCGCCACCGCCGCCCAGATGCAGGCGTAGAGCACCGCGACGTACTTCCGCTGCTCCAGGATCCTGGGGAAGAGGATCGGCTTCCCCGCGAACTTGCCGCGCGGCTTGTTGGGGAAGAAGAAGGTCTTGTAGGTCTCGATGGTCGCCACCGTGTAGCCGATCCCGGCCAGCCCGATGAACACCCAGTGCCAGTCCAGGAACGCCATCACCGTGCTCCAGCTCAGCGCGATGAAGGGGCTGCGGAAGAACTTGAAGGTCTCGAACCCCTCCTTCGGCGCGTCCTTCCACGCCCCGCCGAAGGCGCTGAACCACCCGCCCGCGCTCGCCAGCAGCAGCACCAGCCACTTCGGCGCATCCGGATACGCCGCCTGCAGCCGCGTCACCCCCCACACCGTCGCCGTGATCACCGCGACCACCGCGAGCAGCACCGTCCACCGCACCGCGCGGCTCTTCACCGGCACGCCGAACACGCCGAACTGCATGGGGATGAAGTACTTGCTCTGGTCTTCCTCGCGCAGGAAGGTCTTCCACAGCTCCACCAGCAGCCGCTCGCTCGCGTACACCATCCCGAAGAACACCGCCGCGTGGGCGAAGGTGTCCGGCCGGAAGCCCACCCCCCGGTCGATGAAGATCGCGATCAGCGTCGATACGATGATGCTGCGGAAGTACTTGGGAAGGGTGAAGCCCTCGTGCGGCGCGTCCTTGTACATCCCCCACGAGGAGGTGTGGGCGCCCGCCAGCAGTCCGATCAGGATGGTCATCGCCAAAGGGGTGTCGTCAGGTAAGGCCGGGGACGGAGAGGTCCCGGCCGAGTGAGCGGTAGACGGCCTCGGTCAGCACCAGGTCGCGCCGGGCCTTGTCGAAGTCGAAGCGCGGCTCGCGGTTGGCGAGCAGCGCGGGAACGAAGTCGCGCCACATCCCCGCGTAGCCCGCGATGTCGGGCGAGGGGGCGCGCAGGCCGCGCCTGCGGCCGCGCACGGAGAGGAAGATGCCGTTGGACTCGAAGCTCGCCACCCCCTCGGTGCCGTAGACGGCGGAGAGGTGCAGCCCCTTCATCAGCACCGGCGTCTCCCACGAGTAGTAGAGCGTGCCGACGGCGCCGCCGGCGTAGGTGAACGCCACCACCATCGAGCGGTCCGGGGTGCCGTCGTCGCCGCCGGGGCGGAAGCCCTGCACGCCGGCGACCTCGAGCCCCAGGTTGGCGAAGAAGTCGATCCAGTGGATCCCCCCCTCGTACAGCGCTCCGCCGCCGCTCAGCGCCGTGTCGCCGCGCCAGTCCTGCACCTTCTGCTGCTTCAGCGCGTTGACGGTGATGATGCGCACCTCGCCCAGCGCGCCGGAGGCGATGGTCTCGCGCAGCGCCTCGGCCAGCGGCTTGTAGAAGTAGTTCTCGGCGATCATCACCCGCCGCCCCGCCGCCTCCTTCGCCGCCCGCACCGTCTCGAAGTCCGCCGCGCGCAGGAAGGGCGGCTTCTCCACCACCGCGTGCTTCCCGGCCGCGAGCGCGGCGAGCGTCAGCTCCAGGTGCGAGCTGGGCGGCGTGGCGACCACGACCGCGTCCACGCGCGGGTCGCGGATCGCCTCGTCGTACGAGCCGAAGGCGCCGGCGCCGCCGTACTTCTTCGCGAACGTCTCCGCCTTCGCGCGGTCGCGGCTGGCGAAGTACATCCGCACCTCGCGGTGGCTCTTCAGCCGCTTCGCGTGGATCGTGGTCGCGAAGCCGCAGCCCAGGAACGCGATCCCCAGCCCGCCATCCCCCGCCATCAGCGCGCCCCTCCCGCCGCGCCGGCCCCGGCCCCGGCGCCCGCGAGCGCGCGAACGATGAGCTGGCCGACACGCATGGCGTTGGCGGAGATGGTGAGGCTGGGGTTCACCCCGGCCGAGGTGGGGAAGACGCTGCCGTCGGTCACGTAGAGGTTCTCCACCCCGCGGAAGCGGCACTCCGGGTCCAGCGGCGACGTCCGCTCGTCGTCGCCCATCCGCACCGTGCCCACGGCGTGCGAGAAGGTGGAGACCGGCCAGGTGAAGAAGGCGAGCGCCCCCGCGCGCCGCAGGATCTGCTTCGCCTTGCGCACCATGAAGGCCCGCGCCGCCAGGTCGCGCTCGGTGTGGCGGTGCTCCACGATCAGCTTCGGGAGCCCGAAGGCATCGGGCCGCGCGGGGTCGATGCGCACCCGGTTCTCCGCCCGCGGCTGGTCCTCGGCGATGCAGAGGAGGCCGGTGAGGCGGCTGGCCGGGAGCTCGGCCAAGCGCGCCATCCAGGCCAGCCGCTTCGGCAGGACGTGCGCGACCAGGCTCGCCTGCGGCCCCATCACCTGCTGCATGTTCCCCAGCTTTCCCGGCGGTGCGCCCGGCTCCCGCGCGCCGAAGTAGTAGTCGTGCAGCGCGACCTGCTTGTGGTGCTCGCCCACCCGGTCCGGCCGCGAGGGGAAGAGGCCGTAGGTCATCGCGTTGCAGTGGCGCATCAGGTAGCGCCCCACCGCGTCGCCCGCCGGGTTCAGCGTCTCCAGCCCCGAGGCGAGCAGCAGGTGCGGCGTCGCCAGCGCGCCGGCGGCCAGGATCACCACGCGCCCGCGCACGACGCCGCGCTCGCCGCTCGCCTTGTCCACGCACTCGACGCCGGTGACGCGCCCGTCCTCCGCGATCAGCCGGATGGCGACGGTCTCGGGGCGCAGCACCATCCCCTTGCCGGTGACGTAGGGGATCACCCGCACCGCCAGGTCGTTCTTGGCGGAGATGGCGCAGGCGAAGGCGTCGCAGGTGGTGCAGCGCGCGCAGACCGGCCCCTGCGCCGCCGTGTGGTTGAGCGCCAGGGGGATGCGGAAGGGATGCAGCCCCAGCGACCGCGCCGCGTCCGCGATCTTCCTCGACGCCTCGGTCAGCGGCGGGGGGCGCTGGGGATAGGGCGCGCTCCGCGGCGGCTCGGTGGGGTCCTCCCCCGCCGCCCCGGACACGCCCAGTACGCCCTCGGCGCGGGTGTAGAACGGCTCCAGCGCGGCGTAGTCCACCGGCCACGCCGCGCCCGATCCCGCGGTGATCTCCGGCGTAGCGCTGAAGTCCTGCTCGCGGAAGCGGAAGCTGGCGCCGCCGTAGAAGACGGAGGGTCCGCCGACGCAGGTGCAGAGCCGCTCGCCGCCGGCCGCCTTTCCGCCGAGCACCTCGAACGCCGAGTCGGCGGCGTAGAAGGGGGTGCGGACGAAGGCGCCCTCGCCGCTCCAGTTGGCGGGGCCGCGCTCCACCCACCCGCCGCGCTCCAGCATGAGCACGCGCAGGCCGGCGTCGACCAGCTCGATCGCGGCCATGCAGCCGCCGAAGCCGCTGCCGACCACCACCGCGTCGAACTCGTCCGGAGCGCCGGGAAGAACCATCGGGAGACCCGCGGGAAAGACACAACGCAGACGGCGCCCCTCGGGGCGCCGCCGTGTTCGGGAACGCGCACAATCTAACGCATCCGCCGCCCGCACGAAATCGTAGGAGCGCTTTGGCGCTCTCTCCGCCGGTGCTCACCAGTGCTCGACCCGTAGCCCCGGAATACGTGCAAATTCGCGAACGTTACGGGTGGCGATACGGAAGCCGTGGGCGATGCAGGTCGCAGCCAGCCAGAGGTCGTGCGGACCGATGATGCGCCCGGCCGCCTGCTGCTGAGCCCAGATCTGGGCATGAATGCGTGCGACGGCGACATCGATCCCGAGCACGGGAAGCTCGCGCAGGATCGCTTCGACGAATGCCGTCCGGCGGTTGCGGATGTTCGGGTCTACCGCGCGCCAGATCCCGTGCAGGAGTTCGCTCGCAGTAATTACGGAAAGGTAAGCCGTGTCCTCTCCCGTCTCCCGAATCCGTGCCTCGACGTCGAACTGCCCGCGCTCGTGCGCGATCAGCACGCTGGTGTCGATCAGGATTCCCACGGGTCGCTGACCGGCGTTTGCGCCAGCTCCTCGCGGGCGGCGTCGACGTCCGCAGCGAAGGAAGCGGCCTCTTGCTCGCCGAGCCGCGGGAGCGACGCGAGGATCCCGGGAAGCTCGCTCAGCTTGCGTCCCTGCGGTACGGGTCGCAGCTCGGCCACCGCCTTGCCGCCGCGGGTCAACACGAATCCCTCCCCTCTGTGAACGACGCGGTTTATGAACTCCGAGAAGTTGCGGGCGACATCCGTCACCGTGGCTGATCTGGGCATCTGATCTCCCTTGCGAGTCCGCGATCAGAATATCAGATTTTTGGGCCTGCGTCCATCCCCGACCATGCCTGGCAGGCCCCCACGTTCTCCACGCCTCCGTGAGAGACGCCGTTTCAGTGCCGCATCGGGAGGAAGAAGAAGGCGATGCCCAGGATGGCGTAGACGGCCAGGAGCTGCACCCCCTCCATCCAGTGGCTCTCTCCGTCGCCCGAGACCTGGGCCATGATCAGCACCGACACGGCCACCGCCAGCACCTCCAGGGGCGTGAAGATCAGGTCCATGGGGCCCGGCGCGATCAGGTAGCTCAGCAGCACCAGCACCGGGGCCACGAAGAGCGCCACCTGGATCGACGAGCCCACCGCGATGTTGATGGCGATGTCCATCTTGTTCTTCATCGCCATGAGCACCGCGGTGGAGTGCTCGGCCGCGTTGCCGATGATGGCCACCACGATCACGCCCACGAACACCTCGCTCCACCCCAGCGCCTCGGCGGTCTCGCTGGCGGCGCCCACCAGGAACTCCGCCATCACCGCGATCCCCATGGTGGCGGCCAGCAGCATCAGCACGGGGCGCCACATCGGCCCGGGGTGCACGTCGCCCGGCTCGTCGGGCTCCTTCAACACGTCGCCCACGTACAGGTGGCGGTGGGTCTTGAGCGTGAACACCAGGCTGAGCGCATAGGTCACGATCAGGACGATCGCGATCTCCAGGCTCAGGTTGTGCTCGGCCGTGCGCGCCGTGTTCCCTACCAGGCCGTGGAACACCGCGGGGGTCAGCAGCGCCACCGCGCTCAGCACC
Organism: Longimicrobiaceae bacterium; assembly: GCA_045803205.1. GTDB lineage: Bacteria > Gemmatimonadota > Gemmatimonadetes > Longimicrobiales > Longimicrobiaceae > Longimicrobium. The sequence continues at coordinate 5,170 of JBJMPM010000390.1, forward strand.
AGCAGCGTGCTCCCGGACGACGCGGCGGTGGCGTTGAAGCTCTGCCGCTGGTAGCGCAGCCCGCCCGCCAGCGTGCTCAGCCCGAACACCAGCAGGATGTTGCCGATGATGGAGCCGGTGATCGACGCCTTCACCAGGTCGAAGAGCCCGGCCCTGAGCGCGATGATGGCGATGATCAGCTCGGCCGCGTTGCCGAAGGTGGCGTTCAGCAGCCCGCCCACGCCCTCGCCCAGCCGCTCCGCCAGCTCCTCGGTGGCGTGGCCCATCAGCCCCGCCAGCGGGATCACCGCCAGGCACGAGGCGATGAAGATCATGGTCGGCGAGGCGTGCACGCCCCACTCCAGCACCATCGCCACCGGCACGAACACCAGCAGCAGGTTCAGCAGGTTGCCGCCCAGCAGCCGCTTGAGCACAGGATTTGTCCTTGGTTCCGAGGGGGTGGGCCCCAGGTTCCGGGGAGGGGGAGACGAGGCCAGCAGATTACGCCCGCCATTCCCCGGGCGCAACGCCTCCTGTTTCCAACCGAAGAGGCCTCACAGGGAGTCAATGGAGTCAACGGAGTAATTCTCTGCTGACTCCGTCGACTCCGTGTGAGCATTTCAGTTCAGCGGTCTGATCCTGATCGAAGGGAGCACGCCGCTCACCGGCCCCTGGGCAACGGGAGTTGACAATATGTGTTACAACACCTATCATCCATCCATGCCCAGCACGCTACGCGAAGAGATCAAGCAGACGCGCCCCTTCTCCAGCCTGGAGCAGGAGGCGCACCTCAGCATCGAGCGCACGGCCGCCATCCTGGGCCACGCCGTGGCCGAGGTGTTGAAGCCCTACGGCATCACCCGCACCCAGTACAACGCGCTGCGCATCCTGCGCGGGGCGGGGGAGACGGGGCTCTGCCGCAACGAGGTGCGCGAGCGGCTGGTGGCGCAGGTGCCCGACGCCAGCCGGCTGCTGGACCGGATGGAGGCGGCCGGGCTGATCCGCCGCGAGCGCGACACGGCCGACCGCCGCTTCGTCACCACCCGCATCACCGCAGAGGGGCTGCGCGTGGTCGGCGAGCTGGACGGGCCCATCGACGCGCTGCACCGGCGCCGCCTTGGCGTGCTGGATGCATCCGAGCTGGAGACGCTGATCCGGCTCCTGGCCCGGCTGCGCGACGCGGGCTGATCGTTTTCGTAAACAAGTGTTGTAACACCGGATGTTCGAACGGCATCCGTCGTGGTGGTCTGGAGCAGTCAAACTCAACCGGAAGAGGGAACCATGGCCGTTGTCCCCGTCACTCCCGTCGCCTCGCGCCTGAATGCCGCGCTCCTCGTGCTGCGGCTGGTGGTCGGCGGCATCTTCATCGCGCACGGCGCGCAGAAGCTGTTCGTCTTCGGCCTCGCGGGCGTCTCCCAGGGCTTCGCCGGGATGGGCGTGCCCATGCCGGGAATCATGGGCCCGGCCATCGCGCTGCTGGAGTTCTTCGGCGGGATCGCGCTGGTGCTGGGGCTGCTCACCCGCGTGGTGGCGGTGCTGCTCGCGCTGAACATGGTGGGCGCGATCGTGCTGGTGCACCTGAAGAACGGCTTCTTCAACCCCAACGGGATCGAGTTCCCGCTCTCGCTGATGGCCTCCAGCGTGGCGCTCGCCCTCGCCGGCCCCGGCGAGTGGTCGGTAGACGCGGCGCTGGGCCGGCGGCGCCGGGTCAACTCCTGACCGGTTGCCCGGCTCGCCTCGCGAAATGTCATCCTGAAGGCGCCGCCTCTTCCGGTCAGCGGTCACACCAGACCGTGGCGGCGCCTGAAGGATCTGTAACCGCGGACGCGACACGGCCGGCGCTGGTCATCGTCGAGATGGTGGCGGCGCAGCGGCGACGCTCAGGATGACATCCTGGTGGGGCTGGTTTTACGACGAGCGGATTTGTTCTTCGCAGACTTGGAAGGATGGAATGGTGATGGATACGATGCACGAAGTGGGGATCGCGCCGCCGGGCTACCGCCTGCCGGGTGACATCCGGCTGGGCCGGGTTCGGCTGCAGGTGGCCGACCTGGAGCGCTCGCTGGCCTGGTACGAGCGCGTCCTGGGCCTGCGCGTGCTGCGCCGCTCCGGTGCCGAGGCGGCCCTCGGCGCGCACGGCGACGGCGCGGCGCTGGTGGAGCTGCGCGAGAAGCCGGGCGCCGCGCCGGTGCCCCGCCGGGGGCGGCTGGGGCTCTACCACTTCGCCATCCTCCTCCCCGACCGCGCGGCGCTGGGGCGCTTCGTGGCGCACCTGGGGGAGATCGGCGAGCGCGCCGGCGCGTCGGACCACCGGGTGAGCGAGGCGCTCTACCTGCACGATCCCGACGGGCTGGGGATCGAGGTGTACGCCGACCGGCCGCGCTCCACCTGGCGCGTGGTGGACGGGCAGATCGCGATGTCCACCGACCCGCTGGACCTGGTCGACGTGGTCCGCGCGGCGGGCGGCGAGCGGTGGACGGGGATGCCGGCCGGCACGAAGATCGGCCACGTGCACCTGCACGTCGGCGACCTGGGCGAGGCGGCGGCGTTCTACCACCAGGGGCTGGGGCTGGACCAGGTGGTGTGGAGCTACCCCGGGGCGCTCTTCCTCTCCGCGGGCGGCTACCACCACCACCTCGGCCTGAACACCTGGGCCGCCGGCGCCGCCCCCGCGGGCGACGACGACGCGCGGCTGCTGGAGTGGGAGATCGTCGTCCCCTCTCCGGAAGACGCGGAGGCCGCGCTGAAGAGCCTTTCCGGGGCCGAAGACGGCGTGGCGCGCGATCCGTGGGGCACCGCGCTTCGCATCCGGACCGAATAGGTCTCACGCGGAGAACGCGGAGACGCAGAGAGGCCGCCGTGCCTCTCTGCGCTGGCGGGCGGATGAATCCGCGGCAACAAAAACACGAAGTCCGCCCTCGCGGACTCCACCTTTCGTGCTGCTGCAATCGCGGGGCACGCGACCGGTCCCGCGTCGGCCGAGGTGGATCGTACTGATTTGCCGAGGGCAGTTCTGGATTCCCTCCACTTCGGCAAAAAGGACCTCACACGGAGTCAACGGAGTCAACGGGACACAACTCCGCTGACTCCGTTGACTCCGTGTGAGACTTCAGTTCAGATCCGATCCGGAACGAAGCTCTGCGACGCGGTATCAGACCTCGGCTGCCGGGAGCCCCGTCGCGCGCCGGTGCGTTACGGCATCACCACAGCCGGTAGTCCGCGCAGGCGGACTTCGTGTTGTCGTTGCAGCGAATTCATTCGCCCTGCCCGTGCCAGCCTTCGCCCCTCCGCCCTACAGCTTCACCTCCACCCCTCCGTAGACCGCCCGCCCCGGCGCCGGCTCGTAGTATCGTCCGCCCGCCGCGTTCACCACGACCGAGGTGTTGTAATCAACGTCGAGCAGGTTCGTGATCCCCAGGCTCGGTGACAGGCGGAAGCGGCCGGCGCGCAGCTCCGTCCATCCCCCCCGCAGGTCCAGCACGGTGTAGGCGGGGGACGAGAGGCTGCCCGCCGCGTCGCCGTCCGCCACCGGCGTTGCGCTCTCGTGGCGCAGGTCGAGGCCGGCGAAGGGGCCGCGCGCCGGACGCCAGTACGCCGTCGCGTCGAAGCGGTGCGGGGCGATGCCGGGGACGCGGTTCCCGCGCAGGTCCGTGGTGCCGACGACGTAGCGGCGGAAGCGCGCGTCGGTGTGCGTGTACGCCGCGCGCAGCGTGAGCGCCCGGAGCGCGCGCACGCCGGCGCCGGCCTCGATCCCCCGGTGCCGCGCCTGCCCGGCGTTGCGGTAGAACTGCCGCCCCGGGAACCCCGCCACCTCGAACCCGATCAGCATGCTGTCGATGCGCGCGCGGTACGCCGCGACCTCCACCCAGGCGGCGCCGCGCCGCGCCTTCGCGCCCACCTCCAGCGAGCGCGTGCGCTCGGGGCCCAGCTCGGGGCTGAAGCCGCCCGCGCCGCTGGGGCGGTTGGCCAGCTCCGTGGTGGTCGGCGTCTGGAACGAGGTCGCCAGGTTCCCGTAGACCGCCAGCCACGGCGTCGCCGACACGCTCACCCCCAGCGAGGGGCTCCAGGCGCGCATCCGCCGCGCGCCGGAGTCGTCGGGGTCCGCCGCGGTGACGAAGCGGTCGCGCACCGAGAAGCGGAAGAGGTCGTGCCGCAGCGCCCCCAGCACCTCCACCGGCCCCGCGCCGGCCGATAGCTCCGCGAAGGCCCCGAGCGAGGTCACGCGCTCCACCTGGTCCAGCAGCTTCGCGCCGCGCGCGCCGGCCAGGTTCTGGTGGTTCACCCGGTGGTCGCGCTGCAGCTCCCACTCGCCCCCGCCGCTCCAGCGCAGCAGCCCCACCCCGCCCGTCCACACCGCGCGCGCGCCCCCCGCGCCGCGGTCCAGGTCGATCCAGCGGATGGCGATGGGATTGTCGATGGAGCGCGCCAGCCCGTACCCCGTCACCTCCAGCGAGCCGGCGCCGAGCGTGCGCTCCCAGGTCACCCCGAGCTGCCCCTGCCGCCCCTCCTCCCCCGCCTTCTGCGACACGTTCGCCGGCACGGCGCGGCTGCGGTCCGCCCGCAGCGCCGAGTCCGAGAGCGCCCCCGGGTTCTCCGCGTCGTAGCGCACGGCGGTGAAGACCACGCGCAGCGTGCTGGCGCCCTTCGTCACCCCCAGGTTGAACCCCGCGAGCGAGTTGTCGGCGGACTGGTGCTGGCGGTATCCCCCGTATTTCAGCCGGGTGAGGCTGGCGCGGTAGGCCGCCCGGCCGATCGTGCCCGCGGCCGTGCTGTTGAGCCGCAGCAGCGCGTCCTGGCCGACGGTGGCGCGGTACTCCGACGCGAACGGCACCGGCGGCGGCGGCGGGGTGGAGAGGCGGATCACCCCGCCCGCGGCGTTGCCGTAGAGCGCCGAGGCCGGCCCGCGCACCACCTCCGCCCCGCCGAGCGCGGCGACGTCGACGTGGTTGAGCTGGCTCTGGCCGTCGGGGAGCGTGGCGGGAAGGCCGTCCAGCAGCACGCGCACCCCGCGCACGCCGAACTGCGCCCGCGCCCCCAGCCCGCGGATGGAGATGCGCTCGCCCAGCGCGTAGTTGTAGCGGTTGTCCACCTGCACGCCGGGGATGGCGGCCAGCGCCTCGTTCAGCGCCAGCCCCGGCTTCGCCGCGCGCTCCCCCTCCCCGCCTACGGCGGAGACGGCGAAGGGCGCGCGCAGCGGCGGCAGCGGCGTCCGCAGCACGCGCACGGCCAGGGTGTCGATGGCGACGGGCCGCGCGGTGTCGGCCGGCGCGGGCTGCTGCGCGGCGGCCGCCGCTGCGTGGAGTGCCGCGCACGCGGCCAGGAGCGTACGTCGAAGCATGATCGGAGTGTGCACGCAAGGAGTGCGCACGGCTATTTTGATGATAGACTTTCTCCGTGGCTCTGTGTCTCTGCGAGAGGGAAGTCCGCGAAGGCGGACCGCGTGAGGTTGTAGCGGCGAGTTTACTCGCATATCCGCGCATATTCGCGCTATTCACGCGCGTGAAAACCTCCGGCAACGCCCATTTCCGAGCCGTCGTGCGGTAGCGCGCGGTTACGGAGCCGTCGTGCCCGCCGCGCCCAGCCCCGCGGCGCGGCCCGTCGCCCAGGCCCAGCAGAAGTTGTAGCCGCCGATCGGGCCGAAGCAGTCCAGGATCTCGCCGCAGAGGAAGAGGCCGGGCGCCACCCGGCTCTCCAGCGTGCGCGGGTCCACCTCGCCCAGCGGCACGCCGCCGCCCGTCACCTCCGCCTTCTTGTACCCCTCGTCGCCCGTCCACGGCAGGCGGTAGCGGGTGAGCGCCTCCACCAGCCGCGCCCGCTCGTCGCGGCGGAGCTGGGGAAGGGTGCGCGCCTCGTCGATCCCCGCCTCGGCGAGCAGGGTGTCCGCCAGGCGCGCCGGCAGGTGGCGGCGAAGGAGCGCGAGCACCGTTCCCGACGCGCGCTCCAGCAGCAGGCGCTCCCACGCGGCCGCGTCGAGCGCCGTCCACCGCGCATAGATCGGCTGGTCGGCGGGGCGCGCGGCGCGTACGGCGGCGTGCGACACGTCCAGCACCGACGGCCCGCTGTAGCCGCGATGGGTGAAGAGGAAGCCGCCCTCCGCCTGCAGCGCGCCTCGCTCCAGCGGCGCCTCCAGGTGCGCGGTGAGCGACACGCCGGCCAGGTGCGCGTGCGCCGCCGGCTCGGCGGTGAGCGGGGTGAGCGCGGCGTACGTCTCGTTCAGCGTGTGCCCGAGCTGCCGCACGATGCGCATCCCCGTGCCGTCGCTCCCCGTCTGCGGCACGGAAAGGCCGCCCGTCGCGACCACCACCTTCGCGGCCTCGACCGCGTCGCCGCCCTCCAGCCGCACGCGCCAGGGGCCGCCCTCCACCGGCGGGTCCAGCCCCACGACGTACGTCTGGAAGCGCACCCCGGCCCCCGCGCGCCGCGCCATCTCCAGCAGCCCGTCGCGCACGTCGCGGGCGCGGTTCGACTCCGGGAAGAGCTTCCCCGTCTCCGCCTCCAGCACCAGCGGGAGCCCGGCCTCCTCCTCGAAGAAGCGCCGCTGCTCCGCCAGGGGCCAGGAGAGGAGGATCTTCTTCAGCGAGTTGCGCGAGCTGGCGGTGAAGTACTGCCCCGGGTCCATCCGCGACGGGAGCACGTTGCACCGCCCGCCGCCGCTGATGAGGATCTTGCGGCCGCCGTCGCGGGTGCGCTCCAGCAGCAGCACGCGCGCGCCGGCGCGGGCCGCGAAGATCGCCGCCATGCACCCGGCCGCGCCCGCGCCGATCACCACGATGGGGAGCTCGTCCCTGTCCAATCTCTTTCACGCACACGGGTGGAGGGTTGAACGGCGCACCAGAATAGCCGCGCACGCCCCGCGCCGCACCGCGCTCGCCGGGGCACGCGTCTTCTTCTGCCACTCGCCGCCTCGATTCGGACCTTGCGTAGAGGTGTGCGCCGAGCAACCTTCCCACGTGAATACGCCGAATAAAAGACAAAAAGGACGAAAGAGTCCAGGGATCGGCGGCCCGCACGGCGAGCCGGTGCAGATCGCGCGCGTCGCGGCGCTGGTCGCTCGGCGCCGGCGCGAGGGCCAGTCGCTGCGCGATCTCGCGCGAGAGATCGGCGTCTCGAAGAGCACGATCGACAGCCTGGTGCAGGCGCACGACCGGCTCCGCCCCATGCCGCAGCCGCACGTCACCTGGCCGCGGCTGCGCAAGTGGTACATGGATGCGCGGCCGCCGGCCGAGGGTGGAACGGAGGAGCCCGACGACATGGCGCTCGTGGCGGGCCAGCTCCTCGCCGACATTCCCGCGGCGGTCCGGCCCGCCGCGACCGGCGAGCTGCTCGGGCTGGTGGGCGTCGTCTACGACCAGTTCGACTCTCCCCGCCCCGACTGGCTGCGGCGCCTCCTGACCGCGGACCCGCCCGAGGAGCCGGGAAGCGCGTAGCTCGTTGTAAGCAGGCATCTTATGGGGGGTTGACCGCCCGCCTCGACCCTGATATCATTCGCGCCCCGCAGAAAACCGCGAGCACAACCGGCCTCGCCCAAGGGGTTGACGCCCCTTGGAAGGTGGGTTAGCTTATTGGGCTGTCGCTCAAAACGGCGGCGGTGGTCCGGGGGGAGAGGGTAAACGTCTGGAATCGCCCCTTGACCGCAACTCCTAAGTCGTTTAGATTGATGGAGTTGGTCGACGGACAGCCCTGGAGGAAGTTGGAAAAAGAGGGGTTGACGGGCTGGGTTGGAGAGGTTAGATTGAAGGATTCGCCGCTGGCTGGGCGATCAAAACGCGACGCACCGGGTGAAACCGGGCGGTTGCCTTGAAGGAAAGAGCGAGTCACTGGCTCGCGCGACGTTTGACAATCAGGGTATTGAGGAGTGCTTGAACAGGGCGCCCCGTGGCACGGAAGGTCTCGCGAGAGGCCGGGAGGAGGCGTCGTGTCCTCCGAGTGCCAGAAGGGGAACCAGTCAACACGAATTTCCGAACAAGCGTAAACAACGTTTGTTCCGACAGAGCTGTTTGAACTCTATGGAGAGTTTGATCCTGGCTCAGGACGAACGCTGGCGGCGCGCTTAACACATGCAAGTCGAACGGGGTTCACCCTTCGGGGTGGATTCAGTGGCGAACGGGTGCGTAACACGTGAGCAACCTGCCCATGCATGGGGGATAACCCGGGGAAACCCGGGCTAATACCGCATACGTTCTCCGGGTGGAGTCACCGGGAGAGGAAAGCTCCTGCAAGGGAGCGTGCGTGGAGGGGCTCGCGGCGTATCAGCTAGCTGGTGGGGTAACGGCTCACCAGGGCGACGACGCGTAGCCGATCTGAGAGGATGATCGGCCACATTGGGACTGAGATACGGCCCAGACTCCTACGGGAGGCAGCAGTGGGGAATCTTGCGCAATGGGCGAAAGCCTGACGCAGCGACGCCGCGTGCGGGAGGAAGCTCTTCGGGGTGTAAACCGCTGTCAGGGGGGAAGAACGGGCCGGGGAGGCAATGCCCCGGTTTTGACGGTACCCCCAGAGGAAGCACCGGCTAACTCTGTGCCAGCAGCCGCGGTAATACAGAGGGTGCAAGCGTTGTTCGGAATTATTGGGCGTAAAGCGCGTGTAGGCGGCTTTGCAAGTCGGGTGTGAAAGCCCTCAGCTCAACTGAGGAAGTGCGCCCGAAACTGCAGAGCTTGAGTGCCGGAGAGGGTGGCGGAATTCCCCAAGTAGAGGTGAAATTCGTAGATATGGGGAGGAACACCGGTGGCGAAGGCGGCCACCTGGACGGTAACTGACGCTGAGACGCGAAAGCGTGGGGAGCAAACAGGATTAGATACCCTGGTAGTCCACGCTGTAAACGATGAGCGCTAGGTGTTGTGGGTGTTGACCCCTGCAGTGCCGCAGCTAACGCATTAAGCGCTCCGCCTGGGAAGTACGGCCGCAAGGCTAAAACTCAAAGGAATTGACGGGGGCCCGCACAAGCGGTGGAGCATGTGGTTTAATTCGACGCAACGCGCAGAACCTTACCTGGTCTTGACATCCTCGGAATCCTTCAGAGATGAGGGAGTGCCCGCAAGGGAACCGAGAGACAGGTGCTGCATGGCTGTCGTCAGCTCGTGTCGTGAGATGTTGGGTTAAGTCCCGCAACGAGCGCAACCCC